>JALERU010000071.1 GCA_022764045.1 Clostridiales bacterium | reverse complement strand
AGTCCATAGTGATTGCCCTCCCTCTGTAGAAGTTGTGTGGTAACTTCATTCTACCACGGGGAGAAAAATCACTATGGATTTTTTACTCAAGTGTCCAACTTGATTTTACAATCAACCATCTGATATTTTTCCTTACTTACCAGCAGTGTACGGTCTGCAATGGGCATGATGTCAGAAACTTTATCCGGTGGTGTGCAGATAATTGCTTGCAAGCCCATTTTTCTCAGAAGACGAACACTTTCTATAATCCGATCACTGTCCATCTTGTTAAATGCCTCGTCAAACACTGCCAAACGAACGGTATTACCAAAACTGGAGGTATCATTGACTCGATACAACTGCGCAAAAGATGCCAGAACAGCAATATAAAATGGTGTTTGTGTTTCACCGCCGGACTTCGTATTCAAGGTTTGAGAGAGAAGTTGCTTTGAACCGTTCTGATCTGTGGTTTCCAAATCAAATTTTAAGTAGGTCCTGAAATCAGTATAGCGCTGGATATTCTCCTGAAGCTCACTTTCCTTTCTTGCGTTCAGTTGTGTGTCATCGGCCATCGTGATCTGGCTAAATAGTTTTTCAATCAAATGGCCGTATTTATCCTGGAAGGGCAGCGCAAACAGACCCATGTCACCCTCCATCAGTTCAGGTGCCATAATCATGTCATAGTAATCCGCATAGTCTGGGTTCCGATCTATACGGAACTGGTAGCGATCCGTTCCAAACTGGGCCTGACGCAAAGCACGATTCAAGCTCTTTACCTGCGTTTGTACCTGATCGATACTGGATTTTAGCTTTGCAAGGAAATCGTTTTGGAACTGCTCCATCGCACTTTCTCGGGCTGCCTGAATCTTTTCTCTGTATTTGGGCAGTTCACTTTCTTCCAGCAATTTTTGTTCTGCCTCGAATTCCTTATTATCCATAGCTTCAACGCGGAAGGAACAAGGCTTAAAGCGGTCAGTGTAATCCCTACGTGCCGTGAAGAGCTTGCGCCGGGCAGACTCCCGTTCATTGACACTCCGCGACAGTTGATCACTGAAGTTTTTATGAACAACCTCCGCTCGTTTCAGTCGAGAGAGCTCCTGGCGATATCTGGGAAGCCCTGTGTTTTCTTGGTATTCAGGAGAGAACTCCTCTTGCAGGCGATCACTAAGGTTGGATAATTCCTGATAATGATCCGGTAAAGTTTCATATTCCAACTGACGGATGCGCTCTACAAGTTGGCCTCTTTGGCCGATCTTCTGCTCTTTCTCTTTGCTCAGAGATAGGATCGCTTCACCAAGGGAAGCAATGGTCTGCCGCTGCTCAGACAGCCACAGCAGATCCAACTGAGAAATCTGGTCATCAATGTCGGATACTTGGCTGGTAATCTCCAATCCACGCAGGTAGTCTGTTTGTCCCTGTGTCACCGTTGCTTGGACAAAATATTCCGTAAATAAGGGCTCTTTTTGGCAGGACAGAAGCTCATGGATGGGGTTCCAGTGGCAGATTTCTTCTTCCACTTGGGCCAATTCTTCTTCCAGGCGAGTGATCCGCAGGGCCACAGCGCGGCGGCCGATAAAGGCATCCGCCATCATTTCCCGGCGAAGCAGACGAGCAACATATCCCTGATAAAGCATGCCTTCCGCTGTAATGGCGGTTCTATGGTTCCTCAACTGCTCCGCTTTTGCGCAGCACACCACATGGCCCAGCAGGTAATCAATATAGCTGCGTGCGAATTCATTCTTCGTTTCAATTTTCTTTGCGAGGCTATTACTCCATGGATCGATTTTTTCTCTCTCCCGCAGCTTTCCGATATCCACTAAACCAAAGGAGCGAAACCCCAATTCTGGCTTGATCCGGTCATAGATTGCCAAAGCCTCTTTGTAGCAGGCCGGGTCCACTAAGAGATAGAACTTCTGCGTGTTCAGATAACCCTCTACAGCGCCCCGCCAGTGCTCATCCGCAATCTCTAATACATCTGCAAGAATATCAATCTGTACAGGATGCCCCATCTGCTGTTCCAGTTCAGTTTTAAGCCGTGTCTTGAATGACAGCAGCCCGCGTGGGTAGTCCTTGATATTTTTTCGTAGGTTCACCAACACTGTGCGTTTCTGATCCTTTTGCTCTTTCAGTGCAGCTAAGCTATCTTTTGCTTTATGCCCTGCATTCCGAATCCTCCCCGAAAGCGCGGCGGCAGCCTGCTGTGCATTTTCAAACGCCGTCAGTGAATAGGAGAATATCTCATAGCTGCCGCCAGAAAAAGCTGTATAGGCCTTATGGACCGCCTCGGCGGCTTCCTGCACAGGGAAAAGGATTTCCTCAGCGTCCCATGCCAAAATCGAGGCGCATAGATCACCCAGCCGTAGGGACTCTCTCTTGATCTCCAATGCCAGTCCTTGCAGGCCCTGCAGGAGACCTTTTTGTTCGTCGAGCAGCGTCTGCTTGCGGCTGCGCAGTTTCTCCTCTTCCTGGAAAATGCTGCTTTGCGCACAGGCTAAGTCCAGCTCCCTTCTCCGATTTTCCTTCTGCGCGATTTGATCGGCCAGCGTTCTAATGTCATCTTCCACTGTGGCCAGTGAGATGGTACATTCCTGTCGCTCCAGCTCCCGCCGGTCAATTCGGGTTTGCACCATTTCTTTCTGCGACCAAAGTGCCAAAAAAGACTGCACGCGCCAGCGGTCAATCGATTGGTGCATCTCTCGATAAAGCTTGCTGATTTCCTGCAGCGCGATCAGTTTTTCCTCCTGCCGCTGTGCCAGCATCTCATGCCGCTTATAGTCACGAACATTTTGCTGCATTGCCTCAATGTCAGGTTTATCTGGAATATCGCAAATGTTCTCTGTAATGAACTTTTGAATATCCACAATCGGACGGAAGGATACCGCTTTTTTCATCATCCGCAGAACTTGCTCATTGTGAACATTCCATCTGGACAACATGTTTCTGCGGTATTCTTTTTGCGTGTCATAAAGTTCAATTTTCTCATACCTCTGTTTTAAGAAGCGACGCAGGGCCGAAATCTCCATTGCTTCGCCATTTTCGATAAAACAATTTTCTGGCAGGGTCCCTACGTAAATAAAGAAGCGATCCTGACGGCTACCGTCACTGCGGCAATCAAAAACAACACCTGTTACAAAGCTGCTCCCTGCAATTTCATCCTGAAATTCGCAGGCAATATAGGATGAAAAATCCTTTCCTCGACGAGAATTGGGGTTATTCTCATCCATATCTGCGCGAAGATAGCCATCCAATGTGCGCTGGGACTTCTCATTTGCTGCTTGGTTAAAATTTCGGGCGTTGGTCTCGCCCAACAGCACAATCTGAAGCGCGTCGATTACGGTGGATTTACCGGCACCAGTTTTACCGGTTAAAAAGTTAACGTCGCCTATCTCAATGAGTTCTTTGCTAAAATACAACCAGTTAATCAATAATATCTTCTTCAGCTTCTTCATCGGCAGTTTCCTCCTTTCGCAGTACAGATACAACATCGTTTAGCTTCTCACTGGAAACAGCAGCCAACACTGTGGGTAAAATCGAAAACTTGCAGTTGCTTTGGTTGAACTTGCCGTCAATGCGCTGAAGGATAGAATGATTTTCTAACTGCAGCAATGCACGTTTGACTTCATCCATATTAGGCTTGGCCGGAAGGATCGCATAGTCTGTTACCACCTTTTCCAGCACATCCCGGACAGTACAAATTACATCCTGCTCCAGGCCCAGGCGTTCCTGATTCTCATCGTAGATCATCCGCAGCGCCAGCAAGATAGCAGTTTCTTTTTTATTCAGGTTACATCGGTTTGCCTCGTCCGTGTTCAACACATAAAAATAGCCGTTTAGATCATCTCTACGCAGATCCCAGTCTAAGAGGCTGAGATATTCCTGTACTGCCGCATAATGAACAGATAAAAAGGTATAATCCGGATTGTTCATTCGGCCTTTCCCCGGGCGATACAAAGTTCGTACAATGTATGTGCGGCTAAGCAGCTGATTGCAAACAGATTTGAACTGTTCCAGTTCTTTTGTGGTAGCTCCATGGATGAAATCTAAATTCATTTTTTCTTCTCCTTTCGGCGAATCTGCATCTGCGGGATGGAATAGCCATTCTCTGTAATGGAGCCGCCCAAGGTTTTTATCTCGTGGCCAGTAGCGGGGTCACCGCTGGTTAGGACAGCCAGCAGGCTCATGATATAGCCTTTGTCATCCTGAATTGCCAAGTCTTTAGAATAACAGACATCTGATTCCCCCAGCCAGCCCTGTACATAGGCCGTGATCGCGGCTCGGCCATATTCCGAGCGCAGCAATTGCGCTGCCTGGGCGGAAGCTTCAGCGTCTGGGGTCGTATCCTTTATATAAACTGGTGCTGCCTTGGTGCGTTTGCCAGGGCGTTTACGATACCATAAACTCTTCTCGGAGAGAAACGACTGCTCATAAAGCTGAAAAACCGGCTGAATTTGATCCACCAACTCGGATGCCCGACGATTCCGAGACAACGCTGTGAGAAGCACATTCAGATTTCCGCGGACATTTTGGTCTCGATTGGTCAAATTCTCAACCTTTTGGGTTGCGGCTCTGGTATAACGCCGAACCTGTGCATCAATCTCATCCAAATAGTCGTGTTCCAAATTGTTGTAGCGATCCTCGATCCAGAAGATCTTCTGCACCAGGTCAGAGCGGCAGATTTCCAGTGTTTTACCACGCTTGTCCTGTAAAGCGGCGTTGGCCATCGCAAGTAACAAGGTATCATCCTCTACCCAGTTTTTTAGAACAGATTGGATGGGGACACGATACTTCGGCACGGAATCTTTGATCTTCAGAGGCCGAATATATGCCTCAACTACTTTTTGCCCAAAATCATTAAAGTGAGAAGACAATACCTCATTCACCTCTTGCATATCAAGCTGCATTTGGAAATAGTGCTTTACATTGTGATAGACCATTTGCAACAATTTTATCAACGCAAGGGTGTTATCATAGGCACCATAAATAGCTGCCATTTTATCATAAATACTGCCGCTTTCATGGGCAACCTTTAGCGTGGAGTATGTACCAAACACATAAGAATAGCCACGAATGGGGCGATCATCCCGAAGTTGGTGAAATAACTCCAGCAGGCGGCTGCTGTAGCTGGGGACGGTGATATATTCTTCAAAATCATCGCCGCGCTGCTTTTCAAACCAGCCCTTGCTGCACAGTTTGCGAATTAAAAAACGAGCCCGTCCAGAAATATCCCGCAGTTCCTCTTCGTCAATGTCTTCGCCTTCAAAAGTGGCTTCAGCCAGCTGCTGTTCCAGTTTGCTGCGCAGCATGGAATACAGCACATCTTCTGGGATTTTTAGGTTCTCCCGATATGCCGCATAAAGAACATCCAATGCGTTCGCGTAAAGCACACGGTTTGGTGATGCCAACGGTGAAAAAAGGTCATGGGGGATCACTTCGAAAAACTTCATTCAATATCCTCCTACAGGAGACTGCTATGACTGGAATTTTAATTTTAAATCAGGATAGACCGGACATTGCACTGGATAACGGCACTTTGTACGGTGGGTTACATTGTGGCGATTGCTTCCGTTGTCTCGTGAATGGTACATGGATGGATGTTCGCCTTGAATATGACGACAGATGGATACTGATCTACAATGGGACTCGTGCCCCTGTTTGTTACGGTGTGCGAACTCAAATATAAAGATTGGTTGTCTACAAGTTTCACGGGAAGGGATCTCCATATTGTCAGTCCACATTTCCCAAGATATGAAAATGCTCTGCCGCATGGCAGAGCATTTTGCTTTTTAACCATACTGCAAGGGTTATTACAACACTAACAGCGTTGTTTATCATAATAGCAGATTTTTTCAAAAAAAGCAAGAAAACGATACATCTGATCGGGGCAACAGCTGTAGGATTACAATACATATTGGACAAATAAGCAAAAAGAGATGAAGGATATGGCCTCCTCTCGTCAAGTTTTATGTGGTAACTTAACTTTAACCGATGAGGCTCTATCCTTCATCCTTTTTATTCAACTGTCCAACATCTATTGTAATCCTACACTCATTCAATTACCCTGGAGAGGTTGCCCTTGACAGAGCGGGCCGGTGGATTTACAATAATAAAATACAATCCAACTTGACAAAATCTGCCCCAGACAAGGGGGAAGGGAGAGAGGACCATGGAATATCAGGTGCAGATGGTCTATGAGCAGGCGGACGTGGGCGCTTTGGTGCGCACCCTGGACTTTCGGCGGCGACCGGAGAAAAACCTTCGTCTGGCCACCAAGATTGGCTATCCGATCTTTGGCATTTTGCTGATTATCGTGGGTATCAGCGTCATTGCGGGAACCATCTCCCTGGGCTATTTCGCGCCGGCCACCATTGTCACGATTATCATTTCCCTGGCCTGTCTTCTGGGGGGCGTGGCCCTGCTGCGCCGGTCAGACACTAGGGGGATGGAGAAGCGCTCCTGGGCCAAGTATCCCAACAAGGGGATGACCATTACCTACACCTTTTATGAAGACCACTTTGAGGAAGCCGACGAGGCCTCGGGGAAAAACGAGTTCCAGTACATCAGCATCAAAAGTGCCAACGAGGACGCAGGGCACTTCTTCCTCTTTACCGTGAACAACGCAGCCCACATGCTGCGGAAGGATAGCTTCATTTACGGGGAGCCGGACACCTTCGCCGTCTTCCTGCGAAAGAAAGCGGCGGTGACCACAGATCCCGTGGAATGAGCCCCATTGGCAGCCCGGAAGCAGGAGAAAAGGAGTTATATAGCATGAGTATTTTTAACAACGAAAGCGTTTTGGCTTGGTTGAACTATTTTTCCGACCACACCGACATCGACTTGACCACCGTGCGGATTTTAGACGTCACCGGGGAAAACCGCAACCTGCTGCCCGCCGTGCAGGCCAACCCCTCTGTGCTGGTCTTTACCGACGGCAACCGGCCCGAGATCTTCTACAGCATGTGGGATAACGGCATGGGAGACTGCGAGATCTGGTATAACGAGGGCTCTGAGCCCGAAGGGCCCATGAAGCACAACCTCCTGTCGGAGATGATCGACCGGGGGGTCAACGTCTCCGCCGCCATGCTGATCAACAACCCCAAGGCCCACTCCGGCTACCGCATCGGCCTGGAAAACAACACCTTCTCCCCCGGCACCATTCGCTATGTGGCCCCGGAGATCCGGGCGGTGATCCTGAAAAAGCTCAACCTGGACGAGAAGGAGAACATCTGCTGCGTTTCCGGGGAGAGCATCGCCGTGGAAGCCGCCATTGCCGCCTGCCGGGGCAACGTGGTGGCCGTGGAGTATAAGGCCGGCGACCGCCAGACCATGGAGGAAAACGTGGTCCGCTTTGGCCTGAACAATGTGCTCATCGTGGACGACATGGAGAGCTATTCCCACCGCTGGCCGGTGCCCGACGTGGCTTTCCTGGTGGCCTCCCCCAAGCTGGAGCTGGAGCTGAAGACCCTGGTGCGGGTAAACCCCAAGATCCGGGTGGTCATCTATACCCTGGAGTTCAGCTTCATGAGCCGCATCCCCGGCATGCTGTGGGAGAACGGCATCGAGCCCACCGAGGTCATGCAGCTGGAGGTCTCCAAGGTGGGTCGGAAGGACGAGATCGAGGTCCAGCCCGCCCCCTGGATCTTCTCCGGCCAGGCCGGGAGAGAGTAAGACCAAAAATTTCCGGTATTTTTGTGGAAAAACAGGGGGTTTTACTCCTTGACAAGGCTTTTTCGGGTGCGTATAATAGCCTCATAACTTTAACTGAATAGCCAACCGCAATGGCGATGATGGAGACAGTAAGATCCGCGGAACCCCTCAGCGATTCGGGGACGGTGAGAGCCCGAAGGAAGTAGCGCGGAAGTCTGAAAATCCCTCCTGAGCTGCAGGCCGAACCCCGGACCCCGAACAGTAGGCCCTGCCGGATTCCTCCGTTACAGGGAGCGCGTATGTTGGTACGCAGGTAATGGGTGGTATCACGAAGCTTTTTTAGCCTTCGTCCTTTTACGAGGACGGAGGCTTTTTATTACGAAACTGGAAACATTCCCACAGGGAGGGAAAAACACCATGAAAGACAACGGATTGGTAGAATTCCGCTGGCATGGCCGGGGAGGCCAGGGGGCCAAGACGGCCTGCCTGCTCCTGGCGGATGCCGCCTTCAGCTCGGGCAAGTTCGTGCAGGGCTTCCCGGAGTACGGCCCTGAGCGCATGGGGGCGCCCATCACAGCCTATAACCGCATCAGCGACGTCCGGTGCAGCATCCACTGCAACATCGACAACCCCGATTACGTGGTGGTGGTGGACGAGACCCTGCTGGACACGGTGGACGTGACCCGGGGCCTGTCGCCCCAGGGGGCGGTGATTATCAACACCCCCAAGACCCCCGGCCAGATCCGAGAAAAGCTCCGGGGCTGGCAGGGAACGGTGTGCACCATCGACGCCCGCCGGATCTCGGAGGAGACCCTGGGCAAAAACTTCCCCAACACCCCCATGCTCAGCGCGGCGGTGAAGGTGAGCGGCGTGCTGGAGGAGAAGAAATTCAAAGAGGATATGGAAGAGAGCTTCCATCATAAATTTGCCGCCAAGCCCCAGGTGGTGGCCGGGAACATGGCCGCCCTGGTGAAGGCGTGGGAGGAGGTGCAGGCAGGATGATCCGTCCCGCAAAAGAAATTGACGAGTTTACCCCCTGGCAGGAGATGACCCTGGGCGGGGAGATCTATGAGCCGGCCACCTCCCGCCATGTGAACACCGGCGCCTGGCGGACTGACACCCCGGTGCTGGACGCCGAGAAATGCCGCAACTGCCTGCTGTGCGTGCCCTACTGTCCCGACAGCTCCCTGCCGGTGAAGGAAGGCAAGCTCACGGGCATCGACTATCTGCACTGCAAGGGCTGCGGCATCTGCGCTGAGGTATGTCCCTTCGGCGCCATCACGGTAAAGGAGGGCGGACAGCCATGAATTACAACGAACGTCTCTCGGGCAACGAGGCCATCGCCTTTGCCATGAAGCAGATCGACCCCGACGTGATGGCGGCCTTTCCCATCACCCCTTCCACGGAGATCCCCCAGTATTTCGCCCAGTACGTGGCCAACGGGGAGGTGAACACCGAGTTCGTCCCCGTGGAATCGGAGCACAGCTCCATGTCCGCCTGTATCGGCGCCCAGGCCGCCGGCGGCCGGGCCGTCACGGCCACCTCTTCGGCCGGCCTGGCCCTGATGTATGAGATGATGTACGTGGCGGCCTCCAGCCGGCTGCCCATCACCCTGGCCTGCGTCAACCGGGCCCTCACCGGCCCCATCAACATCAACAACGACCACTCCGACTCCATGGGCATCCGGGACGCCGGGTGGATTCAGATCTATGCAGAGAACAACCAGGAGGCCTATGACAACTTCCTCCAGGCTATGCCCATCGGGGAGGACCCCTCGGTCCGCCTGCCGGTGATGATCTGCCAGGACGGCTTCATCACCAGCCACGCCCTGGAAAACATCGTCCTGCTGGACACCGACTCCGTGAAAGCCTTCGTGGGGGAGTACCACCCCGAGCACTACCTGCTGAAACAGGAGAATCCTCTGGCCATCGGCCCCTACGATCTGGGCTGCCACTACATGGAGCACAAGGTCCAGCAGGCCGAGGCCATGAAGAACGCCAAAAAACGCATCTTAGAGGTGGCTGAGGCGTTTGAGAAGGTCACTGGACGCAGGTACGGCTTGTTTGAGGAATATTGCATGGAGGATGCCCAGGTGGCCTTGGTCCTCATCGGCTCTTCCGCCGGCACGGCCAAGGCCGCGGTGGATACCCTGCGGAAGCAGGGGGTTAAGGCGGGCCTCATTAAAATTCGCGTCTTCCGCCCCTTCCCGGCCCAGGAGCTGGCCCAGGCCCTCCAGCACGTGAAGGCCCTGGCCATCATGGACAAGGCGGAGAGCTTTTCCGCCAACGGCGGGCCCCTGTTCTCGGAGGTCCGGGGGGCCCTCTACGACCTGGAGCACCGCCCCCGCACCGTGGGCTATGTCTACGGTCTGGGCGGCCGGGACATCACACCGGAGCATTTCCAGGGGGTCTTCGCCCGCCTGGAGGCCATCGCCAGCGGCGGCGAACTGGGCCCCGTTTACACACACCTGGGACAAAGGGGGTAAGGGAAGATGGAAAGAACCTATCATTTTAAGAAAACTTTGGAGAAAAAGGAACGCTTCGCCGGCGGCCACCGCCTCTGTGCCGGCTGCGGGGCGGGCATCGCCGTCCGGGGGGTCCTGCGGGCCCTGAAGGAGGAGGACCGGGCCGTGGTGGGCAACGCCACCGGCTGCCTGGAGGTCAGCTCCTTCCTCTACCCCTATACCGCCTATGAGGACAGCTACATCCACACCGCCTTTGAGAGCGCCGGAGCCTCCCTGTCCGGTGTGGAGGCCGCTTATAACGCCCTCAAGCGCAAGGGAAAGGTCCAGGGCGAGGTGAAGTTTATCACCTTCGGCGGCGACGGCGGCACCTACGACATCGGCTTCCAGTCCCTGTCCGGGGCCATGGAGCGGGGCCACGACCTGACCTACGTCTGCTATGACAACGAGGCCTATATGAACACGGGCATCCAGCGTTCTTCTTCTACCCCCCGCTTTGCCAACGCCACCACCTCTCCCGTGGGCTCGGTGATTCCCGGCAAGAGCCAGAACAAGAAGAACCTCACCGATATCATTGCCGCCCACAACGTGCCCTATGTGGCCCAGACCACCTTCCTCGGCAACTTCCGGGACCTGTACACCAAGGCCCAAAAGGCCATCTACACCCCCGGCCCCAGCTTCCTGAACGTGATGGCCCCCTGCCCCCGGGGCTGGGAGTATCCCACGGAGAAGCTCCCTGAAATTTGCAAGCTGGCGGTGGAGACCTGTGTCTGGCCCCTCTTCGAAGTCATTGACGGAGTGTGGCACCTGAGCTATATGCCTGCCAACAAGCGCCCGGTGGAGGAGTACCTGCGCATGCAGGGCCGCTTCCGCCACATGTTCAAGCCGGGCAACGAGTGGATGATTGAGGAAGCCCAGAAAAACGTAGACGACAACTGGGAAAAGCTGCTGGCCAAGTGCCAGGGATAACCCCCCTAAAAAACGCCAACACCCCTGCGGAGTAGGAACCCTCCGCAGGGGTGTTGGCGTTTTGATAGAAAAGACAGGACTGGGGGCGTGGGTGCTTAAAACTCCACCACCAGCCCCGTGGAGAGCTGCTGAACCCTGTCTCCCAGTACCTCCTTCAGCACGTTGAAGGCAGGCTGGCCGGTGCAGTGCCCTGTGACCACCTGGACTACGCCCGTCTCTTTCAGTCGGTGGGCGAAGGCCCGGACCTCCTCCAGTGGCGTCTCATAGAGGTGGAAGCCTCCCAGAATGGCGTGGATGGGCTTACCGGGGAAGGTATCCGCCACCTCCCGGACAATGTTGTCCGCCCCGCCGTGGCAGCAGCTGTTGAGGATGACCAAGCCATTCTCGGTTTCAAAGACCAAACTCTGTTCATGGGTATAGTCATCGGGAATCCACACGCCACCTTCCCAGCGGACCATATTGGCGGCCAGGCCCCGTTTTTCCAGCCCCGGGGTCTTGTGGGGGACCAAGGTCACCCCGGGCAGGGGAGAGAAGTCCCCGGTGACATAGCGAATCCGAGTGGAAAACTCCGCCAGCAGGCCCGGCTTGATCCCCTCGTACCGCAGGCCCTCAGAGGTCTTGTCGTAGCAGGTTTCCCCGCAGCCCCGGCGGAGGTAAAAGGGGGCGGTGAGGTTTTGGCGGAAAAAGGTGTCCATCCCGTCGGAGTGGTCCCAGTGGGCGTGGGAGAGGACGCCGAATTCCACGGCCTCCAGGTCCAGCCCCAGGGCCTTGGCATTTTGGGCGAAGAGCCCGCTGGCGCCGGTGTCCAGCAGGATGGTGTGGCCCCGGTACTGGATGAAAACCGCCAGGCCCCACTCGGCCTCTAAGCCCCGGGCGGGGAGGTTGTCCACAAGAATGGTGGCGCGCATGGCTGCTGCTCCTTTCGTTCTTTGGGTTTGCAGGGGATTATCCTACAACGGGGGTCCCTGTGAAGATCATCTTTGCTGCGACCTTGTCGCTGCCCTCGTTGAAGGCCTCCACGTCCACCACGATAAGCTGGCGGCCCTGCTTGATGACCTTGGCCACGGCGATGGCCTTGTCCGAAGTGATGGCCCGCAGGAAGTTGATTTTATATTCCACGCCGATGACCGACTGGCCCTCGGGCAGAACGGTCAGGGCTGCGTAGGCTGCCGCCGCCTCGCAAAGGGCGCCGGTGACGCCGCCGTGGAGCAGCCCCGTCTGCTGCAAAAGATCGGCTCTCTTCTCACAGGAGATGGTGACGCAGCCCGCTTCCGCGGCTACGGCCTTCAGCCCCAGCATGGTGCCGAAGCTCTGCTTTTGGATGCCTTCTTCTACTCTGCGCATCAGGTCATTCATCATGGATCACCCTTTCAGCCGCCAGCCAGCCAAGGCTGGGGTGCGGCCGCCTTTCTTTTGTGATTGCTTTGGGTCTAAAAAATTCTCTTGAAAAAGGTTTCGTTTCCCAGGGGCTTTGCGGTCAGCCGGAAGAGGACGCAGCCGTCAGGGCGGACAATGTCCTTGGTGTATTTGCCGCTGCCGCCGATGGATCGGTGTGAGTTTTATCTTAGCACACCGGCGGTGCAACCGCAAGGTGGAAATCCCCGTCCGGGGAGGCATACTTCTGGGACGAGCCGTCATATAGTCCAGTAGCGTTTTACTGGGAGGTGATGGAATGGCAGATTGGGACAAGGTACTGCCCCAATTTCTCCGAGGCATGCTGTCTGTTCTGAGCCGAGAGGAACGGGACAGAGTGGAGGAACTCCGCCTGCGGGAGGGCTTCCCCCTGGCCGCCGTCCGGGCGGGGGAGGAATGGACCCACCCCGCCTGGCGGGGGAGGAAGCTCACCGAGGAGGACCTTCGCCGGGTACTGGAGACGGCGGGGCGGGGGTCGGTGCACACCATTTTAGACCAGCTCCGGGGGGGCTATGTCACCGCGCCCGGCGGGGTGCGGGTGGGGATCTGTGGAGAGGGGGCGGTGCAGGAGGGGAAGCTCCTCTCCTTCCGGCATATCACCTCTCTGGCCCTTCGGGTGCCCCACACCCTGCCGGGGATTGCGACGCCGCTGCTGCCCCGGCTGGTGGAGGGGGGCAGACTCCCCAGCACCCTGCTGCTCTCCCCGCCGGGGGCGGGAAAAACCACCCTGCTGCGGGATCTTATCCGCTGCCTCTCCCAGGGGGAGGGGATTCCCCCCCACCGGGTGGGGGTGGCAGACGAGCGGGGCGAGCTGGGGGCGGGGGAGCTGCGCTATGGCCTGGGCCCCCGGGTGGATGTGCTGGAAAACTGCCCCAAGGCCACGGCCCTGCTGATGCTCCTGCGGGGGATGGCCCCCCAGGTCCTGGCCGCCGACGAGATCACGGCCCCGGAGGACCTGCGGGCCATGGAGGAGGCCGCCGGCTGCGGCGTGACCCTGCTGGCCACCGCCCACGGGGGGAGCTGGGAGGAGCTCCGCCGCCGGCCCCTCTACCGGACCATGCTGGAGGAGGGCATCTTTCAAAAGTTTGTTTTCATCACCCTGGAAGGGGGCCGGCGGGTCTATACCGTTGGGAGCAGGGAGGGGAGCCTATGACGAACCTTTTGGGAAAAACCCTCCTCTTTGCCGGCTGCGCGGCTCTTGGCCTGCTGCGGGGCTTGCGGCGGCACCAGAGAACCGAGTGTCTCCAAGGTTTTCGCCGGGCCCTGGCCGCCCTGGGCCGAGAGCTCACTTTTTCCCTGCGCCCCATGGAACAACTGATGGCCGAGGCGGAGCGGGAGAGCCAGGGCGGCGTCGCGTTGTTCTTTCAGACCTGCCGCAGGGCCTTTACCCAGGGCGGGGAGGAGAGCTGGGCGGAAAGCTGGTGGGCGTCGCTGGAGACCTGCCCTCTGCCCTTGGAGCCCGAGGATGTCCGCCTCCTCCGGGAGGCCGGGGATGTGCTGGGCCGCTACGATGGAGCATGCCAGCGGCAGGCCCTGGAGAGCCTGCTCCGCCGGTTGGAGGAGCAGGCGGAAAACGCCCGGGAGACCGCCCGCCGGCTGTTTCGCGTCGATCTGTCTCTGGGCCTCACGGCGGGGCTGTTTTGCTGGATTCTTCTCTGATCCTGTTTCTCGATGCAATCCTTTCATCGAGAAACCCGTGTGCTGCGCACACGCGCATCGTGCGATGGCACGCTGCGCCGTCTCATGCAGAACTTGATCAAAACCTTTTGAAAGGTTTTGATTAAGTTCTAGTATGAAGGGTCATAAACGGGCCCGGCAGGGCATAGAGTGATACCAACCGCCGGGAACAGGCGGGGGAAACCAACGAAAGACAAGGGGACGAGTCCTTCGTCCCGGGGAAAGGAAGTTGGCAATGGACGTAGATCTGGTGTTCAAAATCGCGGCGGTGGGAATTTTGGTGTCGGTGCTCAACCAGGTTCTCACCCGGTCCGGCCGGGAGGAACAGGCCACCATGACCACCCTGGCGGGGCTCATCGTGGTGCTGATGATGGTGGTGCAGAAGATCAGCGACCTGTTTGAGCTGGTCAAGACCCTTTTCGGGCTATGATGGGCCATGGATATGATTGCCTTGGGCGCGGCAGGGGTGGCGGCAGCCCTGTGCGCGGTGGTGGTGCGGCAAAAGGCACCGGAGATCGCGGTGGTCCTGGGGGCGGCGGCCTGTGTGCTGCTGCTGTGGAACACCCTGCCCCTGCTGGAGACCATCCGGGACGTGCTGGAGGAGCTGGCGGAGGTGGCGGAAATTTCCCCCACAGTTCTGCGTCCCATGCTCC
Organism: Clostridiales bacterium; assembly: GCA_022764045.1. Taxonomy (GTDB): domain Bacteria; phylum Bacillota; class Clostridia; order Oscillospirales; family Oscillospiraceae; genus Evtepia. Next base: position 5,904 of record JALERU010000071.1, on the reverse strand, counting down.
AAACGGTGGGCCTGGCCCTGGTCACCAAGCTGGCCGCCGCCCTCTGCCGGGACGCGGGAGAGGGGGGCATCGCCTCGTTTGTGGAGGTGGCCGGCGGCGCGGCGGCGGTGCTGGTGGCGCTGCCCTTGCTCAAAATGGTCCTCCAGCTGGTTATGGGGCTGCTATGAGGCGGGGGCTGCTGCTGGCGGTGCTGACGGCCTTGCTCCTGATGCCCACGGCCCTGGCCCTGGACCAGGAGGAGATTTTGCAGGAACAGGCCGACTCCCTGGGCCTTGGGGAGCTGGAGGCGGCCGGAGAGGAATACATCGGCCAACGGGATATCAAAGAGGGGCCAGATGTGACCGGTTCCTTTCAGCACATGGCCCAGCGAGGGAAAGCCGCCCTGGGGGATGTGGTGAAGGCCTCTACCCGAAGCTGCGTCCTCCTGCTGGTGGTGACCCTCTTCTGCGGCCTGACCGAAGGGGTTAAGGCCTCCAGCGGCGGAGACGGCCTGGGGGTGACCACCCTGGCGGCCACCCTGTCCATTACAGCCATCGCTGTGGGGGACGTCCACTCCCTGCTGGCCCTGGGGGAGGAGGCCATTTTCAACATGGAGACCTTGGGGGACGTGCTCCTCCCCGCCGTATCCATGGCCACCGCCGCCAGCGGCACCCCGGCCATGGCGGTGGTAAAGCACGGGGCCACCATCCTCTTTTCCGATTTTCTCATCCGCCTCATTGACGCCCTTCTCATCCCCCTGTGCTATGCCTTTGTGGCCGCCAACGTGGCCTGGGCGGCCCTGGGAAACGACGGGCTCAAGCGGATTGGGGGCCTGCTCAAGTGGCTCATCACCATCATTTTGTCGGTGGTCTTGCTGATCTTTGTGGGGTATCTGAACCTGTCGGGGGTGATCTCCGGCGGGGCGGACGCGGCCACGGTGAAGGCGGCCAAGTTCACCATATCCAACATGGTGCCCGTGGTGGGGGGCGTGATTTCCGACACGGCGGAGACCCTGCTGGCCGGCGCGGCGGTGCTGCGGAACGCGGTGGGGGTTTTCGGGATGCTGGCGGTGATCGGCATCTGCGTGGTGCCCTTTTTGAATCTGGGCGTCCACTATTTAATGTATAAGTGCACCGCTGCCCTGGCGGCCACGGCCTCCGCCGACGGGCGGGTTACCGGCCTCATTGAGGCCCTGGGAACCGCCTTCGGACTCATCCTGGCCATGACGGCCTCCTGTGCCGTCTTGCTGGTGGTGGCTATGGTGTCCGCCGTGTCGGCGGTGGCGGGATAGGAGGCAGACCATGGAAATCATCCGTACCTGGCTGCTCAGCGTCACTGTCTCCGCCATGGTCATCGCCGGGGCCGAGGCTCTGATGCCCGCCGGCCCGGTGAAGCGGGTGGGGAAGCTCACTGGAGGCCTGATCCTGGTGCTGGGGATCTTACAGCCCCTGGTTACCATGGAGTATGAGGACCTCTACGACATGGTGGCGGCTCTGCCCGCCGGGGCGATCCGCCAGGAGGAAGTGGAAGAAAACACCTATGGGGCCATGAAAGGAATCATAGAGGAGGAGCTGAGCGCATACATTGTGGACAAAGGGAAGCAGCTGGGGGCCGACTGCGCGGCCCAGGTGGTCTGCACCCTGGGGGAGGACCAGGTGCCCACCCCCACCCAGGTCACCATTACAGGGGTGCTGACCCAGGGACAGAAAGAGGAACTGGTCCAGTATCTCAGCCAAGAGCTGGGCATCCCTCGGGAAGCTCAAATCTACCGGAACGAGGAAGTGCCATGAAGGGGAGAGAAGCCATGGGCCAGTTGGCCCAAAAAGTGAAGGCGTCCATGGAGCGGTACCGGCTGGTGTGGCTGGTGATTCTGGCGGGGCTGCTCCTGCTCCTTTTGCCTACAGGCGGAAAGGAGAGGGAGGCTCCGGAGGAGACCGAGCCGACCCAGTCGGCCTTTGACCTGGCCGCCACGGAGGCCCGCCTATCCCAGGCCCTGTCCAAAATCCACGGGGCGGGGGAGGTGACGGTGGTCCTCACCGTGGCCAACAGCCCTCTCCAGGTCCTGGCCGAGGATGTGGACCGGGACGCCGACGACAGCCGGAAGAAGACCCAAACGGTGGTCCTCTCCAAGGGGGGTGGAAGCCAGGAGACCGTCACCGTGCAGGAGGTCTACCCCCGCTATCAGGGCGCCCTGCTGGTGTGCGCCGGGGGAGACGATCCCGAAGTTCGCCTTCAGCTCACCCAGGCCATGTCGGCCTTGACGGGTCTGGGCGCCGATAAAATTTCAATCAGTCGAGGAAAGTGAGGAAAACACCATGAAACTCTGGAAACGAAACGCCATTGCCGCCGCCATCGTCCTGTTTGTCTGCGGGGCCGTCTATCTCAACTGGAGCTATTCCCAGGACGCCGCCGCCGGGAAAAACCTGGGGGAGGCCGCCCTGGTAGGCAGCCAGAACGATCCGCTGGTCCAGAAGAACGGGGACGATGCCACCGCGGAGGGGACCACCACCGAGGACGGCGCGAAAACCCAGGAGGACGCCACCCAGGAGGGGGCTGCCCAGTCGGGTACTTATTTCTCCACCGCCCGCCTCAACCGCCAGCAGGCCCGGGACAACGCCCTCTCCCTGCTCCAGGAGGCGGCCGAGGATGAGAAGGCCGACCAGAACTCGGTGGACCAGGCCAACGCCGCCATCCAGACCATGGCCGACTACACCATGACCGAGGCCCAGATCGAGAACCTCATCACCGCCAAGGGCTACACCGACTGCGTGGCCTTCCTGGGGGAGGACAGCATCAGCGTGGTGGTCTCCGCCATGGAAAACGGCATGACCGACGCCGACGCCGCCCGCATCGGGGAGATCGTCATGGAGCAGACCGGCTTGAAAGCCGACCAAATTAAGATCATCGAGGCCGAATGAGGCCCTGCAAGCCCCTTTCTTACAGAGGAAACACCTGTAAGGAAGGGGCTTGTTCCCGGTTCTGTGGGCTGGTATAATGGGATACACAAAGGAAAACCCTCGCATCAAGGAGGTCTGTACCATGTTAAATCCCATGAAATCCCTGCTCCCCCTGGTCGCCGGTTTGGCCCTGGGGGTCTGGTATGCCCGCCGCACAGATCCTCCCGCCGGCTCTCCCCTGGGGGAGTCCGCCAGCCAGGCCCACATCCGCCGTCAGATGGCCCAGCTAAAGCGGGAGTATGAGAAGCAGGACCGGATGCGTCGGGATTTTACCGCCAACGTCTCCCATGAGCTGAAAACCCCTCTCACCTCCATCTCCGGCTACGCGGAGATCATCCGGGAGGGCATGGTGAAAAGCGAGGACGTGGGCCGCTTTGCCGGGAAGATCTATGAGGAGGCCCAGCGGCTGATGGTGCTGGTGGAGGATATCCTCAACCTCTCCCATCTGGACGAAGGAGCCCCCGGCCAGGAGCGCCGCCGGGGCATCGACCTCTACGCTCTGTGTGAACAGGCGGTGGCTAGCTTGGGAGAGGCGGCCCGCCAGCGGGGGATCACCCTCACCCTGACCGGCCGCCGGCAGACGGTAGACGGCGCGGAAAACATTCTGGGAGAGATCATCTTCAACCTCTGCGACAACGCCATTAAATATAATAAGGAGAACGGCCGGGTGGAGGTGTCGGTGACCCGGGAGGGGAACTGGGTGGTCCTCACCGTGCAGGACACGGGGATTGGCATTCCCCCGGGGGAGACCGACCGGGTGTTCGAGCGGTTCTACCGGGTGGATAAGAGCCACTCCAAGGAGATCGGCGGCACCGGCTTGGGCCTGTCCATCGTCAAGCACGCCGCCGCCTATCACGACGCCAAGATCCAACTGGACAGCCAGTTGGGCCGGGGAACCCGGGTGCGGGTCCTCTTCCACCCGGGGCAGGAGGCGAGAAAATGACCTTTTCCCTACCCCCCCAGGCGGAAAAGGCCCTGGCCCTGCTCCACGATGCCGGGTTTGAAGCCTGGATCGTGGGCGGCTGCGTCCGGGATTTTCTGCTGGGCCTTGTCCCGAAGGACTATGACATCACCACCTCCGCGCTGCCGGAGGAGACCAAGAAAGTCTTTGGGGGATACCCGACCATTGAGACCGGAGCTCGCCACGGCACCATCACCGTTGTGCTGGAGGGGGAGACCCTGGAGATCACCACCTACCGGGTGGATGGGGCCTACTCCGACGCCCGCCACCCCGACGGGGTGTCCTTCACCCGCAGCCTGCGGGAGGACGCCGCCCGGCGGGATTTTACCATGAACGCCATGGCCTATGCCCCCGGCCTGGGCATCCGGGACTTCTTCGGGGGAACCGAAGACGCCCGGCAGGGGATCATCCGGGCGGTGGGGGACCCGGAGACCCGGTTTCGGGAGGACGCCCTGCGGATTCTGCGAGCCATTCGCTTTGCCGCTGTGCTGGACTTTTCCCTGGAGGAGGCCACCCAGGCCGCGGCCCGCCGGTGTGCCCCAGCCCTGGGGAAAATCTCCGCTGAGCGGCTGTACGCCGAGCTGGGGAAGCTCCTGTGCGGCAAGGCGGCGGGGCGGGTTTTGCGGCAATATCCCGAGATTTTGTCGGTGGTGATCCCGGAATTGGGCCCCATGGTGGGCTTCCAGCAGCAAAATGAACACCACTGCTATGATGTGTACACCCACACCGCCGTGGCGGTGGACCATGTGCCGCCGGTCCTTCCCCTCCGGCTGGCCATGCTCCTCCACGACGTGGGAAAGCCTGACACCTTTTTCCTGGGTGAGGACGGGCAGGGGCATTTTTACGGCCACGCCCGCCGGAGCGTGGCGCTGGCCGAGACCATCCTCACCCGCCTGCGCGCCCCCCGGCGGCTCCGGGAGCAGGTGACCACCCTGGTGCGCTATCATGACGCGGTGCTGGAGGAGGACCCCCGGCGGCTCCGGCGCTGGCTGAACAAATTGGGCCCGGAGACCTTTTTTGATCTGCTGGAAATCCAGCGGGGAGATACCGCCGCCTTGGCCCCGGCATATTGCACAAGAAATGATCGGTTGAATTCTTTGGAGAAAGTAGCCAAAGAGCTCTTGGCGGAGAAACCTTGTCTGACGATGAAAGGGTTGTCTGTCAATGGAAATGACCTTTTGGCCCTGGGCTATCAGGGTCCCAACCTCGGCGCGGCCCTCCGCGCCCTGCTGGATCGGGTGCTGGAGGGGGAAATTCCCAACGAAAAACAGGCTTTGCTGGGATGGTTGGCCCAAAATGATACAAAAAATTCCCCGGAAAGAGGGGACAATGCCTAAGAAAAAAGGAAGAAAAAACCAAAGCGTTCCGCCGTCCGTGATATTTTTGCTAAAAAACCAAATTTTCTCTTTATTTTTTATGGACAGTGTGATATAATACAAGCACTCAAAACGTCCATGCCTTCGTCAAAAAGACGAAAAATGGAACGGGAGTATGGCTCAAGCTGAACTGAAAAAGGAGGGATGCGGTGACCCGGGAGGGTAGATAAATTGCAAATTGAATCGGAAATTGTAAGAGTGAATTTTCCTCAAATGCAGGAAGACATTCGAAGAAAGTTCACCCGAAACAAAAGAAGAATTCCAGACTGGCGCATAAATGAGCCGCCCGCCAGGCTGGAGACCGCGTGCGAATTATATTTGAGTGGATCAAATTATATTTCAACAAGAAACGAGGTAAAATGTATGAGTAATCAGGGAGAGAAAAAAGGCGTAGGCGCTCTTGACTTTTTCTGCATCGGTTTTGGCGCCATCGTCGGCGTTGGCTGGGCCGTTGCCATCAACGGCTGGATGGCCAGCTCCGGCGGCCCTGTCCCCGCGGCCATCGGCTATCTGCTCTGCCTGCTGGTCATGGTCCCCTTCGGCTTGGTTTACGCTGAGCTGGTTCCTATGCTTCCCGTTGCCGGCGGCGGCTCTGCCTTCGCCTATGCAGCCTTTGGTGAAAAGATTGCCT
>JALERU010000056.1 GCA_022764045.1 Clostridiales bacterium | reverse complement strand
CCCCCCCAGGGGAAGGCGATTGGCAAGCCCTGTGGGGCTTACTGTAGAAAACTACCGTAGTAATATCCCCAACGCACCGAAGCACGTAGGCTTCCCCTTGGGGGGAAGCTGTCACCGAAGGTGACTGATGAGGGGGCGATTTCGACGTAACGTTGGGTAGTAGAATCCCACTGCCCCATTGACAATCCACTGCGCAGAGTCTACCATATACCTATTAAAAATTTGATCCCACCGCGATTTTAACAGAGAAGGGAAGTATATAAAAATGTTGGACATCAAGATCACCAAAACCACCACACCCAAGGCCAAGCCCCAGGGCAAGCTGGGCTTCGGCAGAATCTTCACCGACCACATGTTTGTCATGGACTACACCAAGGGCAAGGGCTGGCACGACCCCCGCATTGTCCCCTTTGAAGACATCACCCTGTCTCCCGCCGCCATGGTGTTCCACTATGGCCAGGAGATGTTCGAGGGCCTGAAGGCCTACAAGGGCGCAGACGGGGCCAATTACCTCTTCCGCCCCGACATGAACGCAAAGCGGACCAACGACACCAACGACCGCCTCTGCATCCCTCGAGTGCCTGAGGAGGACTATGTTCAGGCGGTGAAGGCCATTGTCTCTGTGGACCAGGACTGGATTCCCACCGAGCCCGGCACCTCCCTGTACATCCGCCCCTTCATTGTGGCCACCGAGCCCTTCCTGGGAGTGGATGTGTCTGAGACCTTCCTGTTTATGATCATTCTCTCCCCCTCCGGCGCTTACTATGAGAGCGGCCTGGAGCCCGTGGGTATCTGGATCGAGGACGACTACGTCCGCGCTGTGCGCGGCGGCATGGGCTTCGCCAAGACCGGCGGCAACTACGCCGCCTCCCTGGCTGCCCAGGTGAAGGCCCATGACGACGGCTACTCCCAGGTGCTGTGGCTGGACGGCGTGGAGCGGAAGTACATCGAAGAGGTGGGCGCCATGAACATCTTCTTCAAGATCGACGGCAAGGTGGTCACCCCCATGCTCAACGGCTCCATCCTGCCCGGCATCACCCGGAACTCTGTCCTGCAGATCTGCCGGGACTGGGGCCTGCCGGTGGAGGAGCGCAAGGTTTCCGTGGACGAGCTCATCCAGGCCCAGAAGGAGGGCAAGCTGGAAGAGGTCTTCGGCACCGGCACCGCCGCTGTCATCTCCCCCGTGGGCAAGCTGCGCTATAAGGACGACGTGATGGTCATCGGCGACGGCAAGATCGGCGAGCTGAGCCAGAAGCTGTACGACACCGTCACCGGCATTCAACTGGGCAAGCTGGAAGACAAGTTCGGCTGGCGGGTGAAGGTGGACTAACCTGTGTCCCCGGTCTACCCCTGCCCCTGCTGCGGCTGCCGCACCCTGCCGGTTCCCAGGGAAGAGGCTGTGGCGTTCATCTGCCCGGTCTGCTTTTGGGAAAACGATGTGTTTACCAGGGATGAGAACGAGCCCAGTGACGAAAACCATGGGCTGACCCTGTGCCAGGCGCGGGAAAATTACCGCCGCTTCGGCGCGGTCCTGGAAGAATTTCAGGCACAGGTCCGGCCGCCCACAGCAGAAGAAACCACGTGATCTCTGGGCCACCGCCCCTCTGGGGGCGGTGGCCCGTTCTGAAAGAAGGAGGAAAACCATGGACCAACTGGTATCCCGGCTGCTGCTCTACGGAGACCTGGGAGAGGAGAGCATCTTAAGAAAACTGGCGGAGGTCTTTCAGGACTGGAAGGGGAACGCCACCCCCCGGCAGGCCCTGGTACGGCGGATTTACGACCAGGTGAAACGGCTGCTGGACCTGGCCACAGACTACGGCTTTGACGAGAACCTGTGGCAGAACTACCTGACCTTCCTGCTCATGACCAACGAGAACTCCTTCAGCCTCATCACCGAGCGGGTGGGAGAGCTGGAGGGTTCGGTGAACCACTTCGCCCAAAACGACTTTCAGGTGTTCCGGAAGCTGTTCCACTATGATTTCTCGGCCATTGAGGCTGACTTGGGCATTGACTGCTTCACCACTCTCTGCCACTACCAGGCCATCACCAAGCACGAGCGGCGGTACAATAAAAATGTCAGTGAAAAGGTCCGGGACCTGAGCCGCCGGCTGGCGGAGGCCCGGAATGAGAAGGAATTTTTCAACCTGGTCACTGGCCATTACCGCCAGTACGGCGTGGGCCTCATTGGCCTGAATAAGGCCTTCCGGATTAAGTCCGGCCCCCACGGGGTGGAGCTTATCCCCATCTATAACACCGACAAGGTGATGCTGGCCGACCTGGTGGGGTATGAAGGCCAGAAGGAACAGCTCCGGGGGAACACCGAGGCCTTTTTGGCCGGGCGGAGCACCAACAACGTTTTGCTCTACGGGGACGCGGGCACCGGCAAGTCCTCCAGCGTCAAGGCCCTGATCAACGAGTATTATGACCAGGGCCTGCGGATGATCGAGATTTACAAGCACCAGTTCCGGGATCTGTCGGCGGTGATTGCCATGGTGAAAAACCGGAACTACCGCTTCATCATCTTCATCGACGACCTCTCCTTTGAGGAAAACGAGGTGGAGTACAAGTTCCTCAAGGCGGTCATCGAGGGGGGCGTGGAGACCAAGCCCGACAATATCCTCCTCTACGCCACCTCCAACCGCCGCAACCTCATCCGGGAGACCTGGAAGGACCGGGCGGACATGGAGCACGAGAACGACGTCCACCACTCGGATACCTTGGAGGAAAAGCTCTCCCTCTCGGCCCGGTTCGGGGTGCGGATCAACTATTCCATCCCCAACCGGAATCAGTTCAAGGAGATCGTCCTCTCCCTGGCCCAGCGGCAGGGGCTGAAGATCCCCGAGGAGACCCTTTTGGCCGAGGCCAACAAGTGGGAGATCCGCCACGGCGGCGTCTCCGGCCGGACGGCCCAGCAGTTTATCAACTACATGGCGGGGACCCATCCCGTCAGTGAGGGGTGAGGGATGATGGAAATTGTGAAAGGCGTCCACCAGCTTCGGGTGGATTTTCAGGTGACGCCAGAGGTGAAGCGGTATGTCTACCTCTACCTCATGGTCGGCAAGGGCTGCTATCTGATCGACAGCGGTGTGGCCGGCTGCGAGGAGGCGGTGGCCCGCGCCCTGGAAGGACTGGGACGAAAGGTATCTGACCTGCGGGGGATCTTCCTCACTCACGCCCACCCGGACCACATGGGCGGGGCGGCGGCTTTGCGGCGGCTGTCCGGCTGCACGGTCTATGCCAGCGCTGGGGAACGGCCCTGGATTGAGGACGCTCACCGACAGTACCGGGAGCGGCCCATTCCCAACTTTGGCGCCTTGGTCAAGGAGGGCGTCCTTGTGGACCGCCTTCTGGCCCACGGAGACCGGGTGGAGCTGGAGCCCGGCCTGACGGTGGAGGTAATCGGCACCCCGGGCCACTCGGCGGACGGCCTGTCCTTTTTCCTGGAGGAAAAGAGCCTGGTGTTCACCGGCGACGCCATTCCAGCGCCGGGAGATATCCCCATCTATGTGGACAAAAACGCCAGCTTAGAGACCTTGGAGCGGCTGAAAACCCTGAATGCAGCGCAGATTTGCCCGGCTTGGGACCACATTTACACCAGAGAAGAGGGAATCTCTGTGATGGACCGGGGGCGGGCGCTGATCCAGCGCATCCAGCAGGCGGTGGAAGACCTGGAAGGGGAATCCGGCGATCTGGACCAGCTGGTGGCCGGTGTCTGTTCCCGGCTGGGGCTGGATGGACTGAACCAAAACCCCCTGTTCAAAAGAACGGTGGCTTGCCACCGGGCAAAGGTGTAACAGAACTGCCCTCAACCGGCTCTCTGGGCCGGTTGGGGGCTTGGCCTTTTCTCAGAGGGAAAGCTGTGTTATAATGACCGGAAAAGGAGGGGATTGCTTGGAACGACTGCTGCTTTTGGAAGATGATCTGGCCCTGGGGGAGGGGGTCCGGCTGGCCCTGCAAAGCGAGGAACGGCAGGTCACCCTGTGCCGGACCCTGGCCGAGGCCCGGCGGGCCTTGGACGAGGACGGCCCCTTTGCCCTGCTGATTCTGGATGTAAACCTGCCCGACGGCAGCGGGCTGAGCCTGCTGGCGGAGGCCAAGGGCCGGGCCCCGGTGATCCTCCTCACCGCCAACGACATGGAGACCGACATTGTGGCCGGCCTGGAGCTGGGGGCGGATGACTACATCACAAAGCCCTTTTCCCTGGCGGTGCTCCGGGCCAGGGTGAACACCCAGCTTCGCCGGGGGAAGAACGACGCCGGCGGCCTGGTGGAGATGGGGGAGTTTACCTTCGACTTTGCCCGGATGGAGTACCGAAAGGCCGGGCAGATGGTGGAGCTGAGCAAGACCGAGCAAAAGCTCCTAAAGGTCCTGGTGCAAAACCGGGGCATCACCCTCAGCCGGGGGGACCTGCTGGACCGGGTGTGGACCGATGGGGCGGAGTATGTGGAGGAAAACGCCCTCTCCGTCACGGTCAAGCGTCTGCGGGACAAGCTGGAGGACGTCCCCTCCAAGCCAAAGTATTTGAAAACGGTGTACGGTGTGGGCTACACCTGGGCGGTGAAGTGAGATGGGAATGACCGTGTTTTTGTGCCTGCTAGCCGCCGCCCTGGGGGCCTTGGCCGGGGGGCTGTGGTTCCGGCGGCGGGAAAAGCGCACGTTGGAAACTTTGGACAAGATGCTGGACGAGGCCATCCGGGGGACTTTTTCCCAGGCCGACTATGACGAAAGCCTCCTGTCGGCGGTGGAAACCCGGCTGGCGGAGTATCTGGATGCCTCGGTGGTGTCCACCCGGAACCTCCAGGAGGAGAAGGACAAGATCAAGACCCTGATCGGAGATATCTCCCACCAGACCAAGACCCCCATCGCCAACATTTTGCTGTACGCCCAGCTCCTGGGGGAGCAGTCCCTGCCCCCCAGCGCCGCGGCAAAGGCCGCGGCGCTGGAGCGCCAGGCCGAGAAATTAAAAACCCTCATTGAGGCCCTGGTGAAGACCTCCCGGCTGGAGACCGGCATCTTGGAATTCCACCCGGTGAAAGGGCCTCTGGCCCCCATGCTGGAGGAGGCGGTGCTTCAGCTCCGGCCCAAGGCCATGGAGAAGGGAATTTCCCTGACCCTGCACCCCACCCAGGAGGAGGCCAGGTTTGACCCCAAGTGGACCGCCGAGGCCCTGTGCAACCTGCTGGACAACAGCGTGAAGTATACCCCCGCCGGGGGTGAGATCAGGGTGAAGGTGACCGCCTATGAAATCTTCTGCCGGATCGACGTGACCGACACGGGCATCGGCCTGGCGGAGGAGGAGCAGGCCAAGGTGTTCCAGCGGTTTTACCGGGGGGCGGAAGCCCGGGAGGTGGAGGGAGTCGGCATTGGGCTGTATCTGGTGCGGCAGATCGCTGCGGGGCAAGGAGGGTATGTGAAGGTGGTTTCTTCTCCGGGGGAGGGGAGTACCTTTTCGATCTTTTTGCCTCGGGGGTGAGGGGAGATTGTTCGGGGGGCCTGTTGCGGTGATGGGGTGATTCCCTGCGCTGCAGAACCCTTGTCCCCCGGACAGTTGGACCCCCAGGGGAAGGCGATTGGCAAAGCCTGTGTGACTTATGTAGAAAACGACCGTAGCAAAAACCCCAACATAGCAAAGCATGTAGGCTTCCCCTTGGGAGGAAGCTGTCAGCGCAGCTGACTGATAAGGGGGCGATATGGTAGTGACGGCGGGTAGAGGAACCCCGTTGCCACCTTAGGCCGGTGCGTCCCTTACCCACGCCGAGGAACCCTCAACGTCCGCCCTCATCCGACCCGGCTTCGCCGGCCCACCTTCCCCCCCAGGGGAAGGCGATTGGCAAAGCCTGTGTGGCTTATGTAGAAAACGACCGTAGCAAAAACCCCAACATAGCAAAGCACATAGGCTTCCCCTTGGGGGGAAGCTGGCACCGAAGGTGACTGATGAGGGGGCGATGTGGTGTATCGGCGGGTAGAGGAATCCCGCTGCCATCTTGGGCCGGTGGGTCTATTACCCGCGCCGTGGAATCCTCCAGGCTCGCCCTCATCCGACCCGGCTTCGCCGGCCCACCTTCCCCCCCAGGGGAAGGCGATTGGCAAGCCCTGTATGGCTTTTTGTAGAAAAATACCGCAGCAATCACCCCAACGTAGCAAAGCACGTAGGCTTCCCCTTGGGGGTCGAACTGTCCGGGGGACAGTTCGATGCAATCCAATGCGAAGCACCTTAGACCAGAACTGTCCGGGGGGACAGTTCGATGCAATCCAATGCGAAGCAACCTGAAACCATAGCTGTCAGCGCAGCTGACGGGTGAGGGGATGATCTGGCCGCGACCCCGGTGAGAAAACTGCTCCCCACAGTTTCCCCCCAGAAATCTTTCAAAACCGTTAGATTTCAGAAAGAACCTGGAAAGATTTCGATGCTATAGTCTGTATTGTCCCAAAGACGTACAGACTATTTTCTTGGGAACGGAGGCACAGAAATGACGATATTGGAAACCAAAGACCTGCGGAAAATCTACGGCGCGGGAGACACCGAGGTCCGCGCTCTGGACGGGGTGAACCTGACGGTGGAGAAAGGCGAGTTTGTGGCGGTGGTGGGGACCTCCGGGTCGGGGAAATCCACCCTGCTGCACATGCTGGGGGGACTGGACCGGCCCACGTCTGGGGAGGTGACGGTGGACGGGCGGTCCATCTTTGCCCTGAAGGACGAGGCCCTAACCATTTTCCGCCGGCGGAAGATCGGCTTTGTCTTCCAGAACTACAACCTGGTGCCGGTGCTCAATGTCTATGAGAACATTGTCCTCCCCATCCAACTGGACGGCAAGGCCGAGGACAAGGACTATGTGGACCAGATCATCCAGACCCTGGGCCTGGAGAAGAAGCTCCGGAACCTGCCCAACAACCTCTCCGGTGGCCAGCAGCAGCGGGTGGCCATCGCCCGGGCCCTGGCGGCCAAGCCCGCCATCATCCTGGCCGACGAGCCCACGGGCAACCTGGACTCCAAAACCAGCCAGGATGTGATGAGCCTGCTGAAGGTCACCTCCCAGCGCTTCGCCCAGACCATCGTGATGATCACCCACAACGAGGAGATTGCCCAGATGGCCGACCGGATCATCCGCATTGAGGATGGTCAGATTACCAGCCGGGGGTGAGAAGATGATCCGCGTATCCAACAAGAAGTGTGTCCGCCGCCTGGGGCGGCAGGCTATGAAGGCAGCCAAGGTGCGAAACTTCATCGCCGTGGCGGCCATCGCCCTGACCACGGTGCTCTTTACCTCCCTGTTTACCATCGGCATGTCCATCAACGATGGCTTTCAGGAGTCCAACTTCCGTCAGGCGGGGGGCTATAACCACGGCGGGTTTAAGTATCTCACCGAAGAACAGTTTGACGAGCTCAAGGGCGATCCCCTCATGAAAGAATGGGGTCTGCGGCGGTTTTTGGGGATGCCCAGCGAAATCCCATTCAACAAAAATCATGTGGAGCTGGGCTACTCCGACGCCAACAACGCCCGCTGGATGTACTGCGACCCTGTGGAGGGCCGCCTGCCCCAGGAAGGCACCGACGAGGCCGCCACCGACCGGGAGGTGCTGGAGCTGCTGGGGGTGGAGCCCAAGGTGGGCAACCAGTTTACCATGACCTTTGAGGTAGACGGCAAGCCCACCACCCAGACCTTTACCCTCTGCGGCTGGTGGGAGAAGGACCCTGTGGTCGTGGCAAACCACGTGATTTTGCCGGAGAGCCGGGTGGAGGCCGTGCTGGCAGAGGTGGGGGTGATCCCCGGCCAGGCCAAGGACGGCATGACGGGCAGCTATAACCTGGATGTGATGCTGGGCAGCAGCCTGCACATTGAGGAAGACCTGCTCCAGATCTTAGCCAACCACGGCTACCAGTCTGAGAGCCGGTCCCAAGCGGGATACATCAACATCGGCGTCAACTGGGGTTATACCGGCTCGCAGTTTGCGGAAAGCCTGGACCCCATGATGCTGTTAGCCATCGGGGCCATGCTGGCAATCATCATTTTTACGGGTTACCTGATCATTTATAATGTGTTCCAAATTTCGGTGACCAACGACATCCGGTTTTACGGCTTGCTGAAAACCATCGGCACCACCGGGCGGCAGATCAAGACCATTCTCCGCCAGCAGGCGCTGCTGCTCAGTTGTATTGGCATTCCCATCGGCCTGGTGGCCGGCTGGCTGGTGGGCGGAAAACTGACCCCCATTGTCATTGCCCGGCTGGATGGAGTTTCCAACCTTGTCTCCCTGAACCCGGTGATCTTTGTGGGGGCGGCTCTGTTCTCCCTGCTGACGGTCTTCCTCTCCTGCGCCAAGCCCGGCCGGATGGCGGCCAAGGTCTCGCCCATCGAGGCGGTGCGGTACACCGAGGGCTCCGGAGGGAAACAGAAGGAGAAACGGTCCGGTAAGGGGATCTCCCTGGTGACTATGGCCAGGGCCAACCTGGGCCGGAGCAAGGGAAAGACAGCGGTGACGGTGATCTCCCTGTCCCTGGCGGTGGTCCTGATGACCCTGACGGTAACCTTCACCAACTCCTTTGACATGGACAAGTACCTGCGAAGCGTGGTGTCGGACTTTGTGGCGGCGGACGCCTCCTACTTCCAGACCGGCAATACCTTCAGCCAGGAGACCAGCCTGCCCCAGCCGGCGGTGGAGGAGATTAACGCCCAGGGGGGCGTCACCGAAGGGGGCGTGGTCTACGGCTGCACCACGCCGGTGAAGGAGTTTGTGACGGAGGACTACTTCCGCAGCAGCAGAAGCTGGATGGAGCCGGAGTATATCGAAGCTGCCCTGGCGTGGATGGAAAAGCTCCCCGACGGCCGGGTGTGCGACGGGGTCCAGCTCTACGGCATGGAGGCCTTCCCCAGGAGCAAGCTGAAGGTGCTGGAAGGGGACCTGTCCAAGTTGGATGAGCCCGGCGGCCGGTATGTGGCGGCGGTCTATGCCGAGGATGACTACGGCAGCCCCCGGATGGACTCCCACTGGGCCCGGCTGGGAGACACCATCACCCTGCGCCATGTGGAGGAGTTTGCATACTGCAACCCCACGACCGGCGAGGTCTATGGAACCCGGGAGGAAGACGTCCCCGAGGGGGAGGCCTGGCGGCAGCGGGCGGTGAAGTACCGGGACCTGGACTATGAGGTGGCGGCCCTGGTGACGGTGCCCACCAGCCTGAGCTACCGGTATTACGGCGCCGACGAATTTGTGATGAACGACCAGACCTTCCTCCAGGACACGGGCAGCAACAGCGTGATGCTCTATGCCTTTGACGTGGAGGAGAGCAAGATCGCGGACATGGAGGCTTTCCTGGCCGACTACACCGAGAACCAGAACCCTGCCACCGATTACGAGAGCAAAGACACCTATGTGGCGGAGTTTGAGAGCTTCCAGTCCATGTTCCTGCTGCTGGGGGGCGCTCTGAGCTTCATTGTGGGCTTGGTGGGGGTGCTGAACTTCTTTAACGCCATTCTCACCGGCATCCTCACCCGGCGGAGGGAGTTCGCGGTGCTTCAGTCCATCGGCATGACGGGCAGGCAGCTGAAAACCATGCTGGTCTGCGAGGGCCTGTTCTACGCCCTGGGGGCGGTGGTCTTCGCCCTGGCTTTCATTCTGGCCCTGAGCCCGCTGATGGCTTCGGCGGTGGAGAATTTGTTCTGGTTTTTGTCCTATCGCTTTACCCTTTCGCCTGTGCTGATCCTGGCGCCCATCTTTGCGATCCTGGGGTGTGTGATCCCCCTGGCGGTGTACCGGGTGGCGGCCAAGGCCTCTGTGGTGGAGCGGCTGCGGGAGGCAGACGGATAAAACAATCATACCGATCCTTTGAAACCTGTTGCGGCCAGCGGCCCCTTCCTTTGGGAGGGGCCGCTGGCCTTTGTGCCCCCGTTTTGGCAGTCTCGCCGCCGAGGTGCAAAGATTGCACGAAAACCAGGGCGGTTGGAGAGAAAAACTATGAAAAATCCCAGAAAGCGAAAAGAAAATGGGATATTTTTTTTCGAGCCCTTGACATTCCCGGGGGGAAGTGCTACATTAACTTTAGCACTCGGGGAGATTGAGTGCTAAAGTGATCCGAAAGGCCAAAGGAGGCCGGAACATGGAACTGTCGGAGCGCAAGAAACAGATCCTTCGCGCGGTGGTAGAAAACTACATACAGACCGCGGAACCTGTGGGCTCCAAAGCCATTGTGGCCAGCGCCGGGCTGAAGGTCTCCTCCGCCACCATCCGCAACGAGATGGCAGAGCTGGAGAACTTAGGCTACCTAGAGCAGCCCCATACCTCCGCCGGGCGGATTCCCTCCCCCAAGGGCTACCGGCTGTATGTGAACGAGCTCATGGAGGAGCACCGCCTGACCATGCAAGAGGCCCAGAAGATCAACGAAGCCCTCAATCTCAAGATCCGGGAAATGGACCAGGTGATGACCGAGGCTGGGAAGATCATCTCCCAACTGACCAAATACCCCACCTTCGCCCTGACCAAGGGGAACAACAAGGCCACCATCGCCCGGTATGACCTGCTGATGGTGGAGGAAATGGCTTTCATCGCCGTGCTGATGACCGACGGCCAACTGGTGAAGAATAAGCTCTTCCGGCTCTCCACCCCCTTGTCAGACACCCAGCTCCAACTGCTGAGCACCCTGCTTAACACCTCTTTCACGGGGCTGACCTTAGAGCAGCTCAACCCCGAGCTGGCCCGGGTGGCATCCCACTCGGCCGGAGAGGCCTATGGGCTCATCAGCCTGGTGGTCTCCTTCGCCATGGAAGTGCTGGAGGAGCTGGAGACCAACGTGATCCACACCGCCGGCATCCCCAGCCTGCTGGCCCACCCGGAGTACCAAAGCCTGGAACGGGCAGAGCCCTTGATGAACTTCCTGTCGGAGATGGGAGAGAGCGTCAATCTGCCGGTGGTCCAGGGAGAAAACGTAAAAATCCTCATTGGCCCGGAAAATGTGGCCGACGAGTTAAAAGAATCCAGCGTGATTATGGCCAGCTATGACATTGGCGGCGGCATGCAGGGCGTCATCGGCGTGGTGGGTCCCACCCGCATGGATTACGCAGACCTGGCCGCCCGGCTGTCCTACTTCGCGGAAGGCCTTTCCCGGATGTTCGGCAAAGGCGAGATCCCGCCCCCCGCTGGGAACGACCCTGAAGAATAAGGAGGCTATCGGACACGATGAGCAAACAAGATAAAGAGAACAAGACCAATCCGGAAGAGCCGGAAATCCTGCTGGACGAGGTGAAAAAGGGCAAAGAGGAGCCCGCTGAAGAGAAAGCGTCGCCCGACCAGAAGCCCGAGGCCGACCAGGCCAAGGCCATCGAGGAGGCCGTCCAGGCCGCCACCCGGGAGCAGGAGGACAAATACCTCCGCCTGCTGGCCGAGTACGACAATTACCGCAAGCGCAGCCAGAAGGAAAAGGAAAATGCCTGGACCACCGCCAAGGCCGAGACCATCAAGGAGCTGCTGCCGGTTTACGACAACCTGGAGCGGGCCCTGAAGCAGGAGACCACCGACGAGGCCTATGCCAAGGGGGTCCAGATGACCATGACCCAACTGAAAACCGTGCTGGAAAAGCTGGGTGTGGAGGAGATCCCCGCCCTGGGCGAGACCTTTGACCCCAACGTCCACAACGCCGTCATGCACATGGAAGACGAGGCTTTGGGGGAAAATACCGTGGCAGAGGTCTTCCAGACCGGCTTCAAAATGGGGGATAAGATCATCCGCCACGCCATGGTAAAGGTGGCCAATTAGTTCATATTGCAATCACAGCTTACTATTTCACAATATAAATAACAGCGATTCTGTTCTTGATAAGGAGGAACAATATTATGTCTAAGATCATTGGTATCGATTTGGGAACCACCAACTCCTGCGTCTCCGTGATGGAGGGCGGCGAAGCCGTCGTCATCGCCAACGCAGAGGGCAACCGCACCACCCCCTCCATCGTGGCCTTCTCCAAGGACGGCGAGCGTATGGTGGGCCAGGTGGCAAAGCGCCAGGCCATCACCAACCCCGACCGCACCGTCATCTCCATCAAGCGTGAGATGGGGTCCAACTATAAAGTCAACATCGACAACAAGAGCTACACCCCCCAGGAGATCTCCGCCATGATCCTCCAGAAGCTGAAGGCCGACGCCGAGGCTTACCTGGGCGGCACTGTCACCGAGGCCGTCATCACCGTGCCCGCTTACTTCACCGACGCCCAGCGTCAGGCCACCAAGGACGCCGGCAAGATCGCCGGCCTGGATGTCAAGCGGATCATCAACGAGCCCACCGCCGCAGCCCTGGCTTACGGCGTGGACAAGGAATCCGACCAGAAGATCATGGTCTACGACCTGGGCGGCGGCACCTTCGACGTGTC
>JALERU010000048.1 GCA_022764045.1 Clostridiales bacterium | reverse complement strand
AAGAGGAGGACCTCCGGGTCCATGGCCAGGGCCCGGGCGATGGCCACCCGCTGCTTCTGGCCGCCGGAGAGCTGCCGGGGCTTGGCGTTGATATAGGGGGCCATGCCCACCTTGGTCAGGTATTTCATGGCCGCCTCCCTGGCCTCGGCGGCATTCTTTTTCAGCACCTTGGTCTGGCCCACCATGCAGTTGTCCAGCACGGTCATGTTGTTAAAGAGGTTGAAGGACTGAAAGACCATACCCACCTTGGTCCGGTAGGCGGCGGCGCCCCCCTTGCGGGTGAGGATGTTCTCCCCGTGGAAGGCGATCTCCCCGCTGGTGGGGGTCTCCAGCAGGTTAATGCACCGCAGCAGGGTGGACTTGCCGGAGCCGGAGGCCCCGATGATGGAGGTCACGTCCCCCTTTTTCACGGTGAAGTCGATGTCTTTGAGCACCTCGTGCTTGCCAAAGGACTTGGACAGGTGGTTCACCTGTAAGATCTTATCTCCCATGTCAGCGGTCACCTCCGTCGGAACTCATCGTGTCGTTGCCGTGGGAACGGCGGGTCTCGGCCATCTGGCCCTCCCGGAGGGCGGCGTCCCGCTCGGCCTGGCGGCGGAGCTCTTCCCGGAACATGCTCTTCTGGGCCTCGGGGTTGCGCTCGTCAAAGGGCGTGCCCTTGCCGGGGTGGTTGTAGGTGCCGGCGGACATGGTCAGGGCGTCCACCTGGACCAGGTCGTAGTTGTCGTTGCCGTCCATCTTCTTTTCCAGCAGGCGCAGGAGGATGGAGGCCGTAAGGGTCAGGCACAGGTAGCCGGCCATTTCGATGACGGCCGAAGGGAAGTACATCAGGTTTACGCCCACGATGTTCCGGTGGGTGGCGAAGAACTCAATGAAGCCGATGACAAACATCACCGAGGTATCCTTGATGTTGATGATGAAGTTATTGCCGATCTGGGGAATGATATTACGAAACGCCTGGGGCAGGATCACGTTGTACATGGTCTGCACATGGGTCATCCCGATGGCCTTAGCGCCCTCCGTCTGGCCGGGGTCTACAGAGATGATGCCCCCTCGCACCGACTCGGCCATGTAAGCGCCGGTGTTAATGGAGACCACGATCAGCGAGGCCACCCAGATGCCCGCGTTCCCCTTAAAGGAGATGGAACCGTCGGTAAAATAGGGCAGGCCATAGTAGATAAACACCGCCTGCAGGATCATGGGGGTGCCGCGGAACACTTCCACATAGATCCGGATGATAACCCGAATCAGCTTCAAAATGAACCGCTTCCCCAGGGAGTCATTTTTTGTATACGGAATGGTGTTCAAAATGCCGCAGATCAGGCCGATGATACAACCCACCAGAGTGGCGATCACCGCCACGATCAGGGTATTACGGATACCAACTAAGTAATTTGGCCAGTACTTTGCCCACAGCCGGGCAATGTCAAAGCCTAAAAGAGCAATTTTATCCATGGGACAGCGGATTCCTTTCTCTGGAACCAACATTATCCGACCCTGGTGACAGGGCCGGATAATGGGGCAGTTTTTCTTCTTTTGGCAGGGTGCCGGTTAACGCATTAGATGGTGGGCTGCACTTCAATGGCCTGGTTCATCAGGGCGTTGAAGATGTCGGCGTTCAGGGGAGCCAAAACCTTATCCATGGCGTCCTTCAGCTCGGTGTTGCCCTTGACCACGGAGATGCCGATGTTGATCTCGCCCTCGTCCACCTGGAAATCATCCTCGGTGCCGGAGAAGTCCATGATCTTCAGGTCGGGATAGGTGGCGCAGGCGCCCATGGCGGTGGGCATATCGGTGCAGATAAAGTCCACCGTGCCAGAGGCCACAGCCATAATCATGGCAGGGGCGCTCTCTGCCTCGGGCATGACCTCGGCGCCCTTCACCTGGGGCAGGCAGGAGTCATACCAAATGGTGCCGGTCTGGGCGGTGCAGGTGCCGGTAAGCTCGCTGATGCCCTTGGCGGCAGCCTGGTCGCTGTCAGCCTTGGCCACGCAGACAATGGAAGCATAGAAGTAGGGGCCAGCCATGTCCACCTGCTCCATGCGCTCATCGGTCATGGACTGACCCGCGATGACGGCGTCAATGGTGCCGGCGTTCAGGGCGGGGATCAGGCCATCCCAGTTGATGGACTGCACTTCCAGCTCCCAGCCATAGGCCTCACAGATCCGCTTGGCGATCATCACGTCATAGCCGTTGGCATAGGAACCGGGGTTGTTCACGATGGGCACAGCGCCGTTGGAGTCGTCGGTCTGGGTCCAGTTGTAGGGGGCGTAAGCGCACTCCATGCCAACGGTCAGCACGCCGTCTTCCACGCCGGGGATGGCGCTGGTGTCGGTGCCGGTCAGGTCCTCCACGGGGGGGATCTCCACAGTTTCGGTCTGGTTGTCGGTGTTTTCCTCGGGGGCGGGCTCGTCGGTGGGCTGTCCGCCGCAGGCGCACAGGGCCAGGGCCATCACCAGAGCCAGCATCAGGGCAAGAATCTTCTTCATGGTGGTTTCTCCTCTTTTCATAATTGTTTGGATTTTCGCTAAAAAAACCATGGACCCGAAGCGAATCCATGGTAAAAAAACAACATACCGGGGGCGAACGGCCCCTGGTTTACCATGATAGCGCTCCATCGTAGTGATACAATGGCAGTCCGGCAGATTTTCTCTGCCGGCCCAGGCCATCTTCCCGTCAGGCAACTGGAAGACCCTTCGGCAGCGCCCCCTTTCCCCTCCCCGGATTGCCTGCCGGAGGATGGAAGGTACTGATGAACGCCGCGCCTCTATCAATGCCTTCATTATACGAGGGCCCGTCCCCCTTGTCAAGGAAGCAGGAGGACAGAATCCCGGAAATTTTGGCCGGGGATTTTAGGGATTATCCACAAGAGCCGGGCACGGCAGGAACCTGCCCCGCCGTGCCCCTTTGGTTTATTTCATCAACTGTTCCCCGTCGTGATAGGCCTGGCCCACCACGCCTCCTAACAGCCGGTACACCCGGCGCACCCGGTCAAAGGACAAAAACCGTGCCTTGTCCGCGTCCACCAGGCCGTCGGGCCCCAGGATGGACTCGTCGGCGCTCATGTTCACCACCTGGCCCACGATGCGCAGGCCCCCAGGGCCGTCGGTGAGCTCCACTACCCGGCACTCCAGGGTCAGGGGAAGTTCTTCAAACAGGGGGGCGTCCACAAATTCGCTCTTCACCGGGTGCAGGCCCGCCCGGGCGATTTTGTCTGGGACCTCATAGCCCGACACCAGCCCCACATAGTCGGCCTCCACCAGGTGAGCCTGGTCGGCAAAGCTCATGGTAAAGGCCCCCTTCAAGCGGATATTTTCCGTGGTCTTGTGTCCCTTGGAGATGTTGAGCTCCACATAGGCGCCCCCCACCAGGCCGCCCCAGCCCACGTTCATGGCATCGGGGACGCCGGTTTCATCGTAAGTGCCGATGACCAGCACCGGTTGGGGGTAAAAGCCAACATTTTTGAAATTCTTTCGCATGGATGTTCTCTCCTTTTTATACTAGAACTTGACAAAAACCTTTCAAAAGGTTTTTGTAGGGCGAAGCCCGTCAAGTTCTGCATGAGACGGCGCAGCGTGCCATCGCACGATGCGCGTGTGCGTAGCACACGGGTTTCTCGATGAAAGGATTGCATCGAGAAACAGGATTATAGCTTCCGGCCCACGGTATAGGCCGATCCGATGGCGGTCATCACGCTGCCCACCTGGCTGCCGTCTCCCACCTGGTAGACCTCCATCCCAGCCCCTTCCAGCTCCGCCGCCAGGGAGGGGCGGGAGGTGAATCCCACCGCCAGGACCACGTGGTCGGCGGGGAGTGCTTCCTCGCCGTCAGGCCCTGCGGCCACCGCGCCGGTGTCGGTGACTTTGGTCAGCCGGCAGCCGGTCTTCAGGGTGACCTTGGCCTCGGCCAGCAGGTCCCGGAGCATGGACTCGTTCATCTCGGGCACGGGGATGCCGGCGGAAAGGATGTCGGGCAGGGCCTCTAAAATGGTGACCTTCTTCCCCGCCTGGGCGTATCCCAGGGCGGTCTCACAGCCCACCAGGCCGCCGCCCACCACCAGAATATTCCGGCCGGGCAGCTCCGCCCCGGTGAGGGCCGTGACGCAGTCGATGACCTTGGGGCTGTCGATCCCCTCCACCTTCGGCACCGTGGGGGCAGCCCCGGTCGCCAAGACCACGGCGTCCGGGCGGCGGTCCCGGATGTCCCTGGCGGTGAGGGCCATGCCCGTCTCCACCTGGACCCCCAGCTTGGCCAACTGACCCTGGTACCAGGCGTTGAGCTCGCTCAGCTCGGTCTTAAATTCGTGGGCTCCGGCGGGGATCAGGTTGCCCCCCAGGCGGGTGCTGCCCTCGCACAGGGTCACCTCATGGCCCCGCAGGGCGGCGCACCGGGCGGCCTCCATGCCGGCCACGCCGCCGCCCACCACCAGGACGTCTTTCTTTTTCAGGGCGGGGGTCAGGCCGAAGGTACTCTCCCGGGCGGCCTGGGGGTTCACCGCGCAGCCCGCCCGGCGGCCGATCTTCAGGGCGCCGATGCACCCCTGGTTGCAGCCGATACAGGGCCGGATGTCCTGGGGACATCCCATGGCCACTTTTTGGGGATAGGCGGGGTCGGCCAGGGAGGGCCGGCCCAACACGATGGCGTCCAGCTTGCCCTGGGCCACCGCCTGGGCGGCCAGGTCGGGGTCGTTCATCCGCCCGCCGCAGAGGATGGGGATGTTCACCGTTTTCTTGGCTTCGGCGGCCAGGTCGATGACCCGTCCCTTTTCCATGTAGCAGGGGGGCGCGGCGTAGTAGAAGGAGTCGTACTGGCCAAAATCCACGCTGAGGCAGTCGTAGCCGTAGGCCTCCAGCCGCCGGGCGATCTCCAGGCCCTCCTCCAGGGTGCGGCCCACCTCGTCCTCCCCGTGAAGGGAGGGCTGGTTGTAGCCCTTCATATAGGTTTTCAGGGCCAGGCGCATGGAGACCACGAACTTCGAGCCACAGGCGGCCTTGACCCCCTCCAAAATCTCCCGGGCGCAGCGCAGGCGGTTTTCCAAGTCTCCGCCGTATTCATCCCCCCGGTGGTTCATAAAGGACATGGCGAACTGGTCCAGCAGATAACCCCAGTGCATGGCGTGGACCTCGATGCCGGGGAAGCCGCACTGCTGGAAAAAGGCCGCCGTGGCGATCATCTGGTCGATCTTCTGTTTGATCTGATCCCTGGTCAGGGCGGGGGCCAGCCGGGCGGGGTCATGGTAATAGGGGATCTCCGAGGGGCAGAAGCACCCCAGGGCGTTGCGGCCATACCCCATGGAGACCTGGGGCAGCATCTTGGCCCCGTAGGCGTCCAGCCGCTCCAGCAGCTCCACTGCCGTGCGCCGGAAGGTCTTGGGGGCCTTCAAAGGCTGCTTGCTGTCCAGGGGGTGGACGGGGTCCACCAAGGTGTCCGGGTGAAAGGCTCCGGTGTAGATGAGTCCAAATCCCCCCTTGGCCCGTTCCTCAAAATAGGCCAGGCCGTCGGGGGAGAACTCCCCAAAGGGGCCGTGGAGGGAGGGCAGGGTCAGGGGACCTGCGCAGAAGCGGTTTTTGATGGTCAGGGAGCCGATTTGCAGGGGTTGGAACAGGGGTGAGTATGTGGTTGACATGAGGGGGTTCCTCCTTTGGTTGGTTGTTCAAGAACACTGTAATATAGATGGTTTGTCTTATGAAATAAAGGGGTTGGTGGGGCTATTACCTACGCTGTAGAATCCTCAAGGCCCGCCCTCATCCGACCCGGCTTCGCCGGCCCACCTTCCCCCCCAGGGGAAGGCGATTGGCAGGCCCTGTGTGGCTTATTGTAGAAACCTACCGTAGCAAAAACCACAACGTAGCCTAATAGCGTAGGCTTCCCCTCGGGGGGAAGCTGGCGCCGAAGGCGACTGATGAGGGGGCGATGGGGAGTACCGGCGGATAGAAGTTCCTCGCTCCCCCTTCACAGCACCCGCCGGTAAAACTCCCAGGCGTTCTTCCAGCACACGGCCTCGATCTCCCGCCCGGTGAATCCGCCGCTCTCCATGGCCGCCACCAGCCGGTCCATGTGGCCGGCGTCCCCCAGCTCCAGGGGGCAGTCGATGCCGTCGAAGTCCGAGCCCAGGGCCACCAGGTCCGGGCCGCCCACGTCCAGCATGTGGCGGATGTGGCGGGTGATGTCCGCCAGGCGGGCGGTCTCGCCGGGGCCTAAGAAGCCGGCGTAAAAATTCACCCCCACCAGACAGCCCTTGTCGCCCATGGCCCGGAGCATGTCGTCGGTGAGGTTGCGCCGGTGGTCCCACAGGGCCCGGCAGCTGGAATGGCTGGCGGCGAAGGGCTTGCGGGATAACCGGCACACATCCCAGAAGCCGTCGTCGGACAGGTGGGACACGTCGGGGATCATCCCCAGGGCTTCCATTTCCCCTAAGAATTGAACGCCGGTTTCCGTCAGCCCCCCGGCCTGGCCGTTTGGGAAGCCCAGCCGGTTGGGATAGTTCCAGGTGAGGGTGAGCATCCGCCCCCCCAGGCGGTAGAGGGTGCGCAGGAGCGCCGTCTGTCCCAGGCAGACGCCCCCCTCCTCCACCGTCAGCAGGCAGGCAAGTTTGCCCGCCCGGCGGGCTTCCTCCATGTCCTGAAAAGACAGGACAGGTCGGGCGATGTCCCGGTTTTCCGCCATCTCATTCCAGTAGAGGTCCGCCAGGGTCAAAACCTCTGCCAAGGGGTCCTCCGCCTTGCGGCCCATGGACAGGCGGTACAGGTCCTCCGGGCCGCCGGCGGCGGAGGGAGGCAGGGTCTCCCCCTGCAGGTTCACAAACAGGGCAAAATTTTGCAGCAAATAGCCGCTCTTTCGCAGCTTTTCCAGGTCAACGTGGAACCCTTCCGCCGCCCGGAGGCTCCCGGGCAGCCCCGCCCGCCGGCAGGCCAGCAGGCGGGAGACGGTATCACAATGTAAATCCACAAAGGGCATGGTCCTCTCTCCTTACCCTTCCCCCAAGGGGAAGTGACAGGCTGCCTGCCATCCTCCCTCCCCCCGGAGGGGCGGGACGGCCTGGGCGCAGATCTCTTTGGCATAGGGACAGCGGGTACGGAACCGGCACCCCGAGGGGGGCGTCACCGGGCTGGGGAGTTCCCCGGCCAGCAGGTCTCCCTCTTCCCCCCGCCGGGTGGGGTCGGGCCGGGGCACCGAGTCCAGCAGGAAGCGGGTGTAGGGGTGCCGGGGGGCGGCAAAGATGGCCTGGGTGGGCCCCAACTCGCACACCCGCCCCAGGAACATGACGCACACCCGGTCGGCGCTGTGACGGACCACGCTCAGGTCGTGGGAGACCAGCACATAGGTCAGGCCGTTGGCCCCCTGGAGGTCGGCCAGCAGGTTGAGCATCTGGGCCTGGACCGACACGTCCAGGGCAGACACCGGTTCGTCGCAGACCACCAGCCGGGGCTCCAGGGCCAGGGCCCGGGCGATGCCCACCCGCTGGCGCTGGCCCCCGGAGAGCTGGTGGGGAAAGCGCCCCAGCAGGTCCGGGGACAGGCCCACCTGCTCCAGCAGAGCGGCGCCCCGGGCCCGGTATTCCCCCTTGGGGCACAGGTTGTGAATCCGCAGGGGCTCGGCCAAAATCCCCGCCACGTCCAGGCGGGGATTCAGGGAGGCGGCGGTGTCCTGAAAGACCATCTGCATCTGCCGCCGCAGGGCCCGCAGCTCCCTGGGCGGGAGGGCGGCCAGGTCCCGGCCGTCAAAGAGCACCTGCCCCTGGGTGGGGGGCAGCAGGCCCAGCAGCAGGCGGCCCAGGGTGCTCTTGCCGCAGCCGGACTCCCCCACCAGGGCCAGGGTCTCCCCCTCGTAAACGGTCAGGTCCACCTGGGAGACCGCGTGGAGGACGGCCCCCTTCCCCTGTCCCTTCACAGGGAAGGTTTTGGAGAGGCCACGCCCCTCCGCCAGAATCTTTGCCATGGGGCCTCCTTTCAGCGGGGGTGGAGGCAGCGGGCCAGATGGCCGCCGCCCAGGTCGGTCAGTGGGGGGACTTCCCTCTGGCAGTCCCCTTCCGCCCCTTCGCACCGGGGGCAGAACCGGCAGCCGGGGGGCGGGTTGTGGAGGTCGGGCACCGTGCCCCGGATGGCGTGGAGCCTCTCCCGCCCCCCCTCCAGGGAGGGGATGGCCTCCAGCAGCCCCAGGGTATAGGGGTGCCGGGGGGCCCGGAAGAGCTCGAAGGTCTCCGCCGCCTCCACGATCTGCCCGGCGTACATCACGTAAACATAGTCGCACAGCTGGGCCACCACCCCCAGGTTGTGGGTAATGAGCAGGATGGCCGTGCCGTGGTCCCGGCGCAGGTCCCCCATAAGCCGGAGGATCTGGGCCTGGATGGTCACATCCAGGGCGGTGGTGGGCTCGTCGGCGATGAGGAGCTCGGGCTCACAGGCCATGGCCATGGCGATCATCACCCGCTGGCGCAGGCCCCCGGAGAGCTGCCGGGGATAGGCCCCGTACCGGGCCTCGGGGTCGGGAATCCCCACCTGGCGGAAGAGTTCCACCGTCCTCGCCTTGGCCTGCCGGCGGCTCAGCCCCCGGTGGAGGCGGAGAACCTCATCCACCTGTTTCCCCACGGGGAAGACGGGGTTCAGGGAGGTCATAGGGTCCTGAAAGATCATGGCGATCCGGTCTCCCCGGAGCTTTCGCAGGGCCTCTTGGGACAGCTTCCCCAGGTCCTGGCCGGCGAAGCGGAGCTGGCCGCCGGTCACCTGGCCGGGGGGCTGGAGGAGGCCCAGCACCGACAGGGCTGTGACGCTTTTACCGCAGCCCGACTCCCCCACCAGCCCCACGATGGTGCCCCGGGGAATGGTGAGGTCGATGCCGTCCACGGCGGTGAGGACCCCCTGGGGGGTCTGAAACTGGGCCCGCAGGCCAGTGATGGCCAGGGTGTGCTGGGCTGTCTCCACGGCGGCCCCTCCTTTTTTTGTATTCATTGTGTGCTCAGTTTAGCATAGGCCGCCCGATCCGGCAACCATTTTTCCGGGCAGGGAAAAGGGCGGCTGCTCCCAGCCGCCCCGGACCCCGCGAAAGGTCATTGGCCTGCCCAGGCCTTGGCGCCTTCCTGGCCGTCGAAGAGCTTAAATTCCAGCACCCGGTAGGTCTGGACCCCGTTTTTCACAAAGGGGTCCTCCCGGCAAAAGGCCTCGATGTCATCGCTCTTGACCACGATGACCCCGCCGCAGTCTTCGCGGTTGGTCACCGGGCCGGAAAAGAGGATGGAGCCATCGGCAAAGCCCTTGCTGAGGTACTGGTGATGGGCTTTCAGATGGGCCTGAAACGCCGACCCCGTGGGGCGGCCCTCCTGAAAAATGCCCTCTAAAATATAGGTTTTCATTTTCGAACCCCCTCCTTTTCTTTTTATTTTACCATGGCCCGCTGGAAAAAGGAAGGTGATACGCTTCGTCGAAAACTGTATTTTTCTGCCCGCCGATATTCCAGATCGCCCCCTCATCAGTCACCTTCGGTGACAGCTATGGTTTAAGGTGGCTTCGCCTGGATTGAATCGAACTGTCCCCCGGACAGTTCGACCCCCAAGGGGAAGCCTACGCTACTGCGGCACGTTGGAGTTAACACTACGGTATTTTTCTACATAAGCCATACAGGGCTTGCCAATCGCCTTCCCCTGGGGGGGAAGGTGGGCCGGACCCGTAGGGGCCGGGTCGGATGAGGGCGGGCGTTGAGGGCCTCACGGCGTTGGTAATAGACGCACCCACCCCCTCCCAAAGAGTACCCGCCCACTACCCCGCGCGCCGAGCCGGCAGGCGCGCCATAGACGGCCTGCCAATGAGAGAGCCCTCGCCCTGATCAATCCACTCTGATTTGCATTGAACCCTGCAATTTTTTGCAGATTTTTGACGGAGAACCATTCACTTTTTACTTTCTTTGCGGTATAATGACAATACACTCAGGTTCCCCCTCCGAGGTGAGGAACCATTCCACAAAGAAAGAAGGCTGCACGTATGATGATCTCCACCAAGGGCCGCTATGCCCTGCGCGTGATGCTGGACTTGGCTGATCATAACAGCGGTAACTATATCCCCCTGAAGGACATTGCCCAACGGCAGGAAATCTCGGTAAAATATCTGGAAAATATCCTGGCCTCCCTGAGCCGGGCGGGGCTTGTGGACGCCATCCGCGGCAAGGGCGGCGGCTATCGCCTGTGCCGGGACCCCCAGGACTATGCCGCCGGGGAAATCATCCGCCTGGCTGAGGGAAACCTGGCCACGGTGGCCTGCTTAAAGGGCGACCAAAAGGGCTGCGAAAAGGCCCATCACTGCCGGGCCCTCCCCCTGTGGCAGGGGCTGGACAGGGTGGTCTACGAATACCTGGACGGCATCTCCCTGGCAAACCTGCAAAATATGGAGGAGGCATGAACCCCCGGTGTGTTCCAAGAAAACCGCAGCGCTCCCCCGCCGTTTCGGCGGGGGAGCGCTTTGTGTTATGGGGTCTCTTCCCCGGCGATCTCCTTTTCAAACACCGCCAGCATCAGCCGGACCCCGAACTGGACCCCCTTGGAAAAGATGGCGGCGTACTCCTCCAATTCGTTTTCGCTTTTTTGGTCCAGATATTGGTCCAGAGCCTTCTTTTGTCCCGGGTCTAAGCCCTTCAAAAGGGCCTCGTAGGTTTGCTCTTCCCGGTCCAGATGCGCCTGATAGTCCCTTCCGCAGTCCATGGGCGTCTCGGCGGGGCAGATCTTTCCATAGTAAAGGTCGCGGAGGATGGATGACATAAAAAACACTCCCTCTATTTATAGCATCTAATTATATTATAAATAGGTAGCATTATATTGTCAATCAAAAATTGGTATGATATTTGTAATCTAAGTTGGAGGACAAATTTATGCCACAAAAATTTATCGTGCGGCACAAGGACGCGGACAGTAAAGAGGACAAACACACCATCATGTCCCTGCGGATTGAACGGGCTTTGCAGGAGGAGTATGACAAGTTGGCCCAAAAAAGCGGCCGCTCCCGCAACGAGCTCATGTGCATGGCCCTGAAATACGCCCTGGACAATCTGGAGTTTATTCCGGAGTGACCCTTCCCCCAGGGGAAGGCGGAATGGGGGCCCGGTGTGGGAAAGGTTTACCCGCCTTCCCCACACCGGGCCCCCACCCTTTTTTATTTTTCTCTAATTACCTATTGACTTCATATGTAATTCATGGTATCCTCCAATTACCTAATAAATTAGTAGGAATTAAAACACAAGGAGGTTTCTCCATGATATACGCAGACAACGCCGCCACCACCAAGCTCAGCCCCACCGCCCTGGAGGCCATGCTCCCCTACTTCACCGAGCAGTACGGCAACCCCTCCTCCCTCTACGCCTTCGCCCAGCAGGCCGCCGAGGCCCTGGCCCAGGCACGGCAAATGGTGGCCGACTGTCTCCACTGCCGTCCCGACGAGATCTACTTCACCTCCGGCGGCAGCGAGGCCGACAACCAGGCCATCCTCTCCGCCGCCCGCTCGGGCAGGCGCCGGGGGAAGACCCATATCATCTCCACCGCCTTTGAGCACCACGCCGTCCTCCACACCCTCCAGAAGCTGGAGAAGGAGGGCTTCACCATCACCCTGCTGGATGTCCACGAAAGCGGCCTTATCACCCCCCAGCAGGTGGCCGAGGCCATCACCGAGGACACCTGCCTGGTGACCGTCATGTACGCCAACAACGAGATCGGCACCATCCAGCCCATCGCCGAGATCGGTCAGGTCTGTCGGGAGAAGAAGGTCCCCTTCCACACCGACGCCGTTCA
The DNA here is from genome assembly GCA_022764045.1 of Clostridiales bacterium. Taxonomy (GTDB): domain Bacteria; phylum Bacillota; class Clostridia; order Oscillospirales; family Oscillospiraceae; genus Evtepia. The sequence continues at coordinate 2,311 of JALERU010000048.1, read as the reverse complement.
GGCCGCCGGCCATCTGGCCATCAATGTGCAGGAGGAGAACATCGACATGCTCTCCCTGTCCGGCCACAAGTTCCACGGCCCCAAGGGCACGGGGGCGCTGTACGTCCGCAAGGGGCTCACCCTGTACCCCCTCATCGAGGGAGGCGCCCAGGAGCGCCGGAAGCGGGCCGGCACCGAGAACCTCCCCGGCATCGTGGGCCTGGCCACCGCGTTAAAGGACGCCTGCGCCCACCTGGAGGAAAACGCCGCCAAGGTCTCCGCCCTGCGAGACAAGCTCATCGACGGCCTGTCCGCCATCCCCCACGCCGCCCTCAACGGCGACCGGGACCACCGGCTGCCTGGCAACGTGAACTTCTGCTTCGAGGGCATTGAGGGCGAGTCCCTGCTGCTCCTGCTGGACGACAAAGGGATCTGCGCCTCCTCGGGCTCGGCCTGCACCTCCGGGTCCCTGGACCCCAGCCACGTGCTGCTGGCCATTGGCCGGCCCCACGAGGTGGCCCACGGCTCTCTCCGCCTGTCTTTGTGCGAGTGGAACACGGAAGAAGAGATCGACGCCATTCTGTCGGCCGTGCCCCAGGTGGTAGACTACTTGAGAAACATGTCCCCCGTCTGGCGGGACTTACAGAAAGGAGACCGCAGCTATGTTATACAGTGAAAAAGTGATGGACCATTTCCGCAACCCCCGCAATGTGGGCGTCATTGAACATGCCGACGGCGTGGGCGAGGTGGGCAACGCCAAGTGCGGCGATATTATGAAGATCTACCTGAAAATTGACCACGACACCGTCTCCGACGTGAAGTTTGAGACCTTCGGCTGCGGCAGCGCCATCGCCTCCAGCTCCATGGCCACCGAGATGATTAAGGGCAAGCCCCTGGACCAGGTGGCCGACCTGACCAACAAGGCCGTGGTGGAGGCTCTGGACGGCCTGCCCGCCCACAAGCTCCACTGCTCCGTGCTGGCCGAGGAGGCGGTGAAGGCCGCCCTGAAGGACTACTACAACAAGCAGGGCATCCCCTACGATCCCAAGCAGTTCCCCGACATTAGCTGCGCGGGATGTCACTGAGCCCTCCCCCATAGATTGGAAAAGCCCCCCAGCGCTGCCATTCACAGCGCCGGGGGGCTTCTTCGTGTGTTTGCGGGATTACGCCGGCAGGTATACCGCCACCCCGCGGGGGTTTTGTTCCCGGCGGACTTGGCCTCGCTCCGTCAAATACTCCAAGTGGGCCAGGGCTTCCCCGGTGGCAAACCACTTCTGGTTCAGGGGGAAGTCCTGCCAGCTTTTGACCCGGAGGTCCCAGTGCATTTGGCTGGCGATCTGGTAGGCGGTGGAGCCGGGGGCCCGGCGGACGATGGAAAGGGTCTCCGCCACCCGGGCCCGGTGGTGGGCCATGAGGGCTTCGATGCGCCCGTTTAAGTCGCCGGTGTGCCGGTGGCCGGGCAGGGCCAGTTTTACCGGGTAGGCCCGGATCTTTTCCAGGCTCTCCAAATAGTGGCCCAGGGCGTTGGGGAGGTTGGGCCACATGGTGATGTTGGGGGTGATGTCAAAGAGGACGTGGTCGGCGGTGAAAAGGATGCCCTCCGAGGCCAACCACAGGCAGAGCTGCCCCGGGGTGTGGCCGGGGGTGGCGACCACCTCCAGGGTGTAGTCCCCCACGGAGATGACTTCCCCGTCCTTCACCGCCCGGTAGTTGGGCAGGTCCAGGTCGGCTCCCAGGGTCCGGGCGGGGTTGGTGGCGGTGGTGACGGCCAGCTCCTCTTTGGGAAATCCCTCTGCCAGAAAGCGCCGGTCGATGACGCGCCAGTAGTTGTCCTCCCAGGTCTGGCTGGTGAAGGGGAAATCCAGTTGACCCACATAGATGGTCCCGCCGGGGCGGACCAGCTCCGAGGCCAGCCCCATGTGATCGGTGTGGATGTGGGTCAGGAAGATGTCCAGGGGGTCCCCCTCCGCCCCGATGGCCCGGAGGCTTTGGGCCATGGCCTGGCGGCACTCCGGCAGCCGGAAGCCCGTGTCAATGAGCAGGCTGCGCTCCCTGCCCCGGACCAGGTAGGCATTGAGCTCCCGCAGGGGGTTCCGGGGCAGGGGGATGGGGATGCGGAAGATACCCGGGCAAATTTCCAAAATGGTGTAAGGGGCGTCCTGGTCCGCCAGCCGCTGGGCGACGGCGTTCATTTCGCCTTCCGGGCCTCGCCCACCAGGGCGCTGGCCCCCAGGCGGTCGGCGCCCAGCTCCAGGTAGGCCTGGCCGTCTTCCAGGGTGCGGATGCCGCCGGAGGCCTTGACCTTCACCGAGGCCGGCAGGTTTTCCCGCAG
>JALERU010000028.1 GCA_022764045.1 Clostridiales bacterium | reverse complement strand
GGATTCTGTGATACAATGATGGCAGTCCATAGTGATTGCCCTCCCTCTGTAGAAGTTGTGTGGTAACTTCATTCTACCACGGGGAGAAAAATCACTATGGATTTTTTACTCAAGTGTCCAACTTGATTTTACAATCAACCGGAAAAAAATTTCACCAGGGGAATGGCAATGGCATAGAATCCCACCTGCCGCAGCAGCTTCACATTGGCTGGCTGGAAGGGGGTGGGGGCGATGGAGTCCCAGTCCACCCCGGTGGAGACGTCGAAGATCCGGCGGATGTTATGGAAGATGAGAGACATGAGGCCCGAGACGAGCATGCCGTTGACCATGGCCACCACGAAAATGGGGACGGCAGTTGAAATGTCTTGAATGGGATAGCCAAAAGAAATCAGAACGCCCTCGGTGACGGCAAACAGGCCGCTGTGCCAGTCGGGGCTATAATACCACACGCCCAGCAGCCAGCAAAAGTAAGCGGCTGTGTTGGCCCAGTAAAGGAGCTCCAGAAACCAGGCTACAACGGAGGCCCTTTTGATCAATTTTTTATTGCGTTCTTTCAAGGTCAACCACTCCTTTACAGCAGGCCGTCTACATCAATTTGAAGCGCCACACCGTGGGCGAAAAAGCGGGACAGGCAGAGGATTACAACGCCGGCAAAGAGCCCTTCCGGACTGATGATGGGGATCGCCACGTCGGTTCCATAGAGGAGAGCGACCAGGAGAGAGATCAAAAAATTGAGGATAGGACAGGTCGCTGCCAGAACGCCGATCTGCCGCAGCAGCTTCACGTTGGCCGGCTGGAAGGGGGTGGGGCCGATAGAATCCCGGGTCTTCCCGGCGGTGATCTCGAAGATCAGGTGGATCTTATGGAGGATCATCGCGCCCAGAGAAATGAGGGCAATGCTCTGGAGGATGGCAAGGGCAAAGAGGCCCCTAACATTGGACAAACCCTCTACATTGTAATCAAAGACGGCAAAAAAAGCAACCCAGTGGTTGGGAGCGTCCTTTAGGCTGGAAAGGTAGGTCGGGTCATACACTAAGGTCATCAACATGAGCACGTAGACGGCGGCAACGCCCCAATAGATGATTTCGAAAATCACAGCCGCAGTTGAGGCTGCCTGATTGCACTTTCCTTCAGGAATTTTCATCCTTGATCCCTCCTTTCCTTACAAGAAAAGAATACCTGATCGCTTATCACTTGTCAACATGAGTTTATCGTTTAACATTAAAAAATTTATGTTTTTTGTAAAAATTATAGTGACAAAGCCCTATGAACTGTGCTATGATAAACATGAAACCAAATCAAGCAGATGAATCCGCAGGAAAAGGAGGCTGCCGTTATGTTCCGAGATCGTATTACCACGGGAAACTACCGTGACGCTGACTGGTTCTTGAAAACGCATCCAAAACAGCAAAACACCGGCCAGAAGCAGGGCAGCGTGCCCCCTGGCCCTGCCGGTGATCCACCCCGGGAAACCCATCCCCCCACAGACAACGCCACCCGGCCCAAGCCGGAAAATCCATAACCCCCTCGACTGAAAAAGAAGCTGCCGGCCCCGCCGTCCGCGGACACAAGAACAGGAGGCTTCTATGAAGAACGCCAGGAAGGAGTTGCTGATTTTTCTGGTCGTCACCTACGGCCTGACTTTCCTGATGGGAATTCCCATGGCCATTCTTTCTCACCTGGGGAAAGACGTCACCTTCTTTGCCGTGGCCCAAATGTTTTACCCCGCCGCCGGGCTCATGCTGGCTAGGATGACCTGCCGGAAGGGCGATCCCCTGCTGCCGAGGAACTTCTATTTGGGGTTTCTGGTGCTGACGGGGGCCGTGGTCCTGTGCGGTCTGCTGAGCTTCGTCCTGCCGGAGGAGCTTTCGGATATTTGGAGTTACCTGACGATCCTGGGCGGGGTCGTGGTGTGGTGCTTCTATTTCTCCGAGCCCAAGGAGCGGCGGGTGGCCTATGGGCTGGCCGGTCAAAACTGGGCCCAGTCTGTCCCCATTCTGGGGTTCTTTCTGGTCTTCTACCTGGCCAGAGAGATCCTCCCCTCCCTCATCCTGGAAGGGCCGGCGGCATGGTTGGCCTCCCTTTCCCTGGATGCCAACTTGGGTTTGTTGCTCTGCGGCGTCCCCGCTACCATTCTTGCCAGCTTTATCTCCCTGTTCGGCGAGGAATACGGCTGGCGGACCTATTTCCAGCCGCTGCTCCAGGAAAAGGCCGGCAGGGTCAAAGGGGTGTTCCTCTTTGGCGTGCTGTGGGAGTTTTGGCATCTGCCCCTGGTGCTCTGCTATTACGCCCCCCAGGCTGCCGGATCAACTCTGGCGCAGGTCCTCTGCATACGATACGGAGGCGTGACTCTTATGGCTGTGTTTATGGCCTACGCCTATGGGAAAACCGGGAACCTGTGGCTGCCTGTGTTGATCCACGGGATGAACAATACCTTAGCGAACGTGCTGCAGCGCATCTTCCCAGGGAATGCCGGGCCAGCTTCCTGGGGTGTTTTGGGCCTCTCCCTGCTGGTCTCGGCCCTTTGCTTCCTGCCCTTCCTTTTCTCAAAAGTGTTCCGTCAGCCCACCGACATCCAACCTGCTCCGCCCCAAGGGGAGGGCGGGTAAAACCCGGGCACCCTCTTTCCCTCTCCCGCATAAAATAGACCACCTGCCATAGGAGGTCTTGCTGATGGAAAACCAACACTATCCCTTTGTCAATCTGCCCCTGCCCTATGCCTACAACGCGCTGGAGCCCTTCCTCGACGAAAAAACCATGCACCTGCACCACGACAGGCACCTGCAGACCTACATCGACAACCTGAACGGGATTCTGGAAAAGGAGCCCGGCCTGCAAACTCTCTCCCTGGAGCAGCTCATCCAGATCGCGGACCGACTGCCGGAGAATTTGGGGACCTCCCTCCGGAACAACGCCGGCGGGGTGTATAACCACCGGTTCTTTTTCAACGGGATGGCGCCTGCCACGGAAGGGAAACCCAGCGGGGAACTGCTGGCGCGGCTCCAGCGGCGGTTTGGAAGCTGGGAAGACTTTCGGGAGGACTTCAAAAAGGCCGCCCTTTCGGTTTTTGGCTCCGGCTACGCCTGGCTGGTGGACGGTCCCCGGGGGCTGCGGATCGTGACCACGCCCAACCAAAACAGCCCCATCGCCTGGAGCCTGCGTCCTATCCTGACCATTGACGTGTGGGAGCACGCCTATTATTTGAAACACTATAACCTTCGTGCCGATTACATTGACGATTGGTTCGCCCTGGTCAACTGGGAGCAGGCCCAGGAAAGGGCCGCCCACTGAAAATAGAGAAAGCGCGTAAGGCCGCCGACAACTTGCCGGTGGCCTTACGCGCTTCTATTTTCCGTGAAATGGGTTGCGAAAAAGCGGCCGGGCTGGTATCCTATTCCCGGAGGAAAGCCCTCCCTCCCCGGCCTCCGGGGAGACGATCCCTTTGCGAAACAGGAGGTGCCCTTTCATGGGAAAACACAAAATCGTTCTGATCCTGGCCCTGGCATGTCTGCTCTGCACGGGCCTTTGGGGCTGCGGCGCACAGGAGCCGCCGGAAGAGGAGGCCCCCACCCAGCAGGCCCCCAGGGAAGAGGCGGAACCCTTTGACTGGGAGCCGGTGGCCCTCACCACCACGGCCCAGGGAGAGACGTGTTTTGTCCTCTCCCCTCAGGAATTTATCCAGCGGTACAATTCCCTCTTTCGGGCCCAGTGGGGGGAGGATATGCTCCCGCCTCTGGCCCAGTGGATGGACTATGGGACGGAGGAGCCCTCCGGCGCCGGCGGAGGCCATCAATATGTGTCGCTGATGGACGAGAGCAACTATGCCGAGCCATTTCTCTCCCTCTGGGTCACCCAAAACGGGAAGCGGGTAATGGAGACGGTCACCGGCGTCTCCCAGAAAAACTATGAGGAGGGGCCCATGACGCTGTTTCAGCGCAAGGCACAATACAGCCTACAGGTCTTTTTCCCCACCCTGACCGAGGAGGATTTCTTGGCCCTGTATGAACAGCTCTTCCGGGGCGGGCAGTACGGGGAGGCCGGCGAGATCCCCCGCCCCATCCGGGTTTTTTATCAGGACGGGGTGGCATGCTACGCCACCTTGCAGATCGGCGAATGCGACCAGATCCACGTGATGGCGGCGGGCCAGGAGCAGTTGGACCAGTGGCGGGCCGACGGAGTGGAGATCGTAGAGGGGATCTGCCCCTCGTGAGAGGCTGTCCCGCCGATCCACCCACCCACCAAGGAGAAAGGAAATGATAACGATGAAACAGTATCACGCCGGCGGCATTGCCGCCCTCTCTCACACCCCTGGCGGACAGGTCCCGGACTTTCTAAAGGCCCAGGCCACCGAAGGGGCCTGGAACTTTCACCACACCCTGGCCGAGTACACCCCTACCCCTCTGGTCAGTCTGGCGGGACTGGCCCAGGAGCTGGGGGTGAGGGCCGTCTTTGTGAAGGACGAGTCCCACCGGTTTGGCCTGAATGCCTTTAAGGGCCTGGGGGGGATCTACGCCCTCACCAGGACCATCGGCCGGGAACTGGGCCTGGGAGAGGATCTGACCTTTGACCAACTCTCCGCCCCGGAGCTCCGGGAGAAGGTGCAGTCCATGGTGTTCGTCACCACCACCGACGGCAACCATGGCCGGGGCGTGGCCTGGGCCGCCCACAAGCTGGGGTGTCAGGCCCATGTGTATCTCCCCGCCGGCTCCGCCCCTGCCCGGGCTCAGGCCATTCTGGACGTGGGGGCCGCCGAGGCCACCATTTTGGACCTGGGCTATGACGACGCCGTCCGCTACGCCGCCCGGATGGCCCGGGAAAAGGGCTGGTACCTGATCCAGGACACCAGTTGGCCGGGCTATGAGGACGTCCCCGCCTGGATCGTCCAGGGCTACACCACCCTGGCCCGGGAGGCAGCGGACCAGTTGGCCCAGGCGGGCTTTGCCCGGCCCACCCACGTGTTTCTCCAGGCGGGGGTGGGGGCCATGGCCGGCGGGGTGCTGGGGTGCCTGGCGGACCGCTACGGGGCGGACCGCCCCCTGTTCGCGGTGGCAGAACCGGAGGATATGGCCTGTATCTACGCCTCCGCCCAGGCCGGGGACGGACAGCCTCACCCGGCGGCGGGCAGGGGACAGACCATCATGGCGGGCCTCAACTGTGGGGAGCCCTGCACCCTCACCTGGCCGGTGCTGCGGGACCTGGCGGGCTGGTACTTCGCCTGCCCTGACGCCGTGGCTGAGGAGGGGATGCGCCTGCTGGGCCGCCCGGCGGCGGGGGACCCGGCCGTGGTTTCCGGGGAGAGCGGCGGGGTCACCGCCGGCCTGCTCCGGCGACTGTGTACCCGGGAGGACTTGGCCCCCATCCGCCGGGAGATGGGCCTGGACGAAACGTCTGTGGTCCTGCTGCTGAGCACCGAGGGGGACACCGACCCGGGCCACTACCGCCAGGTGGTGGGCCGGACTGGCCGGTGACGGCTGGTTGATCCTATGATTTTTGAAGAACGGTATCCTTCTATCCGCTGATACTCCATATCGCCCCCTCATCAGTCAGCTGCGCTGCCAGCTTCCCCCCAAGGGGAAGCCTACGCTCTTCGGTACGGTGGGGTTATTACTATGGTAGTTTTCTACAATAAGCCCCACAGGGCTTGCCAATCGCCTTCCCCTGGGGGGGAAGTGGGCCGGACCCGTAGGGGCCGGGTCGAATGAGGGCGAGCGTTGAGGGTTCCACGGCGTGGGTAAGAGACGCACTGGCGTAAGGTGGCAACGGGATTCCTCTACCCGCCGTCACTACGAAATCGCCCCCTCATCAGTCAGCTGCGCTGACAGCTATGGTTTAAGGTGGCTTCGCCTGGATTTAACCGAACTGTCCCCCGGACAGTTCGGCCCCCGAGGGGAAGCCTACGCTATTTCGGAACGTTGGGGTTATTAACTACGGTAGTTTTCTACATAAGCCATACAGGGCTTGCCAAAAGCCTTCCCCTGGGGGGGAAGGTGGGCCGGACCCGCAGGGGCCGGGTCGGATGAGGGCGAGCGTTGAGGATTTCACAGCGTAGGGAATAGACGCACGAAGACGATCCGGAAGGGACCACGGCGATACCTTTCTTTGGCTTTTTGGAATTGACAAATGGAAAAAACGTGGTATCATATAAAAAATCCATTCCCACACCCATGAACAGGAGGGACAACCATGGCAAAGAAACGGAACTGGAGCGGCGCGCTGGTCTTCGGCGTGGTAACCGCCGCCCTGGGCGGCGTGCTGGCCTATAAGCACCGGAAGGATATCGAGCGCACTCTGCAGGAGATCGAAAATCAAATGGACGCCTGGGAGGCCACCAGTGACTTCTTCGACGAAGAGGGCACCATCGTCCACACCGTGGACCCCGCCCCCACGGCCCCCAGAGCAGAGGAACCCATCCCCACGGAAGAGAACGAAGAGCCCACGGAAAGTGACTTCGCAGACCATCCGGCCCAGGAGGCCGAGCCCACCGGGCTTTAATTCCCATTGGGAGAAGGGCGTGTTCCGTCCCCTGTCTTTTGGACGGGGGGCGGCCTTTTTCCCCAAAATTCCAGCGAGAATCCACCCAGGAGGGACAACCACGTGGAGATCACCATTCAAGCCGCTTATGAGGAAAAGGAAGCCGTCCGCAGCCTGTTCGCCGAATACACAGACATGTTAGTGGACCAGGCCCCCGCCTTTGCCGGGTATCTGAAACAGCAAAATTTTGATCGGGAGCTGGCCCACTTAGAGGAAAAATACGGCCTGCCCTGGGGCCGCCTGTATCTGCTCCGGGCAGACGGCCGGCCCGCCGGGTGCATCGCCCTGAAAAAGCTGGACGAGACTCGGTGCGAGATGAAACGGCTCTATGTCCGCCCGGCCTACCGGGGGCGGGGCCTGGCCCGGATGCTGGTGGAAAAACTCCTGAATGAGGCCAGGGGAGAGGGCTACGAGGCCATGCTGCTGGATACCTTCCCCTTCCTCACCAGCGCCATCGCCCTGTATCGGGCCGTTGGCTTCCGGGAGATCCCCAGCTATAACAACAACCCCATGGAGGACCTGGTCTACCTGGAAAAGAATTTGAACTTCACCTGAAAACGGGCGCTGCCACAGAGACGGCGCCCGCTGCTTATGGAAGAAAATTGTGGCGGTAGCAACAGACGGAAGGGAGTGGGCCGTGCTACAATCAAAGCACTTGAAAAAAGGAGGCGCCGTTTTGTGAGAAGAAAAGACCGTGAAATGCCGAAGGACTTCGCCCTGGCTGTGGCGGACAAGTGCGAGTGGGCCACCCTGGGTATGGTGACCCCCCAGGGAGCACCCTACTGCGTGCCCATTACCATTGCCCGGGACGGGGAGGTCATCTATTTCCACAGCGCCCATGAGGGCCTGAAGATCGACTGCCTGCGGGGGCAGAGCCAGGTCTGCCTGGCCTGCGTGGGAGATACCAAGCGGGCCACCAACCGGTTTACCACTGAGTTTGAGTCCGCCCTCATCCAGGGGGTGGCCGAAGAGGTGACAGAGGACCAGGAAAAGATCCACGCCCTCCGGCTGATCTGCCAGCGCCACACCCCGGCCAACATGGCGGAGTTTGACGAGGCCATCCGGCGGAGCCTGCCCCGCACCGCCATTTGGCGCATTGAGATCCGGCAGATCACGGGAAAGCGGAAAAAGTTCGATGCCCAGGGGCAGGAAATGAAGTTCGGGCGGATGGAATAATCCTGTTTCTCGATGCAATTATAAGAGGGAAATTCCCCATGAAAAATCACCCCGCCGGCCGACGGGGTGATTTTTGCTGCTTAAAATTCGGCGCTTCCCACGGTTCTGGGGTGGGGGAGGACATCTCGGATGTTGGCGATGCCGGTGAGGTACATGACCATCCGCTCGAAGCCCAGGCCGAAGCCGGCGTGCTTGCAGGAGCCGTAACGGCGGAGATCCAGGTACCACCAGTAGTCCTCGGGGTTCATGCCCAGCTCTTTGATCCGGGCCTCCAGCACGTCCAGGCGTTCCTCGCGCTGGCTGCCGCCGATGATCTCACCGATGCCGGGCACCAGGCAGTCGGTGGCGGCCACGGTCTTGCCGTCGTCGTTGAGACGCATGTAGAAGGCCTTGATCTCCTTGGGATAGTCGGTGACGAAGACAGGGCGCTTGTAGACCTGCTCGGTGAGGAAACGCTCGTGCTCGGTCTGCAGGTCGGTGCCCCAGTCCACCTTGAAGTCAAACTTGTCGTTGTTCTTCTTCAAAATCTCCACGGCCTCAGTGTAGGTCACCCGGCCAAAGTCGGAGCTGGCCACATGCTGGAGGCGCTCCAGCAAGCCCTTGTCCACGAAGGAGTTGAAGAAGTCCATCTCCTGGGGGCAGCGCTCCAGCACAGTGCGGATGACGTACTTAATCATAGCTTCGGCCACGTCCATGTCGCCTTCCAGGTCGCAGAAGGCCATTTCGGGCTCGATCATCCAGAACTCAGCGGTGTGGCGCTGGGTGTTGGAGTTCTCGGCCCGGAAGGTGGGGCCGAAGGTATAGACGTTGCCAAAGGCCATGGCGAAGTTTTCGGCGTTGAGCTGGCCGGAGACGGTGAGGCTGGCGGGCTTGCCGAAGAAGTCCTGGCTGTAGTCCACCTGGCCGTTTTCCAGGCGGGGGGCGTTTTCGGGGTCCAGGGTGGTCACCCGGAACATCTCGCCGGCCCCCTCGCAGTCAGAGGCGGTGATGATGGGAGTGTGGACGTAGACAAAGCCCCGGTTCTGGAAGAACTCGTGGATGGCGAAGGCGGCCACAGAGCGCACCCGGAAGGCGGCGGAGAAGAGGTTGGTCCGGGGGCGCAGGTGGGCCACCGTGCGCAGGAATTCCACCCCGTGGCGCTTTTTCTGCAGGGGATACTCGGGGGCGGAAGGGCCCTCTACCCGGATGGAGGAGGCCTTGATCTCCAGGGGCTGCTTGGCCTGGGGGGTGAGGACCACGGTGCCGTGGACCTCCAGAGCGGCGCCTACGTTCTGCTTGGCGATCTCTTTATAGTTCTCCAGGGCGCCGTCCTCGAAGACCACCTGGATGCTCTTGAAGCAGGAGCCGTCGTTGAGCTCGATGAAGCCGAAGTTTTTCATGTCGCGGATGGTACGGGTCCAGCCGCAGACGGTTACTTCCTGACCGCCGAAATGTTCCATATCCGCAAAAATGCGGGCGATTTCTGTCCGTTTCATTGTGATTGCGTCCTTTCAACAGATGAGAATCTGGATAACTATCGTTAAAACCTTATTATAGCCCCCTTGGCGGGGGATTGCAAGGAATATCTTTACTGCTCGGCCACCACGTCGCTGTGCTCAATGTGGTAGGCGATGCGCTGGATGATCATCATGAGGGCCACCAGGTTCTTGCCCCCCTCGGGGACGATTACGTCGGCGTAGCGCTTAGAGGGCTCCACAAACTGCTCGTGCATGGGCTTCACCGTGGCCAGGTACTGCTCTACCACCGAGTCCAGGCTGCGGCCCCGCTCCTTCACATCCCGGATGATCCGGCGGAGGATGCGCACGTCGGCGTCGGTGTCCACGAAGATTTTGATGTCCATCAGGTCCCGCAGGGCCTTGTTCTCAAAGATGAGGATACCCTCCACCAGGATTACCTTGTTGGGTCTTAGTTCCCTGGTCTCGTCGGTGCGGTCGTGGATGGAATAGTCGTAGACGGGGCAGTGAATGGTTTTCCCGTCCCGCAGGTCCTGGAGATCCTGGATCATCCGGTCGGTGTCGAAGGAGGCCGGGTGGTCGTAGTTGAGGCTTTGGCGCTCTTCCAGAGTCAGGTCGTGGTGCTCCGCGTAGTAGTTGTCGTGAGGGAGGACGCTGATGTCCTCGCCGAACTGTTCCATGAGGCGGCTGACCAGGGTGGTCTTGCCGGAGCCGGTGCCGCCGGCAATGCCAATGATCAAAGGTTTCATACAATAACCCTCCTTAAACCATAGACCGTGAAATAAAAATGGGACTTCCCCGCCGCCCTTCTGGGCGGAGGAAGGCCGCGGCGCTGGGGGAAAGAGACTTACTCCTCTTCCTCGCTGCGCTCGTTAAACTCTGTCAGCACCAGTTGGGGGTTGTGGTCGGAAACCCACTTGATGGACCAGAAGGAGGAGAAGAGAAGCAGCTTGTTGCCCTTGTAGTCCTCCACCAGCTTGGTGTCGTTGCCCAGGATCAGGTCGGTCTCGTGGAACTCCACGGGCTCTTTGATCCAGCGCAGATACTCATAGGGGAGGGTGTCCATGCGGATCTCCACGTTATACTCACTGCGCAGGCGGTATTGGAACACGTCGAATTGCAGGGTGCCCACCACGCCCACAATAACCTCTTCCATGCCGGTGTAGGGGATTTTGAAGATCTGGATAGCGCCCTCCAAGGCGATCTGCTCAGCCCCCTTCAAAAACTGCTTGCGCTTCATGGTGTCCACCGGGCGCACCCGGGCGAAGTGCTCGGGGGCAAAGGTGGGGATGGGGTCGAAGCGGAACTTCTTGCCGGGGGAGCACAGGGTGTCGCCGATGGAGAAAATGCCCGGGTCGAAGACGCCAATGATGTCCCCGGCGTAAGCCTCCTCGATGATCTCCCGCTCGGCGGCCATGAGCTGCTGGGGGCGGGAGAGGCGGAGCTTTTTCTTGCCCTGGATGTGATAGACCTCCTTGTCCGCGTCGAACCGGCCGGAGCACACCCGCATGAAGGCGATCCGGTCCCGGTGGGCCTTGTTCATGTTGGCCTGGATCTTAAAGACGAAGGCGGAGAAGAAGTCCTCCATGGCGTCGATCTCTCCCAGGCTGCTGTGGCGGGGGAGGGGGGAGGTGGTCATGCGGAGGAAGTCCTCCAAAAAGGGCTCCACGCCGAAGGTGGTCAGGGCCGAGCCGAAGAAGACGGGGGAGAGCTTGCCGTGGCGGACCCGGTCTAAGTCAAAGTCGCAGGAGGCCCCGTCCAGCAGCTCAATGTCCTCGATGAGCTGGTCCCGCTGGGCCTGGCCCAGCATGTCCACCAGCACAGGGTCGTCCAGGTCGATCTGCGTGGTACCGGATTTTTTGGCGTTGGTGTTGGAGGAGAAGTGGATGATCTCCTTCTTGTTCCGGTCATAGACCCCTAAAAAGTCCTTGCCGGAGCCGATGGGCCAGTTGACGGGGTAGGTGTCGATGCCCAGCTCCTTTTCGATCTCCTCGCAGAGCTCGAAGGGGTCCCGGGACTCCCGGTCCATCTTGTTGATGAAGGTGAAGATGGGGATGTCCCGCATGACGCAGACCTTGAAGAGCTTCCGGGTCTGGGCCTCTACGCCCTTGGCCCCGTCGATGACCATGACGGCGGAGTCGGCGGCCATGAGGGTGCGGTAGGTGTCTTCCGAGAAGTCCTGGTGGCCGGGGGTGTCCAGAATGTTGATGCAGAAGCCCCCATACTGGAATTGGAGCACCGAAGAGGTCACGGAGATGCCGCGCTGCTTTTCGATCTCCATCCAGTCGGACACGGCGGCTCGGGAATTCTTTTTCCCCTTGACCTGGCCGGCCTGGGCGATGGCCCCGCCATAGAGCAAGAATTTTTCCGTCAGGGTGGTTTTGCCGGCGTCGGGGTGGGAGATGATGGCGAAGGTGCGCCGACGTTTGATTTCAGATTCGTATTGAGACAAAGGATCGTCCTCCTCTGGGTGAAATACAATATTTAACATGTTATTTTACCATGGCTTTCCCGTCTCTGCAAGAGAAAAACGGGGGGCGGTTGATTGGGGGAACGAGAGTTTTCAAAAAAATAGCCCAATGAGGAAAAACCGTTCCACATTGGGCTATTTGGAAAACTATTCTTTGAGCTGAAGGTAGGCCAGGATCGCCTCCGCAGTCGTGTCCACCCCACTGGAGGCGTCCAGGCAGAGGGTGTAGTTCCGGGCGTCCTCCCAGACGCCGCCGGAGATGCGCTTGTAATAGGCTCCCCGGGCGGCGTCGGAGCGCTTTAAGTGCCCGGCGGCTTGGTCGGCGTTGTCACCGTACATTTCCATGATCTTCCGGACCCGGTCGTCCTTGGGGGCGTGGAGGAAGACGGAGACCACGTCCGCCCGGTCCCGCAGGACGTAGTCGGCGGCCCGGCCCACCAGGACGCAGGAACCGGCGTCGGCAATTTTGCGGATGATCTCCGCCTGGGCCAGGATGCCGTGGTGGGCCACGGTGGTGCTCAGGTAGAGGTCGTGGAGGCGGTCCTCCACGGGGCCCTCCAGATGGTCCAGAAACTCCCGGTGGAGGCCGCTCTCCCGGGCGGCCAGAGCAGCCAGCTCCTTGTCGTAGCAGGCCACACCCAGGGCCTGGGCCACCTGGCGGCCGATGGCCTTGCCGGCGGTGCCGTGCTGCCGGGCGATGGTGACGATGGGGCCGGGGTGAGAGGGGCGGATGACCGAGGGGGTCTCCTCCAGGGCCTGGGGCCGGGCCTCCTGGGCGTTTAGCTGCCGGAAGAAACCCATGGTGAGGGCGGTGGCCACCACCATGGCGATCAGGTCGGCGGCCGGGGCGGCGAAGAGGATGCCCTGAATCCCAAAACGCCGGGGCAGCAAGACAGCCAAGGGCACAAAGCAGAGCAGGTCCCGGATGAGAGAGGCGGCGGTGGCCTTCACCGGGGCCCCCACGGCCTGGAAGAAGATGGAGGTCATCTTGATAAAACAGGTGAAGGTGACCAGGGACAGGAAAATGCGGAAGGTCATAGTGGCAAACTCCCAGTACAGGGGGTCCCCCTGGCCAAAGATACCGATGATGATTTGGGGACAGAGCTCAAAAATTAGGGTGGAGACCACGCCCACAGCCAGAGTGAGGCGCAGGATGAGCCGGTAAGCCCCCCGTACTCGGTCATACCGCCGGGCGCCGTAGTTATAGCCCAGAATGGGCTGGCCCCCCAGCACCACTCCCACCACCAGGTTGATGACGATGGTAAAGACCTTGGTCTCAATGCTGATGACCGAGATGGGGATGTCCGGCCCGTAGACCGACAGGGTGCCGTAGTGAAAGAGCATCACGTTGCACACCAGGGCCACCACCACCACGGAAATCTGGGTGATAAAGGTGGAGATCCCCAGTTGAACGGCGGCCCAGAAGACCTTCCAGTGGGGCAGAAAGCTGGCCTTTTCCAGGCGGAAGGTTTTGGGGCGGCGGAGGTAAAGGCTGTTGAGGAAAAAGGAGACCAGTTGGCCCAGCACCGTGGCCCAGGCGGCTCCCTTGATGCCCCAGTGGAGGGCAAAGATGAAAATGGGGTCCAGAATGAGGTTGACTCCCGCCCCAGCGATGGTGGCAGCCATGGCGTATTTGGGGTTGCCGTCGGCCCGGATAATGCCGTTGGTCAGGTTGGAGAGCATGTACAGGGGGAGGACCCACAGCAGGATGGTGAGGTACTCCATGGCCATGGTAATGGTGGCGTCAGAGGCCCCGAACAGGCGGAGCAGGGGCTCCTGCCAAATGAGCCCGGCGGCGGAGAGAAGGACCCCGGCACAAAAGAGCACCGTGATGCCGCTGCCCACGCAGTGGTGGGCCCGCTGGGTGTCGCCCCGGCCTTGGCAGAGGCTGAGGTAGGCGGCGGAGCCGTCCCCCACGCACCAGGCGAAGGCCAGGGAGATCATAATCAGGGGGAAGGCCACGCCGGTGGCGGCGTTGCCCAGGTAGCCCAGCTCACTGTTGCCGATAAAAATCTGGTCCACAATGTTATACAGGGAGCTGACCAGCAGGGAGAGGACGCAGGGGACGGAAAAGGAACGCAGGAGCTTTCCCAGAGGCTCCCGGCCCAGATAGGCGTTTTGATCCAGAGACATCACAAAACCCTCCAAAGAAGAAATTTGGGGGTTTTAGTGCGGGAAAACCACCGGAAAAACCGGGCCAGGGGAAGGAAAAGTGTGTAGAACGTTGCAATTCTACACACTTTGCTGCCCGTGACAGGGTTACCATATCATACCCGCCGGGGGAAGTCAAGGGGCCTGCTCCGGGGCGGGGAGAAGGGTGACCAGAGCTTCCTCCAGCCGGTGCTGCTGAATGCGGGTCATTTGGATTTCCAAGTGGTCGGTTTTCAGGCCCACCCTGCGGCCGTCCTGGGGCACGGAGCCGTAGAGGCCGAAGACGTAGCCTCCGAAGGTCTCATATTCCTCCAGGGGGAGGGGGATTCCCAGGGCCCGGGCTACGTCGTCCAAGGGGGCGGAGCCCTGGATGCGCCAGGTGCCCCCCTCCAGGGCTTCGATCTCAGGCAGCTCCCCCTCCTGCTGGATCTCGCCCACCAACTGCTCCAGCAGGTCCCGGATGGTGACCACGCCCAGCATGCCGCCGTGTTCGTCCAGGACCACAGCGTAGTAGGTCCGGCGGCCCTTCATCTGCTGGAAGAGGACGTCGGCCTTGACGGTTTCGGGGACGAAAAAGGCGGGCTTCACGGCCCCTTCCAGGACCTCCTGCAGGGTGCTGTCCTGGAAGCGGAAAAAGTCCCGGGCGTCTAAAATCCCGATGACCTGGTCTACCGAGCCGTCGCAGACGGGGTAGCGGGTGTGGCGGGTATCCAAGAGAATCTGCTTCCAGGTGTCCACGGTCTGATTGGTCCAGAGCAGGTCCAGCTCGGTGCGGTGGGTGGCAAACTCCCCCACGGTGCGGTCGTCAAACTCGAAGATGTTGGTAATAAACTCCTTGGTGGCTGAGTCGAAGACCCCCTTTTGGCTGCCCCGGTCCACCATCATTTTGATCTCCTCCTCGCTGACCTCCTCCTCGTCGGCGCTGGGGTCAATGCCCAGCAGGCGGAGGATGCCGTTGGTGGAGGCGGTGAGAATGGCCACGATGGGGGCAAAGAGGGTGGAGATGGCCGAGATGAGGGTGGACAGCCCCAGGGCCAGGGATTCGGACTTTTTCATGGCCAGGCGCTTGGGGACCAGCTCCCCGAACACCAGGGTAAAATAGGACAGCAGCAGGGTGATGAGAACCACGGCGATGGTGTCCAGGGCCTTTTCGGACAGAGGGACCCCGGCCCGCACCAGGAGGGCGGCCAACTGGTCAGAGAAGTTATCCGCGGCAAAGGCGCTGCCCAGAAAGCCCGACAGAGTGATGGCGATTTGAATGGTGGCCAAAAACTGGGCGGGGCGGCTGGTGAGCCGGGCCAGGCGGAGGGCCCGTTTGTCCCCCTGGGCCACCAACTGGGCCAGCTTGTTGTCGTTGACGGAGATGACGGCGATCTCCGCGCAGGCGAAAACCGCGTTGAGGGCGATGAGGATCACTTGGAGCAAAAGGGGCCAAAGGGCGGGGGCTTGCATGATAAAGGGTCGCCTCCTGTCTGTTTCCCGACGGGGAAGATATTCAAATTATACTATGCAGGGAACCGGGGGTCAAGGCAGGGTCAGGGGGCCATTGCCGCCAAACAACAGAGGATTGGCCCCGGAAGCCGCCTGCCACGGCGGTTCGGGTCAGGTTTTTTGCTTCCGGTATTCCGTGGGAAGGGTCTGGAAGGTATCCCGGAAGACCTTGGAAAATTTGCTCTGGTTTTCATAGCCCATCTGCTGGGCGATCTCCCCTACGCTCAGGTCGGTCTCCCGCAGCAGGCGGGCGGCCTGCTGCATCCGGTGGTGCTTCATGTGGGCGGCGATGGGCTGGCCGTAGACCGCCTTGAAGACGGCCTTCAGGGTGGAGGTGTTCATGTGGTGCTCCTTGGCCAAGGCCTCGATGGTGGGGCGCTGATGGGGGTGGGCCATGAGCTGGTCGTGGATGGCCCGGACGGTCTCCACCTGCTGGGACAGGTATTGGTTGGAGGGTTTTTCTCCGGGGGCCTCCTGCCGGGAGAGGTAGAGGAAAAGCTCCTGGGCCTTTAGGGTATAATAGGGAAGACGGAGCGTGGGGGGCAGGTCGTAAAGGGGGAGAAAGATGTGGTCCAGCTCCGCCCGGGCGGTGAGGGTGGCGGGACGGCCCTGGGGGCAAAACACCTGGAGCAGCCTCTGGGGCACAAAGCCCCCCTGGGCCAGAGCGGGTGGCAGAGAGGACGCCAGGACCTCTGGGTCCAGGGAGAGGGAAAAACCCTCGTAATAGGACAGAGGAAAGCGGAGCAGGGAGTGGGCGCAGCAGTCCATGGGGTGGAGGGAGAGGTCGCCGGGCCCCAGATAGAGGGTGAGGCCCTCCTTCATGGCCCAGCCCACCCGGCCCCGGCGGCAGTGGGTGATCTCCAGGGCGGCCTGTTGGGCGTCGTGGTGGTGGGGAAATTCCTCCCCCTGGAAGCACAGGTGGGAGAGGGTGAGGCCGGGGAAGAGGGAAAAGGTCTCCATCCGGCCCCGGCCCGTCCAATGGGGAATGGGGTGGGGCGGTCCCCCCTCCGCCAGACAGCCTTGGGGGATGCCCTCCAGGGTCTGCTCAATGGCTTTGATCCAATCATCCTTCATGGTGTGGTCCTCCCCTTCGGTTTCTTTGGGTATTTTATCACAAGGGGGGCAGACCATACAAGGTTGGTTTTTTCTCCTTCGTTGCTCCATTTGGAAATTCGTTTCCTCCAAACGGAAGGACTGGGGGAAAAGCCGTTGACTTTTCAGGCGGGCATGGTATGATCGAGATACAACAGTTGAACAAACATTCAACTATATAAAAATCAAGACCAAGAAGGAGAGGACCCCCATGAAGAAGACTTATAAGATCGACGTGGACTGCGCCAACTGCGCCAACAAGATGGAGGAGGCCGCCAACAAGACCCCCGGCGTGAAGGGGGCTGTGGTGAACTTTATGACCCTGAAAATGAACGTGGAGTTTGAAGAGGGGCAGGACCCCAAGGCGGTCATGACCCAGGTGCGGGAAAACTGCAAAAAAGTGGAGGATGACTGCGAAATCTTCCTGTAAAGAAACCCGCTCTGTGTTTGCCGCTGCCCTCCCCCCGGCCCTGCCGGCGGGAGGGCAGCGGCGGCACAGGCACGTAAGGAGCGCGAGACTATGAACAGAAAACAGCAAATCATGCTTTCCCGAATCCTGTTGGCGGCGGCTCTGATGATCGGCCTGCACTTCACCCCCCTGACCGGCTGGATGCGGTTTGTGGCCTATCTGGTGCCCTATCTGATCATCGGCTATGACATTCTGCGCAAGGCCGCCAAGGGAGTTGCCAACCGCCAGCCCTTTGACGAGTGCTTCCTCATGGCGGTGGCCACCCTGGGGGCCATGGCCGTGGCCATCACCGGGGGCGGGGATTACACCGAGGCGGTGGCGGTGATGCTCTTCTACCAGATCGGCGAGTGGTTCCAGAGCTACGCCGTGGGCAGGAGCCGCCGGAACATCAGCGAGCTCATGGACATTCGCCCGGACTACGCCAACCTGGAGGCAGAGGGCCAGGTGACCCGGGTGGACCCCGACGAGGTGGAGCCCGGCTCCATCATCCTGGTCCAGCCCGGGGAAAAGGTCCCCCTGGACGGGGTGGTGGTGGAGGGAAGCTCCACCCTGAACACCAGCGCCCTCACCGGGGAGAGCCTGCCCCGGGAGGTCCAGGCGGGGGAGGAGATCATCAGCGGCTGCGTCAATCTCACGGGCCTGCTGAAAATCCGCACCACCAAGGAGTTTGGGGAGTCCACGGTCTCCCAGATTTTGGATCTGGTGGAGAACGCCAGCTCCCGGAAGTCCCGGTCGGAGGACTTCATTTCCCGCTTTGCCCGGATCTATACCCCGGCGGTGTGCTACAGCGCTCTGGCCTTGGCCATCCTGCCTCCTCTGGTGCGGATGCTGGCCCTGGGGCTGGCGCCGGCCTGGGGAGACTGGATCTACCGGGCTCTGACCTTCCTGGTCATCAGTTGCCCCTGCGCCCTGGTCATCAGCATCCCTCTGAGCTTTTTCGCCGGGATTGGCGGGGCCAGCAAGGCCGGCGTTTTGGTGAAGGGCTCCAACTATCTGGAGATCCTGTCCCAGACGGGCTGCGTGGTCTTTGACAAGACGGGCACCCTGACCCAGGGGACCTTTGAGGTGGTGGGGATTCACCACGCCGCCATAGGAGAGGAGCAGCTGCTGGAGTACGCCGCCCTGGCCGAGAGCGCCTCCTCCCACCCCATCAGCAAGAGCCTCCAGCAGGCCTATGGCAAGGAGCTGGACCGGAAAAGGGTGGGCCAGATCCAGGAGATCGCCGGCCACGGGGTCCTGGCCCAGGTGGACGGCCGCCAGGTGGCCGCAGGCAACGACAAGCTGATGGTCCGCCAGGGGGTGGAGTTTGCCCCCTGCCATCAGGTGGGCACCGTAATCCACCTGGCGGTGGACGGGGCCTACGCCGGCCATATTCTCATCGCCGATGTCATCAAGCCTACTGCCAAGGCTGCCATGGCCGCTCTGAAAAGGGCGGGGGTGGAGAAGACCGTGATGCTCACCGGCGACACCGAGGCCGTGGCCCGCCAGGTGGCCGGGGAGCTGGGAGTGGACCAGGTCTACAGCCAGCTCCTCCCCGCCGACAAGGTGGAAAAGGTGGAGGAACTGCTCCGGAGCAAGACCTCCCGGAAAAAGCTGGCCTTTGTGGGGGACGGCATCAACGACGCCCCCGTCCTCTCCCGGGCGGACATCGGCATCGCCATGGGGGCCATGGGTTCCGACGCTGCCATCGAGGCCGCCGACGTGGTGCTGATGGACGACGATCCCCTGAAGATCGCCAAGGCCATCCGCATCTCCCGAAAGTGCTTGCGGATCGTCTATCAAAACATCGCCTTCGCCCTGGGGGTGAAGGGGATCTGCCTGGTGCTGGGCGCCCTGGGTATCGCCAACATGTGGCTGGCCATCTTTGCCGACGTGGGCGTGATGGTGCTGGCCGTGCTCAACGCCATCCGGGCGCTGTTTGTGAAAAATCTGTAAGGTCGTCTGAGGGCCGGAAGAGAAGAAAAACCAGCGCGGCGAAGAAAGCCGCGCTGGTTTTTAGCATGGGTTAAGGCTTTGGCGGTTGGGCCGATTCCTCTTTTTGGGGTTCCGCCTTCCGGCGGGCGATCTCCCGCTGGGCCTCCTCTTCCACCCAGAGCAGGAACTCCAGGCTGTCCATGTCGTGGAGGGGGTTGATTTTGGGCTCGTCGTCGGCCTCCTCGCCGGCCGGTTCCTCCTCCCCCAGGGAGAAGCCCAGGGAGAGCAGGTCGAAATCGTCCTGGGAGCCCAGGTTGCCAAAGTCTTTGGAAAACTTGTCCATGGGGAATCTCCTTTTCGTGAGAATGGTACCAAGTGTGCCTATTTTACCACAGGGATCGCCCCTTGTCACGGAATTTCTGCCCCACGGAGTTGGCTTTTTTGTGAAGAACCCCCGAGATTTCCCCTTGACAAACCCGGGCAAACGCAATATCATAGGAGAAACCAGAGATAGAGGCGCGTTTCACCAAGAGTAACCGGTGCCAATGCCGTGCAGGGCAGGGCCGGGGAAAGGGGTGGACGCCGAAGGCGGTCTTCGCTGCAAGGAAGGCCGGCCTGGGCGGGCAAACTAAGAGTTGCCCGACTGTCGCAAATGGTAAAATTTGCGGAGGGCTATCCTTGATACCAGCGCCCCGGCGGTTGCCGGCGGCCTATGTGATGTTATCAAGCAGCTATCCCCGCATAGCTTGCTTGATTTTTTTGTTGCCATTTTTGGGCGCAGGGAGATCGGGCAGGACATTGAAAATATGCAGGAGGAACCAACTATGAGACAGCAGAACCCGATTTTCAGAGGCATCGCCACCGCCCTCATCACCCCCACCACCCCCGCCGGCATCGACTATGACCGCTTTGGCAAGGTCATCGACTGGCAGATTGCCCAGGGGATCAACGCCCTGGTCATCTGCGGCACCACCGGCGAGAGCTCTACCCTCACCGACGCCGAGCACCGCCGGGCCATCGCCTACGCCTGCGAGCGGGTGAACGGCCGGGTGCCCGTCATCGCCGGCACCGGCTCCAACGAGACCGACTACGCCGTGGAGCTCACCAAGAGCGCCTGCGCCGACGGGGCCGACGCGGTGCTGGTGGTGACCCCTTACTATAACAAGACCACCCAGAACGGCCTGGTGAAGATGTATAACACCATCGCCGACGCCAGCACCAAGCCCCTGATTCTGTACAACGTGCCCTCCCGCACCGGTATCGGCATTGAGCCGGCCACCTATGTGAAGCTGGCCCAGCACCCCAACATCGCCGCCATCAAGGAGGCCAACAGCGACATCTCCAAGATCGTGGAGACCTTCTCTCTGGTGGGGGATCAGCTGGACATCTACTCCGGCAACGACGACCAGATCGTCCCCATCCTGTCCATGGGGGGTGCGGGGTGCATCTCAGTCCTCTCCAACGTGATCCCCGCCCAGACCGTGGCTATCACTGACAAGTTCTTTGCCGGGGACGTGGCGGGGGCGGCGAAGCTCCAGTGTGAGTTTATGCCCCTCATCCGCTCCCTGTTCTGCGAGAGCAACCCCATTCCCGTGAAGGCCGCCATGGCCGCCATGGGCTTCTGTGAGAACTACCTCCGCCTGCCCCTGGTCCCCATGGAAGAGGACCACTACCAGGTGATGCTCCAGCGGATGCGCGCCCTGGGCATCCAGGTGTAAGAGAGGCAGGCCCCTATGAACATCATCGTAAACGGTGCCCTTGGGCGGATGGGCCAGGAGGTCTGCCGCCTGGTCCAGGAGGAGGGCCACACCCTGGCCGCCGCCGTGGACCCCGCCGGCGGGGCGGGCTGCTACGCCCATCTGGCCGACTACACTGGCCCGGCGGACGTGGTCATTGACTTCTCCAACCACGCCGGGGCAGTCGAGGTGGTGGACTACTGCGTCCACCGGGGACTGCCCCTGGTGGCGGCCACCACAGGCTACACCCCCGAGGAATTTCAGAAAATTGAGGACGGGGCCAAGTCCGTTCCCGTCTTCCAGTCCTATAATATGTCCATCGGCGTGGCGCTGCTGGCCCGGCTGGTGGGCCAGGCAGCAGCCATCTTCGGCGGCTGCGACGTGGAGATTGTGGAGGCCCACCACAACCGGAAGGCCGATGCCCCCAGCGGCACCGCTCTCCTCCTGGCCGACGCGGTGAAGGCCAAGCGGCCCGATGCAGCGTACGTCTTTGGCCGCGCCGGCCACCACAAGCGCCAGCCCAACGAGATCGGCATCCACGCCCTGCGCATGGGCAACGTGGTGGGGGAGCATGAGGTGATCTTTGCCACCGACAGCCAGACCATCACCCTGAAGCACCAGGCCCACGACCGGGCCCTCTTCGCCGAGGGCGCTTTGACGGCGGCGGACTTCCTGGTGGGCCAGCCCGCGGGGCTGTATCACATGGACGACCTGCTGGGTCCGTGAAAGAGAAACCAAGAAAGACAGGAATGACCTATGTTATATGACAATCTGGGAATCAACAGCCAAGGCCACCTGACCATCGGCGGCCTGGACGCTGTGGACCTGGCCGGGGAGTTCGGCGCCCCCCTGTATGTGCTGGACGAGGATCAGGTCCGTGCCAACTGCCGGACCTATGTGACCGCCCTCCGGGAACATATGCCCCAGGGCTCCATGCCCCTCTTCGCGGGGAAGGCCCTGTGCTTCAAGAGCCTGTATCCCGTGCTGGAGGAGGAGGGCATGGGAGCCGACGTGGTCTCCCCTGGGGAGATCTACACCGCCTTAGCGGGGGGCTTCCCGGCGGACAGGCTCTACTTCCACGGCAACAACAAGACCGACGAGGACATCGCCTATGCCCTGGACAGCGGGGTGGGCTGCTTCATCGTGGACAACCACCAGGAGCTGGCCCGGCTGGATGAAGCCGCCGGCCGGCGGGGGATGCGCCAGCGGGTCCTGCTGCGGGTGACCCCGGGCATTGACCCCCACACCCTCCAGGCCATCAACACCGGGCGCATCGACTGCCAGTTCGGTGTGCCCATCGAGACGGGACAGGCTGCCCGGTTCGTGGCCGACGCCCTGTCCAGGGAACATCTGGAGGTGGAGGGCTTCCACAGCCACATCGGCTCCCAGATTTTTGAGGCGGAGCCCTTCTGCGACGCGGTGGACATCCTCCTGGACTTTGCCCAGGCCATGCGCCGGGCCCACGGCTTTGTGGTGAAGACCCTGAACCTGGGGGGCGGCTTCGGCGCGCGCTATCAGGAGAGCGACCCTGTGGTGGACATCCCCGGCAACATCAAGGCCCTATCGGAGCATCTGCGCCGGGGCTGTGAGGAAAAAGACTACCCTGTGCCCCGGGTCCTGCTGGAGCCCGGCCGGAGTATTGTGGCCAACGCCGGCCTCACCCTCTACCGGGTGGGGGGTGTGAAGACCATCGAGGGCTACCGCAGCTATGTCACCGTGAACGGCGGCATGACCGATAACCCCCGCTATGCCCTCTACCACGCCCCCTACACCGTGCTGCCCGCCAGCCGGATGAACGACCCCCGGGACTTCCGGTGTACGCTGGCCGGCCGCTGCTGCGAGAGCGGCGACCTGATCCAGGAGAACATCCTCCTGCCCCAGCCCCGGCGGGACGATCTGCTGGCCGTCCTTACCACGGGGGCCTATAACTTCACCATGGCCTCCAACTACAACCGCCTGTGCCGCCCGGCCCTGGTGATGGTGGCCGGGGGCAAGGCCCGCCTGGCGGTCCGCCGGCAGACCTTTGCGGATCTGGTGGCCTGCGATCTGTAATGGAATAAAAACCTGGAAAAGGAACGGCCCTGAGGCGGGCCGTTCCTTTTCCAGACTTGGTGGAGAACAATTTCCAAGGACTGGAAGCTGAGAGACTTATGGAACTAAAAAACATGGTTTGCTAAAAATGGGAGGGGAGGAATGCGTCGGAAAAGGATTGAACACGGGTCTGGGCCATGGTATACTCAAGCCATATACTGGTGAAAAGCAAAGCCGGAGAAATCCGACGACGCAAAGCTACAGGGACTACTCCGGAATGGAATGTCAGCCAGCTGCCGCGGTACAAACGTATTTGTGCTGCGGCTTTTTTGTCGCCATTTTTACCATCTGGAGAGGGGAGCGGGGCCCATGCGAGAGGTACTGCGGCAGGAGAAAAAGTATTTGATCCAGCAGGCCCAGGGGATGGCCCTGAACCACCGCCTCCAGCAGGTCCTGCACCAGGACGACCACAACGGGGCCCAGGGCTATGTGGTCCGCTCGCTTTATTTCGACACCCTGGACGACCAGGACCTCTTTGAAAAGGAGTTCGGCATGGAGATCCGGCGGAAGGTGCGCCTGCGGGTGTATGATCCCCGGGGGAGCTTTGCCCTGCTGGAGCTGAAGCAGAAGCAAGGGGACTACCAGCGCAAGCGGTCCCTCCGCCTGAGCCGCCAGGAGGCCCAGCGGCTCATCGCCTGTGACTACACCCCTCTGCTGGCCCGCCCGGAGCCCTTCGCCGCCGAGTGCTACGCCCTGATGCAGACCCGGTGCTATCGCCCGAAAACCATTGTGGAGTACCGGCGGAAGGCCTTTGTGGTGCGGGAAAACAACATCCGCCTGACCTTTGACCACCAGATCGACGCCACCGCCAGCTCCTTTGCGCTCTTCGCTCCCCACCTGGCCCTGACCCCGGTGTTTCCCCGGAGCCATGGAGTGCTGGAGGTGAAGTTCAACGGCTTTCTGCTGAGCTATGTCAAGGAGCTGCTGGGAGATTTGGAAAAAAGCCAGACCTCGGTGAGCAAATACGTTCTGGCCCGGAGCCAGACCTATCACCCCCATTTATAAAAGGAGAACCACTGTGAAGCAAACCATTTTCCAGCTATTAAAAGAACAGGGTGACCTGACTTTTGAGCAGATCTTCACCCGGGTGGGTATGACGGCCCTGCTGGCGTTGGTGATCTTTGCCTCTTACACCCTGAGTCATCGGGGCGCCATTTACAGCCGGAAGTTTAACGTGAGCCTGGTCATCTTGGCGGTGCTCACGGGCACGGTGATGATTGTCATCGGCAACAACATCGCCCTGTCCCTGGGCATGGTGGGCGCTCTGTCCATCGTCCGCTTCCGCACGGCCATCAAAGACTCCCGGGATACCATGTATCTCTTCTGGTCCATCATCGTGGGCATCTGCTGCGGGGTGGGCAGCTTTTTTGTGGCTGCCGTGGGCAGCGGGGCGGTGTTTTTGGTGCTGCTGTTCTTTGGCACGGTGCGAAACGACAGCCGGGTGCTGGTGATCATCCGGGGGGCCCGGCGGTCGGAACTGAAGGTGGAGGCTCTGGTTTTCCAGGCCTTTGAGCGCAGGGCCCGGCTGCGGGTGAAGAACACCACACCGGAGACGGTGGAGCTGATCTATGAGACCAGCGAGGCCCTGCTGACCCGGGCCAGGAAGAAGAACCCCGCCCTGACAGATACCTTTTACGCCATTGACGAAATCGAGTATGTGAACTTCGTCATGCAGAATGACGAGATCGCCAACTGAGCCGGGGAGGTGCCAGGATGAAATACAAACTATTTCTGGCGCTGATTTGCTTGCTGGCTGTGGTCCTCTCTCTGGCGGTGCCCGCCGTGGAGGAGGGGAGGACGCCACGGTATCATCAGCACATTGATGCCTCGGAAAAGGTGGAGGACCGGCCGGGGTCGGGGGAGTTTTCTACCCACTTGCCCTTAGTGAAAATTGAGACGGGCGGGGTAGAGATTCCGGGGAAGGCCATTGTGGATAACCATCGTAAAATATTGGGGCATACCACGGCGGCGAATGGTGATGAAACGATTACCGCCCATATGGACATTGTGGACCATGAGAATACCTATAATCACGCTGGTGATGAGCCTACTATGAGCTCGGAGATTGACATTCATGTGCGCGGAAACTCTTCCCGTGCTTTTGATAAGAGCAGTTATTCTATTCGTTTGATCGACGAGAAGGGAGAGCGTCATCCCCTGCCTTTGCTGGGAATGGATGCCCACCATGAGTGGGCCCTTTATGGCCCTTATCTGGATAAAACGCTCATGCGAAACTATATGTGGTATAACATCGGCGGCGAGATTATGGACTATGCCCCCAATGTCCGCTTCTGCGAGGTGATCTTAAACGGGGAGTACCAAGGGGTCTATGTGCTCGTTGAGAAGGTCTCTGCCGGAAAGAATGGGGCTCGGTTGGATTTGACGGCAGATGCGAAAAAGAATTCCTTCAATGGCTATCTGCTCCAGTTAAACGGGAACAGAGCGCCTGCTTCCGGAAACTCTGCTGATCAATTTACCTTTTATGCGAAACGAAGTCACTATCAACTGGACATTGTATTTCCCGGCAGGAACAGTCTGATACCAGAGATGAAAAATGCTATTTCGAAGGATTTTTCCAATTTTGAAAAAGCACTGTACTCCTATGATTATGATAATGTGAAGTTCGGATATCCAGCGCACATTGATATAGAGTCCTTTATTGACTATTTTCTTATTAATGAAGTGACCTGTAACTATGATGCGGGCTGGCTGTCCACATTTATTTACAAGGATATGTCTGGAAAATTTCGCATGTGTCTTTGGGATATGAACTCTGTATGCGATAACTATCAAGAACAAATTGTGAACATTGCGGACTTTCAGATGCAACACTGCCTGTGGTATGTGATGCTATTTAAGGATGAAGACTTTGTAGATGCTGTTGTTGACCGGTATTGGAAACTGCGGCAGACCTACCTGAGCCTGGATTACCTGAACCAGTACATTGATGACACCGTGGCCTATCTGGGTCCGGCCATCCAGCGGAACTATGAAAAGTGGGGTGATACCTTCCAGGAAGCGGAAGACCTGCTCACACCCACCGAACGCAACCCCCGTAACTACGAACAGGCCATCCAGCAGATGAAAGATTTCCTGGTCCAGCGGGCCCAGTGGATGGACGACAACATCGACGTTCTCCGCCAATACAGCGCGGAATCCAAAGTAAAGAAATTCAATGAAAACGCCAACTAAAACACGCCTATGAAACGATATATTATTGTGGTGGCGGCCCTGGTGCTCCTGTACTTCACCTGGGACTACGCCTACTACCGCCTGGGCTGGTACATCGACCTGGGCTTTCAACAGGAGGTCTCTACTACCATGGAAGTCCGGGGGGAGGAGATCTATCAGAAGACCGAGACTGGGGAGAAGCCCTTCCAGATCCGGGGGGTCAACCTGGGCTCGGGCATCCCCGCCGAGTGGGCCACGGATTTTGCCATTGAAAAGGACACCTATCTGCGCTGGTTTGCCCAAATCCAGGAACTGGGAGCCAATGTGATCCGAGTGTACACCATCCAGGCCGACCAGTTTTATGAGGCTTTTTACGAATACAACAAGGACCGGCCTGATCCCCTCTATTTGATGCAGGGGGTCTGGGTCAATGACTATGTCCAAAATTCCCACCGGGACGCCTATGACAAGGATTTTCTGGGGACCTTTTTGGAGGACTGCCGGACGGTGGTGGACGTGGTTCATGGGAACAAAAAGATCTCCCTGGGGCGCATGGCCAGCGCCGGGTCGGGATTTTTCCGGTGGGACGTCTCTCCCTGGGTCATCGGCTATATCCTGGGGGTGGAGTGGGAGGACGTGACTGTGGTCTACACCAACAAAAAGTATGAAGACACAGACCGGGACATGGGCTATCAGGGGACCTATTTTTATACTGCCCCGGAGGCCAGCCCCTTTGAAGCTATGCTGGCTCAGGTGGGAGATCGGATTGTGGAATACGAGACAGGGCGGTATCATCAGCAGCGGCTGATCGCTTTTTCAAACTGGCCTACCACCGACCCCTTCACTTACCCCGAGGATGTGACTGATTTTTTCATGAAGTGCGCCCAGGTGGATGTGGAGCATATCAAAACCACCGAGCGCTTTTTGGCGGGGCAGTTTGCATCTTATCATGTTTATCCCTACTACCCGGATTATCTTGACCATGTGGACGATTGGAGCATATATGGACTGGATAACGCTACCTACGCCTTAGACGGCGGGAAACGCAACACGTACCGGGCCTATCTGCAAATGCTCACCGACCATCACACTATGCCGGTGGTGATCTCAGAATTCGGCGTGTCCACCGGACGAGGTATGGCACATCGGGATAAGAATACTGGACGAAACCAAGGCAATCTGTCTGAGCAGGAGCAGGGGCAGGCCCTCGCCGACTGCTGGGAGGACATCATGGCCGCGGACTGCAACGGGGGCTGCGTCTTCTCCTGGCAAGACGAGTGGTTCAAGCGGACCTGGAACACCATGTACGCCGTGGATTTGAAGCGGACCCCCTATTGGTCGGACTACCAGACCAACGAGCAGTATTTCGGCCTGCTTTCCTTCGACCCCGGTAAGGAGCAGTCTGTGTGTTATGTGGACGGGGACATGTCCGAGTGGACCCAGGAGGACGTGGTGACCCAGGGGGAGGGCATGACCCTCTCCATGAAGTATGACGAGAAATTTGTCTATTTCCGGGTCCATAAAAAGGGCCTAAACTTCGGTGGGGAGACCTTATACATCCCCATTGACACCACCCAGAAGACGGGGAGCAGCTATTGCGAGAACTACGGTCTCACTTTTGACCGGGGTGCGGACTTTTTGTTAGTAGTCAACGGTAAAAACAACAGCCGTTTACTGGTACAGGAGAGATATGATTCTCTGCGTTCCACTTATTCTCAGAATGTGAGGGGATTTGACAGCTATGAAAAGGAAAATCAGCCGGATGCAGATTCGCCGCGATTTGAACATGTCGATATGATATTAAATCTTGAACTCTTGTCAGAAAAGGGCGATCATATCACCGAATCGGAAACTTTTGAAACCGGATATCTCACCTATGGCAACGCCAATCCGGACAGCCCGGATTTCAACTCCCTGGCGGACTTTATCTGCCAGGGAGATGATATCGAACTCAAATTGCCCTGGCAGATCCTGAACTTCGCTGACCCCTCCCGGATGGAGATTCACGACGATTATTATGACGACAACTACGGGGTGGCCTATCAGTTCATCGACCGGCTCTATGTGGGGCTGGGCACAGGGAAAGAGGCGGGGCGCATCCATCTGGCCCCCCTGGCCCTGGTGGGCTGGGGCAACCAGGCCACCTATCACGAGCGGCTCAAGTCCTCTTACTCCATGCTCCAGGACCTTTGGGCCAAACTGCCTTGATCCCAGGGAGAAAGGAGGGAGACCGCCGTGGGCGTGGAAACCTTAATTTACGGCTATCTGGCCATCTGCGCCAGCATGATCGTCTTTAACTGCATCAGCGTGGTGGTCTTCCGCCGGCGGGACGTGGCCTGGAGCGGCCGGGGAGCCCGGCTGGAACGGGAAATCCGAAAACAACTGGCCCGGCTGGAGCGGGGAGACCCGGTGGAGGAAGCCCACCTGGCCCGGCTGGAACAAGAGCTCCCCCACACCGCCTCCCTGCTGATCTTTGACCGCACCATCGACGGGCTGCTGGAGGGGCAGGAGAAGGGGACCTGGGACTATTTGGAGGCCCTGCGGCTGGTCTTCTCCCGGCTGACGGTGGAAACCCAGCGGCAGGAGCCCATGCGGCGGGCCTTTTTTGCCTATCTACTGGGAAAATACCGGCTGCTGTCACCTCCTCTGCCCGGGGCAAGGGAGCTGCTGATGGAGCTGCTCACCGAGTCCAGCCTCTATTGCCGGGAGAACGCCATGCAGGCCATCTACACCGCCGGGGACCCCCAGTGGGTGTTGCTGGCCTTGCGGGCGGTGGACCAGAACGGCTTTTTCCACCACCCTAAGCTCCTCACCGACGGGCTGCTGGAATTCCAGGGGGACCGCCAGGCCCTGCGGCAGATTCTGTGGGAGAACTTTGAAAGCTTTTCCCAGGAACGCCAGGTGGTGATTTTAGATTACATCCGCTTCAGCGGCGGGGGCATGGACCGGGAGGTGCTGGACCTGCTGGCTGACAGCCGCCGGGGGGACGAGCTGCGGTTTTCCTGCCTGCGCTATTTCGCCCGGTATCCCTATGAGCCCGCCTTCCCTCTGCTGCTGTCCTTTGTGGACCAAGCCAGCCAGCGCCGGTGGGAGTATGGAGCCATCGCGGCCACGGCCCTGGGGGCCTATCCGGGGGAGGGAACGGTGGACACCCTAAAACAGGCTCTGCACAACCCCAACTGGTACGTCCGCTTCAACGCCGCCAAGAGCCTGGAGGCTTTCCACCTGGCCTATTGGGAGCTGGGGGACGTGATGGAGGGGAGCGACCGGTACGCCCGGGAGATTTTGCAGTATCAGCGGGACTTGGATGAGGCCCGGCGGGAGAGAAAGGGGGCCTTGGTATGATGATGGACGGATTGATGGACGCCATCAAGGTCTTTTACAACGGCGTGGGCGTGTTTTTCATCCTGTACCTCATCGGTTACTCCACCTTCCTCTTTCTGGCGGTGGCGGTGGGGACCTCCACCCTGTATCAGGTCCGGCAACAGACCATGCTGAAAAACGTGCTGGAGAAGAATTACTATGTGCCCGTCAGCGTCATCGTACCGGCCTACAACGAAGAGCTGACGGTGGTGGACACCGTCCGGTCCCTGCTGGACCTGGAATACGCGGTGTATGAGATCATCGTGGTGGACGACGGCTCCAAGGACGGCACCGCCCAGCGCCTCATCGACGCCTTTTCCATGGGGGCCATCCGCCAGCCCATCCGGCGGCAGGTGGCCTGCCGGCCGGAGGAATTCGTGTACATCAGCCTGGACCAGAAGGTTCCCATCACCCTCATCCGGAAGGCCAACGGGGGCAAGGCCGACGCCCTGAACATGGGCATCAACGCCTCTCAGTATCCCTACTTTATCTGCATCGACGCCGACTCGATGCTCCAATACGACTCCCTGCGGGAGATTGTCCGCCCGGTGCTGGAGGACGACAACGTGGTGGCCGTGGGGGGGAGCGTGCGCCCCTGCAACCAGATGGAATTAGAGAGGGGACGGGTGAAGCACTACCGGCTGCCGAGAAATCTGCTGGCCTGTATGCAGGTGCTGGAATACGACCGGTCCTTCCTGGCCGCCCGCATCCTCTTTGACAAGTTTAACGGCTCCCTGATCATCTCCGGGGCTTTTGGCCTGTTCAAAAAGGAGATGGTCGTCGCCTGCGGGGGCTATGACAACACCACCCTGGGGGAGGACATGGAGCTGGTGGTGAAGCTCCATGCGTTCTGCATGGCCAACCAGATCCCTTATCGGATGCGCTATGCCACCGGGGCCATCTGCTGGACCCAGGTGCCCGAGAACCTGAAGGACCTGTGCACCCAGCGGCGGCGGTGGCACCTGGGGCTCTTCCAGAGCATGGGACGCCACCGGGGGCTCTTTGGCAAGGCTCGGTACGGGGCGGTGAGCCTGGTGTCCTATGTCTACTTTCTGCTCTATGAGCTCCTCTCGCCCTATATCGAGGTCTTTGGGGTGCTGACGGTGATGTTGGCCTTTTGGGTGGATTTGATCAACGTGCCTTTTATGATCCTGTTTTTCGGGATATACGCGGTGTTTGGCTCAGTGCTCTCCCTGACAGCCTTCTTTTCCCGCATCCAGACCATCGACCTGAGCATCTCCCTGGGCGATGGGCTCAAGGCGCTGCTGCTTTGCCTGTTTGAGGTGACCTGCCTGCGGTTCGTGCTGGCCTTTGTGCGGGCCACGGCCTTCCGGGGGTACCGGAAGAAGAAACTCAACTGGGGTAAGATTGAGCGCCAGAAAATGCAAATGAGGTAAGGGGGAGAGACCCATGGGAAAACTTTGTGCGCCCCGGTTAGGGGCGCTGTTGCTGGGGGTGTTGCTGCTCTGCCTGTCCCCGGAGGCGGGGGCGGCGGTGTCCGCCACCCCGAAGGCCACGGGGCCGGGGGAGAGCGTCTATGTGGCGGGTTGCCCGGACTGGTCCCCCATGGAATGGTACAACCCCGAGACAAAGAACTATGAGGGGGTCCTCCCCCGCCTGCTGGAACAGCTGGGCCAGGAGACCGGCCTGGACTTCACCTATATCCGGGCGGGGAGTCAGGACCAGCGCCAGCGCCTGGCGGAAAACGGCCAGGTGGAGCTGGTTTTCGGCACCGAGGAGGAGCTGAAGGGCTGGAAGCTGGCCAAGGTCCGGCCCGTTCTCACCATGGATCAGGGGGAACGGGTCTGCCTGGGGCTGACTAAAATCGCCGGGGAAGAGCGGACCGCCCAGTTGGAGAAGGCTCTGGAGCAGATCTCCCAGCAGGAGCTGCTGGATTTGGCCCTGGACCTGGCCGAGGAGAGACCGGTGGGAATCCCCACCTGGAAGAAGTTGGCGGCGGCGGGGGTGACGGCCCTGCTGACCGCCACTTCGGTTCTGCTGGGCCGGGCGCTGTACCGGAATCGGAAGGCCCGGGGGGAGGAGATCCGCCGGGACTCCATGACGGGCCTGGGAAACCGGACCTATTTTGCCGAGGCCTTTGACCACCTGATCCCCGACCAGTACCGGGAACTCTACTGTGTAGCCTTTTTGGGATTTGACATTAGCCGGGTAAACCAGTATTATGGAGAAACCGAGGCCGAGGAGCAGCTTTGCGCCGCTGCCCAGGAGCTGGAGCTGAGCATAAGGGACAACGAAATTGTCGCCCGTGTCAGCGGCAGCGGGTTTGCCGTGGCCCGGCCCAGCGCCGGGCCCAGTCAGACCGCAGTCTGGCTGGAAGAGCTTCTGGCGCGGCTGAACCGCTGCATGGACAAGTACGGCAAGGGTTACCACCCGGTGTTTCGCGGGGGCCTCTATTTCCTGGAGCCAGGGGACCGGGACTGGGAGACCGTTCTGGCAAACGCCCGCCAGGGCTATTACCGGGCCATGGAGACCGGCCAGCCCTACTCCCTGTCCAGCAAGGACCTCCTCCGCCAGGAGAACGAGAAGCTCCAAATGAAAAAGCGTCTGTGGGAGGGCCTGCGGAACCGGGAGTTCCGGATGTTCCTGCAGCCCATCGTCTGCTTCCCCGGGGGGCAGATCGCGGGGGCGGAGGCCCTCTCTCGGTGGGACCATCCCCAAAAGGGTCTGCTCTATCCCGGCAGCTACATCGAGCTCATGGAGTCAGAGCGGGCCATCACGGAGCTGGATTTCTATATCTTTGAAGAGGCCTGCCGTCAACTGCAGGACTGGCAGACCCAGGGGCTCCAGGTCTGGATCTCCTGCAACTTCACCCGGGCGACCATTGACCATGAGGGCTTTTTGCACCGGGTGGAGACCATTGCCGGGCGGTATACCTTTGACCGGGACCGGCTCATTTTGGAGATCACCGAGGACACCATGGAGAGCAACAAGGAGCTGGCCTTTGACAATATCTCCGGCTGCAAGCGCATGGGCTTTCAGGTGGCCCTGGACGACGCGGGCAGCGGAAACACTTCCTTCTCTGACCTTCGGGATTATCCCATCGACCTGGTGAAAATTGACCGGTCCATTCTCAACTCCGCGGTGAATGAGCGGGGTGTCGCCCTGCTGGCGGGGATGATCGCCCTGGCCCACAGCCTGAAAATGAAGGTTCTGTGCGAAGGGGTGGAGACGGCGGCCCAGGCGGAGCTCCTCCGCCAGAGGGACTGCGACTATATGCAGGGTTACCATTTTTACCGGGCCATGCCGCCGGAAGAGGCCAGCCGGCTGATGAACGAGAGAGAGAGTTTGTGATTCCTATGAAAGAGAAGAGCAACCGAATCTGGACGACGGTGCTGCTGATGGTCCTTTTGGGGGCCCTGATCAGCAGCGCCGCCCTGATTGGCTACCGGGAAGAACGGGACCGGTGCTTTCAGCGGCTGAACGCCTGTGTGGATAGCATCAGTCAACTGGTGGCCCAGGGTATGGCCGAGAACCAGACCTACCTGAGCTCGGTGGAGCAGCTTTTGGACGAGAGAGACCTGACCGACCGTGAAGGGATGGGGCGTTTTCTCTCCACCATGGGTGGGGTGGGGATGCTTACCCAACTGGAGCTTTTGCTGCCCGGCGGCCAACTGGCGTCCGGCGACGGGACCCTGGTGACGCTGGACGACCCGGAGACCTTCACCCGGGAGGCGGCGAAGGGAGCCCATATCTGCTGGCAGCCAGGGGAGAGTGAAGGGAGCATCCTTCTGCGTCAGTCGGTGCCCGTTGTTCGCGATGGAGAGACCCTGGCGGTACTCCGGGGGATTTTGAACTTGGAGCACATCCCCCACATGGTGTTTGCCCAGGAATACGGTCAGGAGATGCGGCTTTACATTTTTGAGCGGGAGTCCGGCCAGTTCCTGCTGGACACCTGGCACGACACCCTGACCGACCGGGCCAGCCTGTGGGACAGAAAGTCCGCCAAGGGCTACAGCGTGGAGGCTTTCAACCAGGACATCGACCAGGGACGGACGGGAAACACTGTCTTCTGCTCTGCCGCCACAGGAGAGGAATTCTACGCCAGCTACGCCCCGGTGGAGGTGGAGGACTGGATGGTGATGGTGAGCGTTCCGGACCGGGTGGTGTTCGCCAACGCCCAACGGTCCCTGCAGGTGCTGTGCATCCTCCTGGGCTGCGGGGCGGTGATGCTGTTCGTCTATTTCTTCTGGACCCTGCGGGACATCCGCCGGGAGAAGGCAGACAGCCTGCGCAAGCTGAAAAATATCTATTATATTCTGGATGTGGAGAAAAACCTCTTCCAGGCCCAAACTGACCCGGTCTATTTCCACCGGGCCCTGCAGAAAATCGCGGAGTTCCTGGGGGCGGAACGGGCGTTCTTTTGGCGCATTGACAGCCAGGAGCCCCAGCAGAGCCGGCGGTGGAGTGACGGACGGCAGGAGCCCCTGGGCTGGGAGGACCGCTTCCAGTCCAACTTCCCGGAGCTGCTGGAGCGCCTTTGGGAGAAAGGGGTGGTGATCTGCCTCAACAGCGCAAAGGGGGCTGCGCCCCTGGCGGAGGAGGGGGCGCTCTGCCGGGCCCTGTCGGCGGAGAACCTGATGATGATTCCGGTGAAGCGGCGGGACGGCGCCCTGACAGGGGCCCTGGGCGTGGTGAGCCGGGAGCAGACCTGGCAGTCACCGGAGCCCCTGGAGCAGGTGGCGGTGAGCTTTGCCATGGTTCTGGAGCAGCATGAAACCTACCAGCGCCTGAACCGGCTGAGCTGCATGGACACGATGACGGGGCTGAAAAACCGGAACGGATATCAGGAGGACCTGCTGGCCCTGGAAGAGGAAACCCTGGACACCTTTGCCTGTGTCTATGTGGACGCCAACGGGCTCCACGAGCTCAACAACCGCCTGGGCCACGCGGCGGGGGACGAGATGCTGGTGCAGATCGCCCGGGCGCTGCGCCTGAGCTTCCCCGGGGACGAAGTCTACCGCATCGGCGGCGACGAGTTTGTGGTCCTGTGCCGGAACCGGGGAGAGCAGGAGGTCTTGGACCGGGCTCTGGACGCCCAGGAACGGCTGCGGCGGAGGGACTATGAGGTCTCCCTGGGGACTGCCTGGCAGGATCGGGCCTTTCATTTCCCCCAGGCGGTGAAGGAGGCCGAGCAGGCCATGCGGGCCAACAAGCAGAAATTCTATGAGAGCGCCCGGCGGGCCACCAGTCTGCGGCTTTTGGACGAAAAGTCCGCCCAGGCCTTTTCCCGCCAGCAGGATATGGAGAACTTCCTCAACGCCCTGGCGCCCCAGTTTAAGGGGGTCTACTTCGTGAACCTGCGGCAGGACTCCGTGCGCAAGCTGCTGATCCCCGCCTATTTCGAGGCTATCCTGACGGAGAAGAACGGCAGCTTCAGCAATGGGTTGTGCCTTTACGCCCGCACCATGGCCCGCCCGGAATATTACAACGCCTTTATGGCGCTGTGTGACTACACCGCGCTGCAAAGGCGGCTGGACCGGGGAGAGACCTTGGAGCTTCGCTATCAGAAAAACGACGGCAGCTGGCTGATGATGCGGGTGCTGGGGATATCCTCTGACGAGGATCAAGGGCAGGAGACCCTGTGGATTTTTATCGAAAGCCCGGAAGGGGCGCAGGGAGGGTGAACGACAGCGTGAAAGAAAAAAGCTGGAAGCGACCCTTTGGGCGGATTCTTGGGAAACGGAAAACGCAAATTGGGCTTTTGGCGTGCATCACGGCGCTGGCGCTGTCCGGCGCCCTTTGGAGCATAGAGGAGGCCCGGCAGGAGCTGGAATACAGCACCCAGGAATACTGCCGGGAGATCACCGGGCAGATGCGGGACGCCGTCGACGCCGGCATCGGCGCGAAGCTGGTCTCCCTGGTCAACATGGCCGACTCCATTTCCCGGGTGTTTGACCACAACGATTTGGGCCCCTTGGAGGAGTTTTTGACCCGAAAGGCGGGGATTTTGGATTTCGACGCCCTGTTCCTCATCGGCGGACCGGAGGAGGAGATGCTTCAGGTGATGGAAGGGGACCTGGAGGTGGACACAGACTGGCTGCGGCAGCAATTTACCGGCTCGAAGCTCTACCGGGAGGAGGTCCAGATGGGCTTTCTCGAGGGGCAGACCCTCTTTTACACCGCACCGGTTCTCATTGAGGGGGCGGAAACCCACGTGCTGGTGGGCCTGCGAAGCAAGGAGACCATGCAGGGCATCATCACCTCCAGCGCCTTTCAGGGGAACACCCTGAGCTGTATCATCGACCGGCAGGGGGGCGTGGTGCTCTCCCCCACGGAGCTGAAGCCCTTTCAGGATCTGGATAGCATCTTCCAGAGCGACCGTCAGGGGAAGCCGGTCCAGGCCCTGGAGAAAATCCAGACGGACATGGCGAAGGGGAGCGCCGGGACGGTTCGCTTTACCTCTATAACAGGCCGGGAAAACCTGCTGGCCTATCATCCCCTGGAAATAAACGACTGGTTTTTGCTGACCATTGTGCCCGTCAACCTGATGGCGGGGGATATCTCGGGTTATTTCCTGCGTACCTTCCTCATTGTGATGGGGGTGGCGCTGGTGTTCCTGCTGCTGCTGTTGATGCTGTACCGAATCTACAGCGACAACCAAAAGGAACTCACCCGCCTGGCCTATGAGGACAGTGTGACGGGGGGCATGAACGACGCAGCCTTCCGGCAGCGGTACCAGCGGGAGGTTTTGGAACAGGGGGAGGGCGGAAAAGCCATCGCCCTGCTGAACGTGCGGAACTTTAAGCTCTTCAACGAGAAACAGGGGTTCAGCATGGGCAATGAGATGCTTCGGATGATGAACCAGAGTATTGAGGGCCAGTTGGACAAGGGCGAGTTTGTGGCCCGGGGCGAGATGGATCATTTCTTCCTCTGCCTCAACGAGACCGACGCCGAGGGGCTGCAAGCCCGGGTTCATAGGCTGCAGGAGACGGTGAGCCGCTGGGTAAACCAGTTCTACCCCGGCCAGCAGATTACCTTTGCCTCCGGGTGCTGCCTGGCGGAGCAGCCGGAGGAGGACATCCGGGTCCTGATGGACCGGGCGCGGATCGCCGCCCGGGATGAGGCGGCGGTGACCCGGGGCCGTTGTGTCTTTTACAACGACAGCATTGCCCGGCAGGTGAAGCGGGAGCAGGAGCTGGACGCCCAATTTAGCCGAGCCCTGGCCCGAGGGGACTTCCAAGTCTATCTGCAGCCTAAGGTGGCTCTGGAGAGCGGCGGCCTGCGGGGGGCGGAGGCGCTGGTTCGGTGGAACCACCCGGAACTGGGCCTGATCTCTCCGGCGGATTTCGTGCCGCTGTTCGAGCGCAACGGGAAGATCTGTCAACTGGATTTCTATGTGTTTGAGCAGGTGTGCGCCTTCTACCGGCGGCGCACGGCGGCGGGGAAGCCCTGGTATCCCGTGTCGGTTAATCTCTCCCGCCACCACTTCTATGAGGAGGATTTCCTGGAGAAATTCCACGCCGCTGCCCAGGCCTGCGGACTGGCGCCCCGGGCCATTGAGTTTGAGCTCACCGAGTCTATGTTCTTTGACCGGGCCCACAACGAGCGGATCAAGCGGGGCATTGCCCGGATGCACCAGATGGGCTTCTGCTGCTCCATGGACGACTTCGGCGCGGGGTATTCCTCCCTGGGGACCCTGAAGGAATTTGACGTGGACACCCTGAAAATGGACCGCACCTTCTTCCTGGACATGAGCAGCGAGAAGGCCCGGGACATCGTCCGCAGCGTGGTGGAGCTGGCGGCCAAGCTGGACATGGAGACCGTGGCCGAGGGCATCGAGC
Organism: Clostridiales bacterium; assembly: GCA_022764045.1. Classification (GTDB taxonomy): domain Bacteria; phylum Bacillota; class Clostridia; order Oscillospirales; family Oscillospiraceae; genus Evtepia. Next base: position 69,997 of record JALERU010000028.1, on the reverse strand, counting down.
GGGAGGAACAGTTGGATTTCCTCCGAGCCATCCGGTGCGACATGGTGCAGGGCTATGTGTTTTCCCGGCCCCTGCCCATGGAGGAATTTGAGGACTGGGCCCGCCGGTATGAGGCGGAGAGCGCCGTGGGAGAGGGAAAGTAACCACGGAAAACCAACGGATCGAAAGAGCCTTCCAAAGTCAAAAAGAGGAAAGCAGCGGTGTTTTCAGAGATACCGCTGCTTTCCTCTTTCTTCGCTCCGTTGCGAGAATAGATATCTGCATTACAAACAGGAATTTTGTTACTCCATTTTCTTTTGACATTCACTACATTCTCTGTCGTGAATAGAAATAATACCGCCACATTTAGGGCAAGTATATTTTGCTTTTTGCTGTGCCATGAAGGCCTCTAAACCATGCGCCTGAACAAAACGGCTGTTTTCTATAAGGCTTGCTTGATACCGCTTATGATAGCTTTTTTCAAGATTTTTAATCAGCTTACAGGGGTATTCGGAACATTCGAAGCAATAGGACCGTCGCTTTGCTTTGATACAGTCCATTATTTTGCATTTGCGGCAATGCTCCGGTTTCCCCTCATCGCTGTTCAAGCAGCCTGCGCATGGATTTTTATGATAACAGTGTTTATAACAAACCTTGCAATTCATTCCGCAAGGAGCAAACATGGTCGTATCAATATTTTCATTGGGCATTTGCATCATTAGCGGTTCCCCTCAACTCCCAATTTGCCGCGTTTACATGATAAGTATACTGTGCTGCTGGGGAAAAGTAAATAGAAAAAGAAAATCGGCAAACCTCTTGTCGAAGTTTGCCGATTTTTGGTGCGCGAGGCGGGACTTGAACCCGCACGTGCGTATTGCACACTAGAACCTGAATCTAGCGAGTCTGCCAATTCCACCACTCGCGCATTTTTGTGCTGGGCAAGGTGTTCTCTTGCGGAGCGAGATTTATATTATCACAGGAACGGGGTTATGTCAAATGTTTTTTCAAAAAACAGAAATTGCCCTATGAAGACAAAATCGCGGACACCCCTGGGGCGGGGTGTATAGTTCTTTCTAAATTCGGGAAACTAACAGCAGGATATAAAAAGGAGGGATTTGCTTGTTTCAGCATGAAAAGAGGTTATTCCACCCAGTGGCGGTGGAACGTCCCAATCCACAGTACGCAGCATTGCTGCAGGAACAGCTTGGCGGCGGCAACGGCGAATTGAAAGCGGCGATGCAGTATATGTCCCAAAGTTTCCGGATTAAGGACCCGAAGATCAAGGACCTGTTTATGGATATTGCGGCGGAGGAACTGAGCCATATGGAGATGGTGGCACAAACGATCAATCTGCTCAATGGCCATGATGTGGAGGCGGGTCAAGTCAAAGCGGGCGAGATCGAGACCCATGTCCTGCTGGGGCTCAATCCAGGTCTGATCAATGCCTCCGGCTACTCTTGGACCTCGGACTATGTCACGGTGACCGGTGACCTGTGCGCGGATCTTCTCAGCAACATTGCCTCGGAACAGCGGGCAAAGGTGGTGTATGAATACCTGTATCGCCAAATTGAGGATAAGAAGGTGCGGGAAACCATTGATTTCCTCCTCAACCGGGAGGAGGCCCACAACCAAATGTTCCGGGATGCCTTCAATGCTGTGCAGGACAGCGGCTCCAACCGCGACTTCGGCACCACAAAGGCCGCCAAAATGTATTTTTCCCTGTCCAACCCCGGCCCCAACACCTTCGCAGGCCGAGAGGTCACCCCACCCAGCTTTCAGTAATGCGGCAAAAAGCCGGCAAATCTCCCAGGAGATTTGCCGGCTTTTCTAAAACCGTTGTGGGAAACTGGGGAGGCCGCCGGTTTAAGGGTTTGTTTTGTCCTTATCTTCGTTGAGTTTTTCGATATAGCCGGCCGTGATTACGCTGGCCGGAAGGGCCACAATGGCGATGCCGACAAAGGAGGAAACAACCGTCACAAGCCGTCCAATCGTAGTCGTGGGACACAAATCGCCGTATCCTATGGTGGCCAAACTAACGGTGGCCCAATAAATCGCATCAAAGAAGGTGTGAAAGGTATTTGGTTCTACATTAAAAATCACCAAGGCACAGATGAGGACGTATCCAACCGCCAGGGAACAGACGGCGCAAAGGGGCGCCCTTTGCGCCTTTATCACATCAATGATAAGATCCACGTTTTTTGAGTAGCGGATGATCTTCAGGGTTCGGAACACCCGGAACAATCGGATTCCTCGGGTCAAACGCAGCAGCCGAAGGCCATGATACGTGGAGACAAACAGCGGAAAGATGGAGACCAGATCAATGAGAGCCATGGGCGTAAAGGGATAAATAAAAAATGATTTCATCCCTTTTTTCAGTTTGATATCAGCCGTCCAAAGCCGGAGGATATAGTCGATCAAAAAGGCAATCCCCACGAATTTGTCGATAAAGAAGAAGACAGGATACCTTACTTTGAATGCCAATGGGATAATACCAATGACAATAATTGCAATCATAATGATGTCATAGGCCGCGCTGGCCCGGTCGTTTTCTTCTGCACTTTCGATGATCTGAAAAATCCGATTCCGCATTTTTGTTTCTCCTATTTTGCAAAGATCCGTCACATGATAGTCATAACTCTGGTCTCTTTCATATTCGCCCTCCATTCTTTTTCGCTGGGGCTACCTACATAATGACGGAGGGAGAGGCAGATGTCAAGGTATCATTCCCGTTGCTTAGAGATAGCGTACAGCTGAAACCGGTTGTTTGCAAACACTCTTGCGCTATGCAGCGATTGCCAATTTTACACTCTCCTTAGGGTGAGTATCTCACTTTCATGTGCGTACTTGCCATCCCTTTAATTCATGGTAATATACTAATATAACCTGCCAGTAAAGCCAAGCTGGTTGAAAAATGTAATAAGGAGACAGCAGTTTTTATGAGTAAAAAAATTGTAGTGATTACCGGCAGCCCCCGCAAGAAAGGCAACAGCTTTGCCATGACGGATGCTTTCATCCAGGCAGCCCAGGCCAAGGGCCACCAAATTACCCGCTTTGATGCGGCTATGATGAACGTTGGCGGCTGTCATGCCTGCGAGACATGCTACAAGACGGGAAAGGCCTGTTCTTTTGACGATGATTTCAATACCGTCGCTCCGGCCATTCTGGAGGCGGATGCTGTGGTCTTTACCACTCCTGTCTACTGGTACTCCATCCCCGCCCAGATCAAGGGTGTTATTGACAGGCTGTACTCACTGGTAGTGGGCGGCAAAGATTTTGCGGGCAAGGAGTGCGCTGTGATCGCCTGCTGCGAGGAGGAAGATATGTCCGTCCTGGACGGTGTGCGTGTCCCCATGGAGCGTACTGCCGCGCTGCTGAAATGGAAAATGGTGGGCGAGGTCATGGTTCCAGGGGTGCTGAACGTAGGTGACATTGAGAAAACCGATGGCTGTAAGCAGGCTGTGGATCTGGCAGATAAAATTTGAAGGAGACAGGAGCGATTGATCATGGAGCAAATTTAATTACCACAGGCGGCAAATCTGATCTCCCCCAATCCCGTCAGGGAGAGACATTGAATGGGTTGCGCTGTGCATGGTCTGGAGGTTAACGGCGTTTTACAATCTATCCAGAGCGATCTTTTGCGCTTCTTTTGAAGGGATGGGGACGTCTCCACTCCCCAGGAGTTCGGATTTCCATTTAACAAAACACTTTTCCTGAACAGAGGGCAGATATCTAACAGATATGGAGGAAAAGAAGCCCGCAGGGAATCCGCCGTTTGGCGGCCCTGGGGGCTTTTCTGCGCATGTACACGGGATAGGTCGGCGGGCAAGTGCGTTCTGGGAGGCCGGGAGAGGGGACAGGGAGGAGAACGTGTTTCAATAATAAGCCGGAAAATCATTGATCTATAAAGAAAAAACCTTGATCCGCAACGGATCAAGGCTTTTTCTTTGGTCGGAGCGTCATTAAAGGATCTGTCAAAATCCAGTAATATCAATGGCTTGCAAGCAGTCAGCAAGAGGCTTTATCCTGCAAAATGAAAATTTGGAGGATACACTGCTTAAAAGTGAATTTGAACGGTGTTTTCTGTGTTTTATTAAAAGCGGGAGCGTTACATCTCAAGCCAAGCATCTATATCCCCCGTAGATCAGGCTCCGGAAGTGCACTTCAATACGCAAGTGTATAGAATTTTAAGAGAATCGACGTATGGAGCGATATGGAAACTCATAGGATGCTTCTATGGAGGTGATTTTCTTGAATCTAAAACGACGACAGCTGTTAATTTGTATTGCTATCCCACTTGCGGTAGGTGGAGTTTCTGCATGGCTGTCCCGAGAAAGTATGAACACCTTTGCAGCATTTGACAAACCACCCCTGTCTCCGCCAGGATGGCTTTTCCCAGTGGTATGGACATTTTTGTTTGTCTTAATGGGACTGGCAACCTATCTGGTTCTCATGTCGGCACAACCACAACAGACCATCAACAGGGCATTGCGGCTGTATGGGATACAGCTAGGTGTTAATTTCTTCTGGTCCATTTTCTTTTTCAATCTATCATTATATCTGTTCTCTTTCCTTTGGCTCATCCTTTTATGGCTTCTCATTTTAGCAACCATCGTACGGTTTTATCAGATTTCCCAGACAGCAGGGTATCTGATGCTTCCATATTTGTTATGGGTCGCATTTGCCGGGTATCTAAATTTGGGTATCTATCTGCTGAATTAAAAGACAGGCCAAGCAGTGATGCGCCTTCCCAAAAACACCACCTCCTGCTTTTTAGAGCAACGAAGGTGGCGTATTGCAGTATATTCTTATAAAAACTTGCGGATGTCCACAGCAAGCTGTTCTTCCAAATTAATCAGCCGTTTCGCAATATCCTTGGAAACTTCATCTGCTGCCTCATATTGGTTCAGATACTGGTTCAGCGATTTGACACCCATATTACAGCCATCTGTCATCAGGTCCGCAATCGTCTGATCGGAGTTGTCCATCCCCATTTTCATGTTGGTTTTCATCCAGGACATACCTTTGGCAATGGGGTTTGGTTCTTTTCCGTCATCATGATATTTGTTCAGTAGGGTCTGAATCTCACTCTTTAGCTTTTCATGTTCCTTTTTGCACTCCGCCAGATATTGCTTGAGGGTACCACTGTGTACTTGCTCAAGAACATCATCAATGGATGCGACCCCCATTTTAACGCCTGCGTCACATTCTCGAAGCAGTTTTATCGTGTCCTGTTCAATCATAGAAATCCCAGCTCCTTTACAAGATAAAACTATTCTGCACAGTTTTGCATTTTTTATTCTCTGGCCCAACACCGAAGTCTGGACATTACGCCGCTTAATAAGGCCAAGGGCTGTGTTGCTATATTATGAGGTAGCGCTGAAGATATTGAAAGCCGAGGTGCTAGTGGACAGCGGGGATCTGGACCGTGCAACCATTCCGGGGATGTCCCACACCGCTCCTTTCTCTCCCTGGAATTTCAGGGAGTATCTGAGCCTTTCTGGTTTCAATTAACCAAATCAAAACCCAGCGCGGCGGGGCGCGGTCAGAAGCGAAGAAAAAACCCGTCCGGCGTATGGAAAAGCCCTAAGGCTTTTTCCATCGCCTTAGAGCTTTTTCTGAGTGGTCGGAGTGTCGGGATTCGAACCCGAGGCCTCTTGGACCCGAACCAAGCGCGATACCAAGCTTCGCCACACCCCGATGGACCGTACCATTATACTTGAGGTGAGCGGGAATGTCAAGCGGGGAACAGGGGAATTTTGGAGGTATATTTGGCGGTGGGGAGCCATAGAGATAGAGTAAACCAAACCGGGAAAGGGGGAGAGGATGATGGCAGGGGAAGGGACAAGGAAACCGGGCCGGAGAAAAGAGAAGCTCTCCAAAGGAGAGAGACGGCGGCTGCGGCAGTTGGTGGTTTGTCTGGTGCTCTTTGGCGTGGTCTTTGTTGGGCGCGGCCTGGATCTGGGGCCGGTTTCCCAGCTGTCCTCCACGGTGGGGGAGCTGGTGCGGCAGGACACGGATTTCCAGGCGGTGTTTGCCCGGATGGGAGAATCCTTCTCCAAGGGAGAGCCGGCGGTGGAGACCTTCCGGTCCCTCTGGTCGGGGGTGTTCGACAGGGAGGAACCCGCCGGGACGGACCAGGCGCAGGACCAGGAACCGGCGGAGGAGACCCAGCCGGAGCGAGTGACGGAAGGAGGGGAGAATGGCGGGCAATAAGATCCATAGCACCGGAGGCTTTTGGCTGATTTTAGGGGCGCTGCTGCTGGCGGCGTCCCTTCGGCTGCTGGTGTGGGTGGCGGTGGCGGCGGCGGTTCATGAGCTGGGCCATCTGGCGGCCATCCGGGCCCTGGGGGGACGGGTTGACCGTTTTTCCCTCACCGGCGTGGGGGCGGTGATCCGTCCCCGGCGGGAGCGGGTCTTTACCTATGGGGAGGAGTGCGTGGTGGCCCTGGCGGGGCCTGCCGCCAGCTTGATCCTGGCCTGGGTTGCGGCGGCATGGGGCCGTCGGTTCGGCGGCGTGGACGCCTACCTGCTCACGGGGGTGAGCCTGGCCCTGGGGGTGTTCAACCTGCTGCCCGCAGGTCCCCTGGACGGGGGGCGGGTCCTCCGGGCAGTGGTAACTTGGCTGGCAGGTCCAAGCGCGGGGGAAGGAGTGTGCGGCTTTCTGACCAGAGGGCTGGCCCTGGGGCTGGCCGCCCTGGGAATCTGGGTGCTGGGGAAGAGCGGGAACTTTATGCTGCTGCTCTGCGCCGGCTGGCTGCTGTGCCGGAAGGAGGGGGCGGGTTAGGCGGGGCCGGTCGCCGTCGGGTATTTGGCGTGGAATCGCGGGAGAACGCGGGTCTGGATCAAATGGAACAGCGCCTCTGTCAAGTGAAAAATTTCCGGAGACGAAAGGCGTCGCGGAAATGGAAGTTCTTTTCAAACCGGGCCCCGAATTTCCCGATGAGCCAGCCGTTGACCAGCGCGCACAGGATGGTGCCGGCTTTGACTCCCTCCAAATGCCAGAGCCCAAAAAAGGCGAAGGACAGAATCACCGCAACGCTGCAGCTACAGCAGTCATAGATTGTTTTGATCACGGCGATGTTTCCGTGAAGCTGTGCGGTGATCTCTTTGACAAGCAGCTCATAGGCCTCCGGCGCGATATAAGTGTGGAAGAGCAGGGAAACGCCGACGGCGCACAGAAAGAGCCCTATGAAGTAAAAGACGAACTGGGCGGCCAGGCCGTTGTTGGGGAGATGCTCCACAAGCCCAATCCAAACATCCAAAATAAACCCATAGAGCAGCGCGGTGCAGAAGGAGAAGAGATACATGGGTTTGAACCGCCGGAACACCAAGGACATCGCCAGAAGCAGGGCAGCCTGCAAACAGTACTCGGCCATGCCGAAGGTAAACCATTCCAGGGATTGGGACACCTTTAGGTGCACCAAATAGGCGGGGGCGACCACCATGGACAAGCCGAAATCCGCCTTCTCCATCAGGGCGGTTCCCAGGGCCAGCAGCACAAGACCCAGCAGATAGGCAAGCTCTGTGTAAAATGTCTTTTTTTCGCCCATGGGATTCCTCCTCTCCTGTGTCGGCGTAGCGGCTGGATTCCTTATTGTATACCAGATCCGGACCGTTTGCAACCGAGGGGAAAACGCCCCAAAGAGCCCTTCCGGCGGTAGTAGGATCCCGCTGGAAAGGCTCTTTGGAGTAGATTGGGAGAAAAACGAACGGACAGAGAGAACGATGCCCCAGACGGTTGCGGGGCGGGGTTAGTCTTTGGGAAGATAGGGGTAGTTTTGAAGGTATTCCTTGAAAATGGCGGCGCTGAGGGAGAGGGGGGCGCTTTTTTTCCAGTAGAGCTTTTTCACCAGGGAAAAGCCGGAAAACTCCTTAATCTCCAGGCAGACCGCGGAATCGGAAAGGGATTTTTCCTGGCGCGCGGCGCACTGGGTGGTGATGATGACGCCCGGCCCTTTTTCAAACATGCGATAGCGCAGCATGTATTCCATGGCCATGGTTTTGGAGGGGCGGAAGCCGATCTCCGTGAAAATCTGATCCACATATTGCTGGAAGATATCTGCTTTGGGGCGAAAGAGGAAGAGATCGTCTTGAAAGTCAAAAATGCTCCGGGGTGTATCGGTGGAGGGGGCCAGGGGGTGATCCTTGGAGACGGCCAGGACCAGCTTGTCCCGGAACAGATCGCAGTGATCCAGGGTACTGTTGTTCAGGTCCAGGTCGGTGAGGATAAAGTCCAGGTTGGCCTGCTCCAGCAGCTTTCCCTGGCGGTCGGGGTCCTGGCTGAGCTGGCGGATGTGGATATCCGGGTGCTCCGCCCCGAAGGAAAGCAGGAGCTCGTCCCAGAGGGCGCCGTCCTGAACAGAAAAGCTGACCAGCCGCAGATGGCGGCCCTGGGCGGCGTGCACAGCGTCCACGCCGTTTTGCAGACAGTCGAAGGCCTCCTCCACATAGGGAAGGAAGCGTTTGCCGAATTCATTCAGACGCATATTGCGGCCGACCCGGTCAAAGAGGTTGCCCCCCAACTCCTGCTCCAGGCTGCGAATCCCCGCGCTGATGGCCGAGGGGCTGACGTGAAGTTTCTCGCCTGTTTTCTGCACGTGCTCGCTGATGGCAACTTCCCGGAAGTATTCCAAGTGGAGTAAATTCATAAACGGTTCCTCCTTGTTCCATTCATTTCGGCGGTTAGAGACATTGGGCAGTCTGCCGGCCTGTATGGCGGCGCAGGGGGCCATGGATCAATTCGCCCGGGAAACAATGGGGGGTTGGCGCAAAAGACACGGCGGTCAGCCGTGCCTTTCGCAAGTCCTTCTGCGTCAGGGCAGCATCTTCCGGTAGATGGCTGCCAGCTCCTCTGCGTCCATGCGCAGGGGGACGGGATAGGTGGGGTTGGCCTCCTCATCGGCCATGGCCGCCATGGCGGGGATGTCTTCTTCCTTGAGGCAGTCGGCCACAGAGGGGATGCCCATGGAGGCATTCAGTTCCTTGACCCAATCGATGAACGCCAGGGCGGCCTCTTTATCCTGGGCCCCCGCCGGCGCGATGCCGCAGCGGATGGCCAGATCGCCCAGGGATTCATAGATGCTCTCGCCGCAGGCCTCCAGCACATAGGGCATGGTGATGGCGATGGCCAGGCCGTGAGGCATGTTGTACACGCTGCCCAGAGTGTGGGCGATGCTGTGGACGTAGCCCACAAAGCCCCGGGTGAAGGAGATCCCTGCGTTGTGGGAGGCCAGCAGCATCCCCTCCCTGGCCGCTTCATCTGCGCCGTTGTCATAGGCACGCTTCAGATAGGCCTTGACGCCCTGCACAGCTTCAATGGCCTTAGCGTCGGAATACTCGGTGCGGAAGGTGCCGATGTAGGACTCCACCGCGTGGGCCAGGGCATCCATGCCGGTGGCCGCGGTGATGGCCTTTGGCAGGCCCAGGGTCAGCTTGGGGTCCAAGACCGCGTAGGCGGGGATGAACTCCACCGCCATGACGATGAGCTTTCTGTGGTCCTCGTCGGTGGTGATGATGGCGGCGATGGTAGTCTCACTGCCGGTGCCTGCGGTGGTGGGGATGGCGATAAAGGGGGGCAGAGGGCTCTGGGGCGCGTAAAGGCCCAGCATGTCCATCACGGGGGTATCCGGGGCGGCCACTCTGGTGGCCATGACCTTGGCGCAGTCCATCACGGAACCGCCGCCCAGGGCGAGGATGCCGTTGCACTGGTGGGAGAGATAGACCTCCCTTGCCGCTTCCACGTTGGCAACGGTGGGGTTGGGGACTACGCCGTCGTAGATTGCGGTGGCGATGCCGGCCTCCGTTAAGGCGGCCTGGAGGCCGTCCAGCAGGCCGGCGGCGAGAATGCCCTTGTCCGTCACAACGCACACCGAGGAAACCTTCTGTTCCTTCAGGGCGGCGGGCACTTTTTCCATGCTGTCCAGGATTTCGGGCGTTCCAATGGGAAGACTGGAAAAGAGCTTTCCCGCCTCATCCCAATAGGCCTTACATTCCAATACTTTCCCTTGTTCCATAATCGCACGTTCCTTTCCTGTTTGATTGCCCTCATGATACCATCGAAGCTCCTCCGGCGTCCATCACAGAAAAGCAGACACACGATTCTCATTTTCCGAACGATTGGCGGCATTGGTGGGGATCGGCACGAAGTTGGTGTTGTCTATGCACCGTTCCGCATCTGCGGTTTTTGAAGAACGGGATTCTTCTGCCCGCCGCTCTTCCATATCGCCCCCTCATCAGTCCTCTTCGGTGACAGCTAAGGGCGCGGGACCTTGTGGAATCCCCCCGCAGCCCCTCGAAGTGTGCCTTGCCAGATGGGGAAATCTTTGATATAATTTACTATCAACTGACAAACAACCCTCTGCCTGGAAGGAAATTTCCGGGTTAATCGGGCCATTTTTTGGCATACTGGTGGAAGGAGACGGGATATGGGCGTATTTTCTCAGCTGGCCCAAGGGGTAGACTGGACCAGCATGGGGGCCATGGGGCTGCGGATTGTGGCGGTTCTGCTGTGCCTGGTGGTCCACGAGGTCTGCCACGGGCTGGCGGCTTACTGGCTGGGGGACCCCACGGCCAAGCGGAGCCACCGACTGTCCCTCAACCCCATCCACCACCTGGATGTCTTTGGCCTTTTGATGATGGTGGTGGTGGGCTTCGGCTGGGCCAAGCCCGTGCCGGTGGACCCTCGGTATTTTAAGCACCCCAAGCAGGGGATGGCCATCACCGCCCTGGCCGGGCCCATCTCCAACTTTGTGCTGGCCTATCTCTCCGCCCTGGTTTACAGCGGCCTGTACGCGGTGATGGTGGTGAAGGGGGAGACCACGGGGCTGGCTCTGGCCCTGGAGTTTTTCTCGGTGCTGATTTTGCTGAACATCGGCCTGGGGATCTTCAACCTGATCCCCTTCCCGCCTCTGGACGGCTCCAAGGTGCTGGCCATGTTTTTGCCGGACCGGCTGTATCTGCAGTGGATGCGCCTGGAGCGGTATGGCATGATTGTTCTCATGGCCCTGCTGTGGTTCGGGGTGCTGGACGGCTTCCTGATGGCCGCCCGGGCCTGGGTGGTGGACGGGATGCTAAGGGGGTCGGACTTCGTGTTCCAAGGGGTCCTGGCTGCCCTGAGGTGACCGGATGGAACGGCCGATCTATCATCTGAAGGGTGTGCGGAAGGAGGGGCCCCAGGCCGCCGAGGATTTCGTAGGGCCCCTGGACCTGATCCTGCATCTTTTGAAAAAGAACAAGCTCGCCATCCGGGATGTCCCCCTGGCGGAGATTTTGGAGCAGTTTTTGGCCTGGATGGAAGCCCGCCGGGCCATGGACCTGGAGGTGGCGGGGGAATTCATCGCCATGGCCTCCCAGTTGATGCTGCTGAAAACCAAGATGCTCCTGGCCCAGGAGGACCGCCAGGCCCAGGCGGAGATGGAAGAACTCATCGCCTCCCTGGAGGCCCGCCAGCGCCAGGCGAGCTACCGGCGGGTCTTGACGGTGCTCCCCCAACTGGAGGAAGCCTACCGCCAGGGGCGGGCGGCCTTTTCCAAGGGGCCGGAGCCCGCTTTCGCCCAGCGGGTGTACCGCTATGAACACAGCAAGGAGGAGCTGACCCGGGCCATAGAACGCTGGCACCGCCGCCGGCGCCGGGAGATTCCCCCCGCCCTGGGGGAGTTCCGGGGCGTGGTTCGGCCGGAGCCCTATCGGGTGGAGGCCAAATCGGCGGAGGTTCTGACCCGGCTGGAAGGGGAGGGCCCCCTTTCACTGGCAGAGCTCCTTCGGCCCAGCCGGAGCCGGTCGGAGGCCACGGCCACCTTTTTGGCCCTGCTGGAACTCTGCCGGGGGGGAAAAGTTCACCTGGAAGGGGACATGGAAAACCCGGTGATCTCACGGATCTCCACATGAAAACCAAGAGAAAAGGAGGGGATGGCAATGGAGCGGAACAACCTGGAAAGCGCCCTGGAGGCCATCCTCTTTGCCTTGGGAGAGCCGGTGGAGGGGGAACGCCTGGCCCAGGCTCTGGGTTGCCCCCTGCCCCAGGTGGAAGAGGCCTGCCAGGCCCTGGCCCGAAACTATGAGACCCAGGGCGCGGGGCTGCGGCTGGCCCGGCTGGAAAACAGCTGGCAGATGGTGTCTGCCCCCCAGTGGGGGGAGGTCATCCGGGGGCTGCTGGCCCGGAAGAAGCCGGACAAGCTCTCTCCGGCGGCCTTGGAGACCCTGGCCCTGGTGGCCTATTTTCAGCCGGTGACCCGGGTGTACATTGACCAGGCCCGGGGGGTGGACAGTTCTCACTCCCTGTCCCTGCTGCTGGATCGGGAGCTCATTGCCCCCCAGGGCAGCCTGGACGCCCCCGGGCGGCCCATCCTCTATGGCACCACCTCCGTCTTCCTGCGGAGCTTTGGGCTGGCCAGCCTGGAGGAATTGCCCCCGCTGCCCGAGGGCGGCGGGGAAGGAGAGGAGGAAGGCCTATGATCCCATGGATTCTCCTGGCGGTTTTGGCGGCCCTGGTGCTGCTGGCGATGTTCCTCCGGCTGGGGGTGGCGGCGGGCTATGACCAGTCTGGCGGCTGGGTCAAGCTGCGGCTGGGACCCAAGTGGATCTCCCTATACCCCCGGAAAAAGGACCCGGATAAGGAAGCACAAAAGCGGGAAAAGAAGCAGCGAAAGGCCGAGAAAAAGGCCCAAAAGAACCGGGACAAGCCCCCCAAGGAAAAACCAAAGCCCACCCTGGGCGGAGCCTTGGACCTGGCCCTAGATCTGCTGCCGGCAGTCCGGGCGGCGGCGGGGAAGTTCCGCCGCGCCCTGCAAATCGACCATTTGACCCTGGAGCTCACCTGGAGTGAGCCCGACCCCGCCGACGCTGCCATCCACTATGGCCGGGCCTGGGGGGTGATCGAGGCCCTGCTGGCCTTTGTGGAGGCAAACTTTGTCCTCAAGGACCGCCAGGTGGCCCTGTATCTGGATTACCAGTTGGAAAAGCCCCGGCTCTACGTCCGGGCGGCCCTGTCGCTGACTGTGGCCCAGTTGCTGGGGATCGGCCTCCCCCTGGGGGTGGCGGCCCTAAAGACCCTGTGGAACCATCGAAAAGAAACAAAAGCCGCGGCGGCCGCGTCCGCCGCCCAACAGAAAGGGGAGCCAAGCAATGGAAAATAATCATCCTGTGAATGAACTCATGGCCGAAACCATCCGGCGCATCCGGGAGGCGGTGGACGCCAACACGGTGGTGGGAGAGCCCATCGTGGCCGGAGAAATCACCCTGGTGCCCGTGTCGAAGATCTCCTTCGGCTTTGGCACCGGCGGCTCGGAATTCGGCGGCAAGGCCCCCAAGCCCCTGGGGGAGAACCCCTTTGGGGGCGGCGGCGGCGCCGGGGTGAAGGTGACCCCCGTGTGCTTCCTGGTGGTGAACGGCACCTCCGTGAAGGTGCTGGCCGTGGACGCCGCCCCGGAGACCAGCCTGGACCGGGTGGTGGATATGATTCCCGATGTGGTCAATAAGATCACCGGCCTCATGGAGGAAAAGAAAGCGAAAAAACAGGAGGCGGAGGGATAAATTCCTCCGGTTCGCTCCATACTAAGGGGGAAACTCTGTTTGGATGGAGGGAATCCTGTGCGAAAACAACTTGCCGCCCTGGGGGTGCTCTGCGCCTTGCTGCCGGGGTTTGTGATCCATACCCAAGCGGCGGAGGCGCCGGCGGTTTCCGCGGCCTCCGCTGTTTTGATGGATGGAGAGACCGGCCGGGTGCTCTACGCCCGGGACGAAACCACCCCCCGGCCCATTGCCAGCACCACCAAGCTGATGACCGCCCTGGTGGCGGCGGAATATCTGGAGGGAGATCTATCCCGTTCGGTCACCATTCGGCGGGAATGGACGGGGATTGAGGGAACCTCCCTCTACCTGAAGCCGGGGGAGGAGCTTTCCCTGAAAACCCTCCTCTATGGCCTGCTCCTCCACTCGGGCAACGACGCGGCGGTGGCCCTGGCGGCCATCTGCGGGGGAAATGTGGAGACCTTTGTGGACTGGATGAACCAGCGGGCCCAGGACCTGGGGATGACCCACACCCACTTCTCCGACCCCAACGGCCTGGGAGACGAGAACCACTACGCCTCCGCCCTGGACATGGCCAGGCTGGGGGCGGCCTGCCTGGACAACCCCACGGTGGCGGAGATCATGGCCACCCGGACCGTCACCCTGGAGGGGCGGCAGCTCACCAACCACAATAAGCTGCTGTGGCAGTACGACGGCTGCACCGGCATGAAGACGGGCTACATCCGCCAGGCCGGCCGCACCTTAGTGTCCAGCGCGGAACGGGACGGGCAGAGGCTCATCTGCGTCACCCTCAACGACCGGGACGACTGGGCCGACCACAAGGCCCTGCTGGACTACGGCTTTTCGGCCTTCCCCCGGCAGGTGCTGGCGGAAAAGGGACAGATCCTGGGGCGGGTGCCCGTGGGGAACAGCCTCCTCCACGCCCTGCCGGTGGCCGCCCGGGAGACGGTGGCCTATCCCCTGGGAGAGGGGGAGGAGGTCACCATGAAAACCGACCTGCCCCAAGAGGTTCCGGCCCCAGTGGTCCAGGGAGAGATCGCCGGCCGGGTGACCTTCTGGGTGGGCCAGCGGCAGGTGGGCCAGACCTATCTGGTCTGGGCCGGCAGTGCCAATCGGGACGTGGTGAAAAAGAAGCTGGAGGAGGGGGCCCTGGCTCTGCTGCAAACCGACCAGCCACCGGGATTTGACGAGATGCTGGCCCTCTTTTCCAAGGGGGCCGGGAAATAAAAGAAAGAGAGGTCAGCCATGGAGGAACGGCTGCAAAAGCTCCTGTCGGCGGCGGGAATCTGCTCCCGCCGCCGGGCGGAGGAATACATACAGCAGGGCCGGGTGACGGTGAACGGCAAACCCGCCGCCCTGGGCGACCGGGCCGACCCCCACCGGGATGCCATCGCCCTGGACGGCAAAGCCATCGGCCGGAGCCGGGGCCGCCGGGTGCTGATGCTCTACAAGCCCCGTGGGGTGGTGACCACCCTCTCTGACGAAAAGGGGCGGCCCACGGTGGCCGCCTTGGTGTCCGGCTGCGGCGGGCGGGTGTGGCCGGTGGGGCGGCTGGACATGGACTCTGAGGGGCTGCTGCTGCTCACCGACGACGGGGAGCTGACCAACACCCTCCTCCATCCCCGCCACGAAGTGGAGAAGGAATACCTGGTTTGGGTCTCCCCCTTCCGCCCGGAGGCGGTGGAGGAACTGGCACGGCCCATGACCCTGGACGGCCAGCGGCTGCGGCCGGCCAAGGTCCGCCTGGTTCGGGCCATGGGGGAGCGGGCCGTTTTGTCTGTGGTGATCCACGAGGGGAAGAACCGCCAGGTGCGGCGGATGTGCGCCCATTGCGGAATGAAGGTGCACCGGCTCAAGCGGGTGCGGGAAGGGAGGCTGACGCTGGACCGGAGCCTGGCCCCCGGCCAGTGGCGGCCCCTGAGCGAGGAGGAGATCGACCTGTTGGAGGGACCCCATCCAAGGGGCTGAGGGAGGGGCCCGGAGGGAAAGAGGCCTGAAGTTTGTCGAAACAAAGGGGCCCGCTGGCGGAAAAGGGGAAGCACACGTAAAATAGAAAGGGCCTGCAAGTAAAAGAATTTTTTCTTGCAAAATGAGAAAAACCGCGCTATAATGATCCCAAAAGAAATGGCCAAGACCGGATCTGCCCGCCGGCGGCTCCTTCGGGGGGCGGCGGCCAGGGGGATGCCGGATTGGCGTGGGAGGGCGGTTTTTATGTCGAAGGACATTTTATCTCTCATCAGCAGCAAAATGAACACCTTTTCCAAGGGACAGAAACTCATTGCCAATTACATTTTATCCTCCTATGACAAGGCGGCCTTTATGACAGCCAGCAAACTGGGAAAGACCGTGCACGTCAGTGAGTCCACGGTGGTCCGCTTCGCCTCGGAGCTGAAATATGACGGCTACCCCGCCATGCAAAAGGCATTGCAGGAAATGATTCGCAACAAGCTGACCTCCATCCAGCGCATCGAGGTCAGCAACGACATCATCGGCAACCAGGACGTGGTCTCCACGGTGATGCAGTCGGATATGGAAAAGATCCGCCTGACCATGGAGGAGATCGACCGGGACATCTTCCAGTCGGCGGTGGATGCCATTGTGGGGGCCAAGAAAATTTACATTCTGGGCACCCGATCCTCGGGGTCTCTGGCGGGCTTCCTATCCTTCTATTTCGGCCTGATGTTCGACAATGTGGTCCACGTGGGCGAGAGCGCCAACCAGGAGATCTTTGACCAGATCGTCCAGGTGGCCCAGGGGGATGTGGTCATCGGCCTGTCCTTCCCCCGGTACTCCCGGCGGACGGTGCGGGCCATCAACTTCGCCCACGAGCGGGGCTCGAAGATCATTGCCATCACCGACAGCCCCTCGAACCCCATGGCGAAGTCGGCGGACTATGTCCTGCTGGCCAAGAGCGACATGGCCTCCTTTGTGGACTCCCTGGTGGCCCCCCTGAGCCTGATTAACGCGCTGCTGGTGGCCATTGCCCGGAGCAAGTCCGACGTGGTGGACCACTTTGAGCGCCTGGAGCACATCTGGCAGGAGTATGGGGTCTTCGTCAGCATGGAGGAAGACAACCAATGACCCAGCCTTCTGTGGTGGTGGTGGGCGGCGGCGCGGCCGGGATGATGGCCGCCCTGTCTGCCCGCCGGGCAGGGGCCCAGGTGACCCTGCTGGAACCCAACGAAAAGCTAGGCCGCAAGCTGTACATCACCGGCAAGGGCCGGTGCAACCTGACCAACAACACCACCCCGGAGGGGGTGCTGAACAACGTGCCCCGGAACGGGCGCTTTCTGTACAGCGCCGTCACCCGGTTTCCCCCGGGGGCGGTGATGGAATTTTTTGAAAACCTGGGCGTCCCCCTGAAGACCGAGCGAGGGGGGCGCGTTTTTCCCTGCTCAGACCGGGCAGCCGATGTGATCGACGCCCTGTTTTTCGCCCTGAAAAAGGAAAAGGTTGTCCTCCGCCATATCCGGGCCACGGGCCTGGAGCTGGCAGGAGGAAAGGTGACCGGGGTGGAGACCGAGGAAGGGACCCTGCCCGCCGGGGCGGTGATCCTGGCCACGGGGGGGCTGTCCTACCCGGCCACCGGCTCCACAGGGGACGGCTATCGGCTGGCCCAGGCGGCGGGGCACACCGTGATAGAACCCCGGCCCTCGTTGGTCCCCCTGGAGGAAAAGGGGGACACCTGCGCCAAAATGCAGGGGCTGTCCCTGAAAAATGTCACCCTCACCCTGAAAAACCAGAAGAAAAAGGTGGTTTTTCAGGAGCAGGGGGAGATGCTCTTCACCCACTTCGGCCTCTCAGGCCCCCTGGTCCTCAGCGCCAGCGCCCACGGCAACTGGGTCAAGGATCAGTACACCGCTGTCATCGACCTGAAGCCTGCCCTGGACGAGGCCAAGTTAGAGGCCCGGATTCTCCGGGACGTGGCCCAGGCCCCCAACAAGGCCTTCCACAACTTCTTAGAGGGCCTGCTGCCCCGGCTGATGGTGCCGGTGGCGGGCGCACGGGCGGAGATCCCCCCGGACCTGCCGGTGAACGCCATGACCCGCGGCCAGCGGCGGCGGCTCATGGAGACGATGAAGGGGTTTGCCATCCCTCTGGCGGGGACCCGGCCCATCAAAGAGGCTATCATCACCGCCGGCGGGGTGAAGACAGGGGAAGTGGACCCCAAAACCATGATGTCCAAAAAGACCGCTGGCCTCTTCCTGGCCGGGGAGCTGCTGGACGTGGACGCCTATACCGGGGGCTTTAACCTCCAGATCGCCTGGTGCACCGGCCGGGTGGCAGGGGAGAGCGCCGCCCAACACTGTAAGGAGGAAGGAGCAACATGACCCTTCACAGCATCGCCATCGACGGCCCCTCCGGGGCGGGCAAGAGTACCCTGGCCAAGGCGCTGGCCGCCCAACTGGGGTTTTTATATGTAGATACCGGGGCCATCTACCGCACGGTGGGCCTCTATGTGGCTCGCCAGGGGGGGGACTGCGCCGATCCCCGGCAGGTCCTGCCCCGGCTGCCGGAAATCCAGATCGCCCTGCGCCACGGGGAAGACGGCCTCCAGCACATGTTCCTGGGGGAGGAGGACGTGACCCAGGCCATCCGAGCCAATGAGGTCTCCCGCTATGCCTCCCAGGTCTCGGCCCATCCCCAAGTTCGGGCCTTCCTGCTGGACATGCAGCGGGATTTTGCCAGAAGGTACCACGTGATTATGGACGGCCGGGACATCGGCACCGTGGTGCTGCCCCAGGCCGACCTGAAAATTTTCCTCACCGCCTCGGTGGAAAAGCGGGCCATCCGCCGCCACAAGGAACTGGTGGAAAAGGGGGAGGCTCCCTCCCTGGAGACCATCCGGGAGCAGATCGCCCAGCGGGACTGGGCCGACACCCACCGGGAAACCGCCCCTCTGCGCCAGGCGGAGGACGCGGTGGTGGTGGACACCTCCGACCTGACCCTGGAGGAGAGCCTGGCCGCCTTGCGCACCCTGGTGAAAGAGAGGTTGGGACTGTGAAAAAATCATTGGGCTTTTACCAGTTGGTCTACCTGGTCAGCAAGTTTATCTTTACCATTATGGCCTTCCGCACCCCGCTCAAGGTCTTTGGCCGGGAGAACATTCCCAAGGGGAAAGCGGTCATCTGCGCCAACCATGTCCACGCCTCGGACCCCTTTTACATCGTCTACTCCTTCCCGTCCCGGGATAAGATATGGATTATGACCAAGGAGGAGCTGAAACACCTGCCTGTGCTGGGGCCCTTTATGAACTGGCTGGGCTTCATCATCTGGGTCCGCCGGTCCAAGGCCGACGTGGGGGCGGTGAAAACCGCCCTGAAGGCCCTGAAGGGCAATGAAAAGCTGCTGATCTTCCCCGAAGGCACCCGCCACGACGAGATCGGCGAAGGGAAAACCGGGGCGGCCATGATGGCCATCCGTACCGGCTCACCGGTGCTGCCGGTGTATATCTCCCCTGAGCGGAAGCTCTTTCATCGGACCAAGGTCTACATCGGGGAGCCCTATGAACCCTTCACAGAGGACCGCCGGGCTACCGCTGAGGACTATGAGAAGGTCACCGAGGAGATTATGGACCACATCCGGGCCGTGCGGGACAGCCGCCAGGAACGGGAGGCCAGGGGATGAAGGTGATCCTGGCCAAGTCCGCCGGTTTCTGCTTCGGTGTGCGCCGGGCGGTGGAGCTGGCCCAGCAGATCGCCCAGAGCGGCGCGCCCTATGTGATGCTGGGCCCGGTGATCCACAATGACCACGTGATCGCCCAGTTGGCGGACCAGGGGGTGGGCTGCGTGGAGTCTTTGGAGGAGGTTCCCCCCGGCTGCGGCGTCATCATCCGCTCCCACGGGGAGGGGAAGGCCGTTTACGACCGCCTGGCCGCCATGGGCTGCCCCGTGGCCGACGCCACCTGCGTGAAGGTGGCCAAGATCCACGAAATCGTCCGGGAGGCCAGCGACCGGGGCCGGCAGGTGGTGATCATCGGCTCGCCGGAGCACCCGGAGGTGAAGGCCATCGCCGGCTGGTGTACTGGGGCGAAAATCTTCCGAAATGAGATGGAATTGGGGGATTTTCTGGAGGAAAGCAAAGAAAATTCACAAAAACCCATCACCTTGGTTTCACAAACTACATCAACGGATAGAATTTGGACTCCGTGCAGAGAAAAAGTAAAAAAAGAGTGTACAAACGCCGAAATCTTTGATACAATATGTAATGCTACGTGTATGCGGCAATCAGAAGCGCAGAGTTTGGCGGAGCAATGCGGCGCCATGATCGTCATCGGTGACCGGAAAAGCTCCAACACGACCCGTCTTGCTGAGTTATGCCGGGCACACTGCCCGCTGGTTTTCCACATCAGCCGGGCTGAGGAGCTCGACCGGAGGAAGGTGAGCGGGGTAGCTTCTGTGGGAATCACTGCCGGCGCGTCCACGCCGGGGTGGATAATAAAGGAGGTCAAACACAAAATGAGCGAAGAAAACAACAACGTGAAGGAGATCGAGGAGTCCTTCGCTGAAATGCTGGAGAAATCGATCAAAACTTTAAATACGGGAGACAAGGTCACTGGTGTCGTCACCGGCATCACCGCCACCGAGGTCAACGTGGACCTGGGCACCAAGCACGCCGGCTACATCCCCATGGCTGAGCTCAGCGACGACCCCTCTGTCAAGCCCGAGGACATCGTGAAGGTGGGCGACGAGATCGAGACCTATGTCATGCGTGTCAACGACGTGGAGGGCGTGGCCACCCTGTCCAAGAAGCGTCTGGACAGCGTGAAGAACTGGGATACCATCGAGGCCGCCGTGGAGGACAAGACCGTTCTGGAAGGCACCGTCACCGAGGACAACAAGGGCGGTATCGTGGTCAATGTCAAGGGCATCCGCGTCTTCGTCCCCGCCTCCCAGACCGGCAAGCCCAGAGGGGCCGACCTGTCTGAGATGATCAAGGAGCACGTGAAGCTGCGCATCACCGAGGTCAACCGTTCCCGCCGCCGTGTGGTGGGCTCCATCCGCGCCGTCCAGGCCGAGGAGCGCGCCGCCAAGGCCGCCGAGGTCTGGGCAAACATCGAGGAGGGCAAGAAGTACGAGGGCACCGTCAAGTCCCTGACTTCCTACGGCGCGTTCGTCGACATCGGCGGCGTGGACGGCATGGTCCACGTGTCCGAGCTGTCCTGGAGCCGCATCAAGAACCCCGCCGAGGTGGTCTCCGTGGGCGACAAGGTCAACGTGTACGTCATCTCCTTCGACCCCGAGAAGAAGAAGATCTCCCTGGGCATGAAGGACCACAACGAGGACCCCTGGGAGAAGTTTACCTCCACCTACGAGGTGGGCTCCGTGGCCAGCGTCCGGGTGGTGAAGCTGATGACCTTCGGCGCCTTCGCCGAGATCGTCCCCGGCGTGGACGGCCTCATCCACATCTCCCAGATCGCCGACCACCGCATCGAGAAGCCCGGCGACGAGTTGGAGGAAGGCCAGATCGTGGACGTGAAGATCACCGACATCGACTACGAGCGCAAGAAGGTCTCCCTGTCCATCCGCGCCCTGCTCAACGACGCCCGCGCCGCTGAGGACGAGGGCGACTACGACGAGGAGTAATTCCCCCCGTCCAAGCACCGGCAGAAACAAAACAAGGAAAGGGGAACTGCCGGCTCGGTCAGTTCCCCTTTTTTGAAATCCCGCTGGGATCAAAAAGAATGAAGGAGCGGCCTTTTGGGCATGCTGACTTCGGAAAAACAGGAATGGAGGAATGTCATTATGGCAACCATCACCAAAGATACCATCGTGGGCGATATTCTGGACATCGCGCCTGAGACCGCGCCCGCCTTCATCGACATCGGCATGCACTGCCTGGGCTGCCCCGCTTCCCGGAACGAGACCGTGGAGCAGGCCTGCCTGGTCCATGACCAGCCGGTGGAGGATCTGGTGGAGAAGCTCAACGCCATCATCGCAGCCAACCGGAAGTAAGACGGAAAGGGGAGCGGGAAACCGCTCCCCTTTTTTGTGAGCGGAGAGAGGAGGGCTCCATGAAGCAACTGGACCTATCCCCCCGGCTGGCCGCCATCGCCGCCCTGGTGCCCCCGGGGGCCCGGCTGGCCGACGTGGGCACCGACCATGCCTATCTGCCCGTCTGGCTCCTGCTGGCCGGCCGGATTCAGGGGGCCGTGGCCTCCGACGTGAACCAGGGTCCCCTCCAGCGGGGACGGGACACCGCCCGGAGCTACGGGGTGGCGGAACAGATGACCTTCCGCCGCTGCGACGGCC
This sequence comes from Clostridiales bacterium, assembly GCA_022764045.1. Lineage (GTDB taxonomy): Bacteria > Bacillota > Clostridia > Oscillospirales > Oscillospiraceae > Evtepia. The sequence goes on along the minus strand of JALERU010000028.1, from coordinate 48,239 downwards.
TGGCGGGGATCTCCCCCCAGGAGGCGGACACCGTGGTCATTGCCGGCATGGGAGGCGACCTGATGGCCCGGATTTTGGCTGCCGCCCCCTGGACCCGGAGGGTCCGGCTGATTCTTCAACCCATGAGTTCCCAGGAGGTCCTCAGGGCCTGGCTGGTGGACCAGGGCTATGTGATCCAAGGGGAGACCCTGGCCCGGGAGGGGGAGAAGTTTTATAACATCCTCACGGCCACCGGCGGGGTCAGCCCCGCCTATACGCCGGGAGAGCTCTGGGCGGGCCGCCAGCGGCAGGGGGAGGAAAACCCCCACCGACTGGATTATTTGACCCATTTGCTCCGCCGGCGGCAGCGGGCCCTGGCGGGGATGGCCAAGAGCACAGCCCTGGCCCCAGAAGTCCTGGCGGCAGAGCGGGCCCTGGTGGAGGAGTTAGAACGGATGAAGGAGGAGTGGATGCAATGGCAACGGTAAAAGAAATCTACGACCTGCTGGACCGAAAGGCCCCCTTCCGGTACCAGATGGATTTTGACAACGCGGGCTTCCTGGTGGGCCGGGGAGACCGGGAAGTCACCCGGGCCCTGGTGGCCCTGGACATCACCCCAGCGGTGATCCGGGAGGCGGCGGACAAGGGGTGCCAGCTCATCCTGGCCCACCACCCGGTGATCTGGGGGAAGATCGGCCAGGTCACCGACGAGACCATCACCGGGAAAAAACTGCTGGCCCTGGTGGAGCAGGGCATCGCCGCCATCTGTGCCCACACCAACCTGGACGCCGCCGAGGGGGGCGTGAACACAGAGCTGGCCCGGCGGCTGGGCCTTGTGTGCCCCGTGCCCCTGGAGACCGACGGCGTGGATGAGCAGGGGATTCCCTACGGCGTGGGCCGGGTGGGGGAGGTCGAAGGGGGCCCGATGCTTCTGGCCTCCTTTGCCCAGCGGGCCAAGGAGGCCCTGGGACTGGGAGGCATCCGGGTCCTGGACGCCGGGGTTCCCGTCCGGCGGGTGGCCGTGGGGGGCGGCGCCTGCGGTAGCATGCTCCCCCTGGTCAAGGAACTGGGCTGCGACACCTTCCTGACTTCGGACCTGAAGCACGACCTGTACTTAGAGTCCCGGGAGTTGGGGGTCAACCTTCTGGACGCCGGCCATTATTCCACCGAAACCGTGGTCTGCCCGGTGGTGGCCCGGTGGCTGGAGGAGGCTTTCCCCGGCCTTTGGGTGGAGATTGCGGAAAATCAGGGGGAGGTTTTTGAATATTTGTGAGGAGAAGCCTTGTCAAGGTTCATTTCCTGTGATAAAATTATCCAGTTAAAAATACAAAGAAGGGGACTCCTGGGGCCCCCGTCATTCTTATGATAGGAAGGGATTGAAACCTATGTCCGGACATTCCAAGTGGCATAATATTCAGAAGACCAAGGGCGCGGCCGACGCCAAGCGCAGCGCCGCCTTCACCAAGGTCGCCAAGGAGATCATCGTGGCCGTGAAGACCGGCGGCTCCGGCGACCCCAACAACAACTCCCGCCTGGCCACTGTCATTGCCAAGGCCAAGGCCGTGAACATGCCCAACGACAACATCAAGCGCACCATTGACCGCGCCCTGGGCGCCGGCAACACCGACAACTACGAGAGCGTGGTCTACGAGGGCTACGGCCCCAACGGCGTGGCCGTCATCGTGGAGGCCCTCACCGATAACCGCCAGCGCACCGCCCCCGAGGTCCGCCACCTGCTGGATAAGTTCGGCAAGGGCCTGGGCGCCACCGGCTGCGTCTCCTGGTCCTTCGACCGCAAGGGCGTCATCATCCTGGACAACGAGGACGGCGACCTGGACGAGGACACCGTGATGATGGACGCCCTGGACTGCGGCGCCGCCGACTTCGAGCCCGAAGAGGACTGCTTCACCATCTACACCGACCCCGACGAGTGCGGCAACGTGGCCTCGGCCCTGGAAGCCAAGGGCTATGTCTTCGCCTCCGCCCAGGTGGAGATGGTCCCCCAGAATTACGTGAAGCTCACCGACGCCGGGGATATCAAAAACATGGAGAAGCTGATCGACTCCCTGGAGGACAACGACGACGTGCAGAACGTCTATCATAACTGGGATCAGGAGTAATTTCCACCTTTTTTGCCAAAACAGCAGCAGCCCTTTCGCCCAGGCGGGAAGCCGAGGCGAAGGGGCTGTTTTTGTGGGTTTGGATTCGTTTCTTGTTTGGTTTATCGTTTGCGAATAGATTGACAAAGAGACTCTTATACTTTACGATAAAAACAGAAGAGAGTTGTAAATGGATCAAGTCCCTATGCGGGCATAGAATGGAAAGAAAAAATGGATCCTTTTCTGGCGAGAACAATGATTGAAAGCCTGAGTAAGGGGATTGATCCCCTTACTGGCCGAGTGTTGCCTGATGACGATATTTGCGCCAAGGAAGAAGTTCAGGAGGCACTGTTAGAGGTGTTGGAGCATTGCTCCATCGAGTCAACCGAACAATACCTCCTTCGTCTAAAGGAGGAAAAGAAGGCGCAGCGGAAAGAACGCCGTGCGCGAAACGCACAGCGATTTTTCCGGGGAAGCGATGGGTGGAGCGAGGAAGAAGAGTATGAGCTATTGCAGATGCGTCGAAATGGATGCAACATTGATCAGATCGCGAATTACCTAAAACGGCCCCCCAATGTCATCGGAATTCGGCTCAATCAATTACAAAGCCGTCCTGTTGAGGAAAAGAAAAGAACGGGCAGCACGCCCAATAGGGGAAAACCATGGACAAAAGCGGAGGATGACCAGCTACGAGCTGAGTATATGGAAGGAAAGTCAATGAGAAGCATGGCACGAAAGCATGGACGCACCCAAGGCGCCATTGAAAGCCGGTTGAATCATCTTGCTTTGAAATGAAAAGAAATGGAAAAACACTCGATTATTGAAGGCGATTTCGTTGTGACGGGGGGAGTGGAATCCCGTAGCCACCGCAAACTCGTGAAGGCTTTCCAGATGATCCAATCCGCAAAGCACCGCACACATAATAACACTCAATACATCCGCCAGTTTATATTTGATGTATCCTGAGTGCCGGGGATCCTCTATGACCGTGAATTTTTGCACTATTTTTTCCGTCTTTATCACCCTGCCCCATTATACCACACTTGCTTATCCAGTTCCTGGTATTTTTATGAGACGGGCGTGGCACCCACCTCCGCACCCCTTGACAGGCTGGGGGAAAGTTCCTATAATATATAAGATATGTAAACTGGATATCATATACCCGCCCCCGGCCACCCCGGGCCGCGGGCGTGATTGCCGCCATCAAAAAATCGGAGGTTGTACAGCCATGGCAAAGGAATATAGACTGAGCGCTGAGCGCTTGGAAGAACTGAAACAGGAGCTCACCTACCTGAAAACCGTGCGAGAGAAGGAGGTTGCGGAGCTGATTAAAGAGGCCCGCTCCTTCGGCGACCTGTCGGAGAACAGTGAGTACGACGAGGCCAAAAACGAGCAGGGCAAGCTCTACTCCCGCATTGCGGAGCTGGACGAGATTCTGTCCAACTACACCATCATTGAGGAGCAGGAGTCGGCCAGAGACATTGTCCACGTGGGGAACACCGTGGTGGTGAAGGACCTGGAGTTTGACGAGCAGCTCAGCTATCAGATCGTGGGCTCTCAGGAGGCCGACCCCATGAACGGGCGGATCTCTGAGGACTCCCCCTTCGGCCGGGCCCTGCTGGGCCAGAAGGCCGGGAAAGAGGTGGTGGTGGAGGCCCCCGCCGGAAACATTCGCTATCAGATCGTGGAAATTCAGAGATAAACTGGATCTTTCATAGAGAGGGTCCCCGCCCTTTCTATTTTGGAAATCGTAGAAACAACAAAGGAGCTGCAAAACATGGCAGAGAAGAAGAAGAAGGAAGCCCCTCAGGAGCAGGAACAGGACCTGTCCCAGATCCTCAAGGTGCGCCGGGATAAGCTGGCCGCTCTGCGGGAGGCGGGGAAGGACCCCTTCCAGCAGACCAAATTTACCGTGTCCGCCCACACCCAGGACATCAAAGACAACTTTGACGCCATGGAGGGCCAGGCCGTCACCGTGGCCGGCCGCCTGATGTCCAAGCGGGGCATGGGGAAGGTGAGCTTCTGCGACATGCAGGATAAAACCGGCCGTATCCAGCTTTATGCCCGCCGGGATGAGATGGACGAGACCGTTTACAACGAGTTTAAGAAATACGACATCGGCGACCTGGTGGGCGTCGAGGGAGAGGTCTTCCGCACCCAGCGGGGGGAGATGAGCGTGCGCTGCAAGAACGTCACCCTCCTGTCCAAGTCTCTGCGCCCCCTGCCGGAGAAGTTCCATGGGCTCCAGGACAAGGAGCTGCGCTACCGCCAGCGGTATGTGGATCTCATTGTGAACCCCGAGTCCCGCCGAAATTTTGAGATCCGCAGCCAGATGGTGAGCTACCTCCGCGCTTTCCTGGACGGACGGGGCTACATGGAGGTGGAGACCCCGGTGCTGAACACCATCTCCGGCGGCGCCACCGCCCGGCCCTTCATCACCCACCACAACACCCTGGATATCGACATGTACATGCGCATCGCCACCGAGCTCCACTTAAAGCGCCTCATCGTGGGCGGCCTGGAGCGGGTGTATGAGATTGGCCGGATCTTCCGCAACGAGGGCATGGACACCAAGCACAACCCCGAGTTCACCACCGTGGAGCTTTACGAGGCCTATGCCGACTTTAACGACATGATGGACCTCTTTGAGGACTTCCTGTCCTCCGCCGCCCAGAAGATCCTGGGGACCTATCAGGTCACCTGGCAGGGGGAGGAGATCGACCTGACCCCCGGCTGGCGCCGGCTGACCATGGCCGAGGCCGTGAAGGAGTATCTGGGGGTGGACTTCATGGCCATTGAGGACGACGAGGCCGCTGTGGCCGCCGCCAAGGCCATCGGCGTGGACATGGACGGGGTGGAGCCCACTTGGGGCCACGCCCTGTACGAGTGCTTTGACCAGAAGGTGGAGGGCCTGCTCATCCAGCCCACCTTCATCACCATGCACCCCGTGGACGTGTCCCCTCTGGCCAAGCGTTCCCCCAAGGACCCCCGGCTCACCGAGCGCTTTGAGCTCTTCATCTGCCGCAGCGAGATGGGCAACGCCTTCTCCGAGCTCAACGACCCCATCGACCAGAAGGAGCGCTTCCAGAAGCAGGTGGAGCTCCGGGAGGGCGGCGACGAGGAGGCCGGTATGATGGATGAGGATTACATCAACGCCCTGGAATACGGCTTGCCCCCCACCGGGGGTCTGGGCATCGGCATCGACCGGTGCGCCATGCTCCTCACCGGCGCCGATTCCATTCGCGACGTGATTTTGTTCCCCACCATGAAACCCCTGGATTGAGCTTGGCCGGGGTGTTCAAGGCGTTGCGGCCTTGCAAATCACAAAGGAAAGCAGATTTACACCTTTTTTACACCCATGGAGCCAAATTGCAACAAATTCAAAGGGAGCACGCCTGGAAACAGGTGTGCTCCCTTTCTTTGCCCGGCAGGCCGCCGGGCAAATCCCCCTTTGACAAAGCCCGCCGGACTGTGATAATGTGAATAAACAGTGAACTTTTGGCAGGAGATTCCGCATTTCCGGGGCCAAGCGCCAGAAAAACCGAAAAAGGTGCCTTGACAGAAGGGCGACAATCTGTTTTTATATAGGTATCCCCGCCGCTTTTCGGCGGGATGCATGAGAAAAAGGCATACCGGCGGGGCTTCCGCCGGTATGCTGTGGTATTGTCCGGCTGGGGAGAGTGGGCGGAGATGGAAACCATTACAAGCAGAACCAACCCTCTCATCACCCGCCTGCGCAAGCTCACCGGAGACCGCAAGCTCCGGCGGCAGCAGGGCGTGATGGTGTGTGAGGGGCCGAAAATGCTGGCGGAGGCCCTGAAATGGGGGGGCAGGCTGGAGGTCGTCTTGTGGCAGGCGGGGTGCCCGCCCCTGGCGGAGCTCCCGGAAGGGGTCCGGCAGGTGGAGGTCCCGGCGGACCTGCTCAAGGCGGTGGCCCCCACCGAGACCCCGCAGAAGGTCCTCTTTCTTTGCGCCCTGCCTCCCTTCGCCCTGCCGGAGGAGCTGACAGGTGCCAAGTACCTGGTGCTGGACGGCCTCCAGGACCCCGGAAACGTGGGGACCCTGTGGCGCACGGCGGACGCCTTTGGGGCCGACGGCCTCATTTTGCTCCCCGGCTGCGCCGACCCCTGGAACCCCAAGACCCTGCGGGCCACCATGGGGGCCTGCTTCCGCCTGCCAGTGTGGGAGGGGACGCTGGAAGCCCTGCTGCCCCTGCTGAAGAGGGCCGGCCTGCCCCTTTACGCCACCGCCCTGCGGGAGGACACGGTGGACCTGCGCCAGATTACTCTGGACCGGGCCGCCGTGGTCATCGGCAGCGAGGGCCGCGGGGTGAGCCAGCCGGTGCTGGCGGCCAGCCAGCGGACCCTGCGGATTCCCATGACAGACCGCTGCGAGTCCCTCAATGCCGCCGCCGCCGGCGCGGTGGTGCTGTGGCGGATGGGCTTTGGCGGGACACAGTGACAAGAAAAGGAAGTGGGCGGCTATGAGTAACCTGCGCCACTGGCTGTGGCTGAGCACCCGGGGACCCGCCCCGGGTATGTACGCTGCCCGGATTTTGGACCACTTTGGCACCCCAGAGGAGGCCTATTTCGCCCAGCGGGCGGACTATCGGGCCATCCCCGGCCTGCCGACCAAGGTGCGCCTGGCTTTGGAGGATAAGGACCTGACCCAGGCGGAGGAAATTCTTACCCAGTGCCGCCGGCTGGGGATTCAAATCCTCACCCGCCAGGACGCCGCCTATCCCCGGCGGCTGGGGGAGCTGGACACGGCTCCCTGTGTGCTCTATGTGAAGGGCACCCTGCCCCAGATGGACCGGGAGGCCGCCGTGGCCTTGGTGGGGGCCCGGGACGCCAGCCCCTATGGGATCATGGCCGCTGGGCAGCTGGGCCTGGAGCTGGCCCGCCAAGGGGTTCTGGTGGTCAGCGGCAGCGCCCGGGGCATTGACGCTGCTGCCCTGCAAGGGGCTTTGCGGGGCGGGGGACAGGTGGTGTCGGTGCTGGGAAACGGCATCGACGTGATCTACCCTGCCGGACACCAGGACCTCTACGAGGACGTGGCCGCCGCGGGGGCGCTGGTGAGCGAATATCCCCCGGGGACCCCGCCGGTGGGGGCCCATTTTCCGGTGCGAAACCGCCTCATCGCCGGGCTGTGCCTGGGGGTGCTGGTGGTGGAGGGCACCGAGACCAGCGGTTCCCTTATCACCGCCCGGTGGGCCCTGGAGCAGGGGCGGGATGTGTTCGCCGTCCCCGGCGGCATCGACGCCCCCCTGAGCCGAGGTCCCAACGGTCTGATCCGCCGGGGCGAGGCCAAGCTGATCCAAGACGCCTGGGATGTGGTGGAGGAATACCAATTCTTGTATCCGGAAACCCTTCACCCCAAGGCTCCCATGCCCCCGGAGAAGCTGTCCCAGCGGCTGGGAACGCTCCAGATCCCCCAGCCGCCCCGGCCCGTGGCGGCCCCGGTGATGGCCCCGGCTGAGGAGCCAACCCCGCCGACCGCCCAGGAGGAGTCCTCGGCCAAGCTGGTGGTGGACCTGCGAAAGGACCCTGAGGCCTTTGCCGAGGATCAGTTGGTGGTCCTGCGGGCCCTGCAGGGGGAGGTCAGAAAGTCCTCCGACCAACTGGTGGAGGAGACGGGTATCCCGGCCCGTCGGGTGATGTCGGCCCTGACCCTGCTCCAGGTGCGCCAGCTGGTGGACCAGGAGGACCGGCGGTTTGGGACGGTGGTGGAGCTGGTGGAGTGAGGGAAATCTCTTTTGTTTACCGCGATTGCCGGATCGTATCTCTCGTCCGTCACCTTTGGTGACAGCTTTCCCCAACGTGAAACCATGGCAACCTATTTCAGAAGGAACCACCCCAGGGACAACCTCCCTGGATACAATAAATCGGCCGCTCTGGGCGGCCTGGCGGCAGGATGACCTGCCAATCTTAGATTCGGAGGGAATTGCGTGGCTAAATCAAATCTGGTGATCGTAGAGTCGCCAGCCAAGGCAAAAACCATTGGAAAATATCTGGGGCCCACCTATCAGGTGCTGGCCTCTATGGGCCATGTCCGGGACCTGCCCAAGAGCAAAATGGGCGTGGATCTGGAACACGGAAACTTTGAACCCGACTATCAGCCCATCAAGGGAAAGGAGGAGACCATCGCCCAACTGAAGGACGCGGCGGACAGCAGCCAAAAGGTGTATCTGGCCACCGACCCGGACCGGGAGGGGGAGGCCATCTCCTGGCACTTGAAGGAGCTGCTGGAGCTCCCTGACAGCAAGACCAGCCGGGTGACCTTTAACGAGATCACCAAGAAGGTGGTCACCGAGAGCATCGCCGCCCCCCGGGAGATCGACCAGAACCTGGTGGACGCCCAGCAGGCCCGGCGGATTTTAGACCGGATTGTGGGCTATGAGCTCTCCCCCCTGCTGTGGAAGAAGATCCGCCGGGGGTTGTCTGCCGGGCGGGTCCAGTCGGTGGCCACCCGGCTGGTGGCCGAGCGGGAGGAGGAAATCCGGGCCTTTGTCCCCGAGGAGTATTGGACCTTGGAGGTTACCCTGGACCGGATCGCCCCCAACCAGGGCAGCTTCAAAACCCAGTTTTACGGCCGGGAGAAGAAGATGGAGCTGAAGTCCCAGGAGGAGGTGGCCGACGTGCTCGCCGCCATCCAGGACGCCCCCTTTGTGGTCAGCAAGATCAAGCGCCAGGACAAACACCGCTCTCCGGCACCCCCCTTCATCACCAGCTCCCTGCAGCAGGAGGCCTCCCGGAAGCTGAATATGAGCCCCCGGCGGACCATGTCCATTGCCCAGCAGCTCTATGAGGGCGTGGATATTGAGGGGGAGGGGACCGTGGGTCTCATCACCTACATGCGTACCGACTCTCTGCGGCTGTCGGACGAGGCCGTGGCCGCTGCCCGGTCTTTTGCCGGGGCCCGGTATGGACAGGAATATCTGCCGGATGCCCCCCGGCAGTTTAAGACCAAGGCCGGGGCCCAGGACGCCCACGAGGCCATCCGGCCCTCCAACGTGACCCTTACCCCCGAGAGCATTAAGAAAGACCTCACTGCCGAGCAGTTCCGGCTGTATAAGCTCATCTGGAGCCGCTTCCTGGCCAGCCAGATGGCCGGGGCGGTGTATGACAGCGTGGGAATCGAGGTCACCAGCGCCGGGTACGTCTTTAAGGCCAGCCGGTCGGAGGTGAAGTTCCCCGGCTTCCTGGCCGTTTACGAGGAAGGCCGGGACGACGACGGGGAGGAGGTCCAGTCCCGCCTGCCCAACCTGCAGGAGGGGGAGACCGTGGTCAAGGCGGGCACCAAGCCCGAGCAGAAGTTCACCCAGCCCCCCACCCGGTACACCGAGGCTACCCTCATCCGGGCCCTGGAGGAAAAGGGCATCGGACGGCCCTCTACCTACGCCCCCACCATCACCACCATTATGAACCGGGAGTATGTGGTCAAGGACGGCAAGCACCTCCACACCACCCCCTTGGGTGAGGTGGTCACGGGGCTTATGAAAGACAAATTCAACGACATTGTGGACTATGACTTCACCGCCGCCATGGAAAACCGCCTGGACAAGGTGGAAAGCGGCGAGGAAAACTGGAAGGCGGTCCTCCGGGACTTTTACCAGGACTTCAGCCAGGAGATGACCCAGGCGGAAAAGGACCTGGACGGCACCCGGATCAAGGTCCCCGACGAGGTCTCCGACGAGGTCTGCGATGTGTGCGGGCGGCAGATGGTGGTTAAGTCCGGGCGGTTCGGCCGCTTTTTGGCCTGCCCCGGCTTCCCCGAGTGTACCTTCACCAAGCCCCTGGTCATTGAGATGCCCGGCAAGTGCCCCAAGTGCGGCAGCCGGCTGCTGAAAAAGACCTCCCGGAACGGCTACACCTATTACGGCTGCGAGCGCAACGGGGATAAGCTGGGCCGGGCCTGCGACTTCATGACCTGGGACGTGCCCGTGAAGGACAACTGCCCCGAGTGCGGCTGGACCATGTTTAAGAAATCCGGCCGGGGCTTTAAGAAGCCCTTCTGCATCAACGAGGCCTGCCCCGCCTTTGTGCCCGAGGAGAAGCGGGGGGGCTACCGGAAGAAAAAGACCGAGGAGGCCAAGACCGAGGCAGCAGAGACCAAGGAAGGGGACGCCGAGGAAAAGAAGACCACCAAGAAAACGGCGGCGAAGAAGACCACCGAAAAAAAGACGGCGGCAAAGAAGACAACAGCCAAAAAGACTGCCGCCAAGAAAACCACCAAAAAGAGTGAGCCGGAGGAACCCAATGCGTGAACAAGTAACCGTCATCGGCGGCGGCCTGGCTGGCTGTGAGGCCGCCTGGCAGCTGGCCAAGCGGGGGGTTCCCGTCAACCTGCGGGAGATGAAGCCCCGGAAAATGACCCCCGCCCACCACACGGAGCTCTTCGGGGAGTTGGTGTGCTCCAACTCTCTGCGGTCAGACCAGCTGGAAAACGCTGTGGGCCTGCTGAAAGAGGAGCTGCGGCGGCTGGATTCCCTGATCCTCCGGTGCGCCGATACCCATCGGGTGGCTGCCGGGGGCGCCCTGGCGGTGGATCGGCTGGCCTTTTCCCAGACCATCACCGACGCCATCCGCAGCCACCCCAACATCACCGTGGAGGAGGGAGAGGTGACGGCCCTACCCCAGGAAGGGCAGGTCATCGTGGCCACGGGGCCTCTCACCTCCGACGCCTTGGCGGAGGACATTGCCAAGCGATTCCCCGACAGCGGCTATCTGCATTTTTACGACGCGGCGGCCCCCCTGGTGACCTTTGAGAGCATCGACATGGACAGCGCCTGGTTTGCCTCCCGGTATGACAAGGGCACGGCGGACTACATCAACTGTCCCCTCACCCAGGAGGAATACCTGGCCTTTTGGAAGGAACTGTGCGCCGCCAAGGAGGCTCCCGTCCACGGCTTTGAGGATAAGAACGTCTTTGAGGGGTGTATGCCCGTGGAGGTCATGGCCCGGCGGGGGGAGCAGACCCTGTGCTACGGCCCCCTAAAGCCCCGGGGCCTCCGGGACCCCAAGACGGGGAAGGAGCCTTTCGCCGTGGTCCAACTGCGGCGGGACAACGCAGGGGGGAGCATTTACAACCTGGTGGGCTTTCAGACCCATCTGACCTGGCCTGAGCAGAAGCGGGTGTTCTCTATGATCCCCGCCCTGAAAAACGCGGAATTTGTCCGCTACGGAGTGATGCACCGGAACACGTATCTCAATTCCCCCCGGCTGCTGGACCGGTATTACCGGGTGAAGGCAGAGCCCCGGCTGGTCTTTGCCGGCCAGGTGACGGGGGTGGAGGGCTATGTGGAGTCCACCGCTTCAGGCTGTCTGGCGGCCCTGGAGCTGGCCCGGCGGCTGGAAGGGAAGGAACCCATCAACTTCCCCCAGGAGACCGCCATCGGGGCTCTGGCCCTGTATGTGAGCAACGAGACGGTGGCCAGCTTCCAACCCATGAACGTGAATTTCGGCATCATGCCCCCTCTGGGCTACCGGGTGAAGGGAAAGAGGAATAAGAACGCGGCCCTGTCCCAGCGGGCCCTGGAGGTTCTGGACGGACTGGGTAAAGTGTGATACGAAAACCTTATCAAAATCTTTTAAAAGATTTTGATAAGGTTTTGCATGAGACGGCGCAGCGTGCATTTGCACGATGCGAGCATGCCAAGCATGGGTGTTCTTGATGAAAGAATGGAATCAAGAATGAGTATGAAAAAGAAAGAAGGCGTACCTATGAAAATCATCGTGGATGCCATGGGCGGTGACAACGCACCCCTGGCCCCTGTGGAGGGGGCCCTCCGGGCTGCCCAGGAGCTGGGGGTGGAGATCCTCCTGACGGGACGGACGGAGGAGATTCTGGGCTGCTTGGAGCAGTTGGGCCATAAGACCATCCCCAAGGGGGTGGAGATTGCCCACGCCAGCCAGGTCATTGAAATGTCAGATAACCCCGCCCGGGCCTTTAAGGACAAGCCCGACTCCTCCATGACTGTGGGCCTGAAGCTGCTGAAGGAGGGGCGGGGGGACGCCTTTGTCTCCGCCGGCTCCACCGGCGCCCTGCTGTCGGCGGCCACCCTGGTCATCAAACGAATCCGGGGGATTCGCCGGGCGGCCCTGGCCCCGGTGGTGCCCAACGCCACGGGGAGCATGGTGCTTATCGACTGCGGCGCCACCGCCGAGTGCACCCCGGAGTATCTGCTCCAGTTCGCCTACATGGGGGCCTATTACGCCCAGCGGTTTCTGGGGATTCCCCAGCCCCGAGTGGGCCTGCTGAACATCGGCGCCGAGCCGGGGAAGGGCATGGAGCTGCAAAAGCAGGCATTCGACCTGCTTACCCAGGCCCATGAGGCCGGGCGCATCCACTTTATCGGCAACATCGAGGGCCGGGAGGCCATCAGCCAAGGGGAGGCCGACGTGCTGGTCACCGACGGCTTCACCGGCAACATTTTCCTGAAAACTGTGGAGGGGGCCGCCGCCCTCTTCAACCACGCCCTGAAGGACATGCTCCTGGGCAGCGCCAAAAACAAGATGGCCGCCCTGATGCTGAAAAACAGCATCGGGGAGTTTAAGAAGAGGTTTGACTCCAGTGAGATCGGGGGCACCGCCCTGCTGGGCATCTCCCAGCCGGTGATTAAGGCCCACGGCTCTTCCAACGCCTACGCCTTCTACAATGCCGTCCGCCAGGCCCAAAAGGTGGCCCAGGGCGACATCGCCGGGGACATTGCCGCCAACGTGGAACATATGAAACTGGCCGTTGGCCGGAAAGAAGCATGATTTTTCTGATTTTGGTATTGACAGACAGGAAAATAGTCCCTATATTAAGTACAGCATTCCCGAGCAAATTGGATTCCAAAAGGAGCAGGTCGATATGATTTTAGAGAAATTACAGAGCTTGATTGCAGATCAGTTGGGTGTGGATGGTAGTAATATCTCCATGGACACCAACTTTGAAGAGGATTTGGGCGTTGATTCTCTGGATATCGTGGAGTTATCTATGGCCCTGGAAGAGGAATTTGACATTGGTGAAATGAGCGAGGAGGACCTGGCGGCCATCAAGACCGTGGGGGATCTGGTTCGCTATTTGCAGGGCAAACTCGATATGTAACCCAACCGCACCCCCCGTCCGTTGGCCGGGGGGTGTCAATGTGTCGTAAAGAACAAACCGCCTATTGGTTACGCAAGGAGGGGAACGGATGAAGACATTAGAAGAAAAAATCGGCTATTCCTTCCGGGACAGAAGTCTGCTGGAAAATGCCCTCACCCATAGCTCCTATGCCAACGAGCACCGGGCACAGGGAGTGCCCAGCAACGAGCGGCTGGAGTTCCTGGGGGATTCCATTCTGGGGCTGGTGGTGGCCGACCATCTCTACCGCACCCGGCCGGACCTGCCCGAGGGGGATCTCACCCGCATCCGGGCGGCCCTGGTGTGCGAGGGCAGCCTGGTGGAGGTGGCCCGGAGCCTGGACCTGGGCAGCTACTTAAAGCTGGGCAGGGGAGAGGACCACGGCGGCGGCCGGGCCCGGCCCTCGATCCAGGCCGACGCGGTGGAGGCCATGCTGGCCGCCGTCTATCTGGACGGGGGCATCGGACAGGCCCGGAAGCTGATCCACAGCCTGGTGCTGGACCAGGAAAAGGAGAAGACCGCCGCTGGGCGGGACTATAAAACCACGCTGCAGGAGCGCATCCAGCGGGAGAGCGGCCAGGTGTTGGCCTATCATCTCATCGGCGAGAGCGGCCCCGACCACGCCAAGACCTTCCAAATGGAGGTCCGCCTCAACGGCAAGTCCATCGGCGCCGGCCAGGGCAGAAGCAAGAAGGAGGCCGAGCAGGCCGCGGCCAAGGCCGCCGTGCTGGCCCTGGAGAAGGCGGGCGTATGAACAGGAACCGGAGAAATATCATCATCGCCGTCATCTTGCTCATCGCCCTGCTGATCTTTCCCTTTTGGCCGAAAATCCAGCAGGCCATGGGAGACGGGACTGGAGAGACGGCAGGGGTCTGCTGGACAGACCGCTGTTTGTGAACGGAACCCAAAGAGAAAACCCGGACGCGGAAGGCGTCCGGGTTTTTGTATGTCTGCGTTTTTTACAGCACCGCGGAAAGGATGAGAGCGGCGGCAATGTTCACCACGGCGCCCACCACGTTGGCGATGAGGGTGAATTTCCGCACGGGGCAGGGGGCCTCGGGGTCGTCGGCCCGCTTGGGCAGGGCGGGGGTAAAGATCTTCCACTCCACCATGACCACCACAATGGTCAGCAGCAGGGCGTCCATCAGGAAGAGGCTGGAGCCCGAGCGGTAATTTACCAGGGCCAGGAAGAGGTTGAGCACCAGCACGATGCCCCCGTGGACCCCGGCCAGGAAGGGGAGCTGCTTGCCGCTCAGACGGAAGACCCGGGCGATGAGCAAGGCAATCGCCACCATGAGCACGGTGCGGATGACCAGGGAGAGAATTTCGCTGGTGAGGGTGGCGGTCTGGGTCAGGGTGACCTGGTCCCCGGAGACGGTGGCGGTGTAGTAGCTGTCGTAGGCGTAGCGGCTGTAGGTCTGGTCGCTGGCCAGGAAGGTGCCGCTGTCGGGGTAGTAGAGGAGGAGCTTAAAGGTTTCCGGGGGGCAGTAGTTCCACAGGAAGGTTTTGGACTGGGTACAGTTTTGGAAAAAGCCCAGGAAGTGGAAGCCGTCGGGGTCCTCATAGCCGTTGAAGGCCTCCCAGATGGCCTGGTCGACCTGGCCGGACTCCTTGGGGTAGACCTTGGAAAAGTCGTCGGTTTTCACCCAGGGGCCGGAGGTGTCCTCCTGGGAGAGCAGGGTGACATAGCAGGTCTCCTGGCCGGTGTTCTCCAGGCCGATGAGAACGGTGGGGGTGCCCCGGCCAAAGTTAAAGGCGGCGCCGGCCCCCATGGGCAGGACGCTGACCAGCAGCAGAAGGGCCAGAAGGAAAAGTGGGATACGGCGCTTCATAATGGTTGCTCCTTTTCAGTTTTGTTGTGTTAGATAAGTTTAGTATACCACAGGATGGTTGCAAGGGCAATGAAAAATGGTGTAGGGCGGAACAATATGCTGCCTCAGCCGGCCAGAGAGCGTGCGCCAAAGGGGATGGCCTGCGGCGTTCCTGGGGCGATGCGGGCCATGGAGGGTCTGGAACAAATCAGTCTTCAGTTTTATTGTTGATGGTGGTTATGGGAGAGTCCATTGGAACCATGAAATATATTTAAAACAAAAACACTTGACAATAGAATTTATTTATGGTTTAATAAAAATAAAAGGAGGTAACAATACAAAAAAATAAGTTAGCTTCGAAAAGGAAGGATGGTATATAATGAAAAAATTAAAGCAACTGATATCTCTTGTGATGGCACTTATGATGGCATTATCTTGCATGGTGTTTGTGGCAGGCGCAGCAGAGGAAACTGAGAACACAGAAATGAGTCAAAAAGACTCTACTATGTATGTAGAGGGGACTGTGGCCCATATTAATGATTATATGGAATTCTATAACAATCAGGATTACTATATAAATTGGGCACGTGAAAATGGATATTCATTGTTCATCAACGTCCCCTCTGAGTATTTAGAGATAGAGAAAGAGAGGGTTTTGGGAGAAAATTATGCGAGCGAATTATTAACAGGAATTGCAACCCGTGGACTTAGTGCGCCTACAGCAATATGGAATATTGCCCAGAAAGGTAAGTATTCGTTTGTAGTCGAAACAGCTGCTTCAAAAATATATACAAATTACAAGTTCACAGGAAAGACTTTTTATACGCTGACTACATCGAACACTTCTAATGTGTCCTCGGGAGGTACTGCATATGGCGTAGTGGGAGGTCCAAAGTCTTTTAGCACGGTTCCCAATTCTACTGGTACGTCTATTAATTTCTTCTCTACGTCTAACCTTACTTCGTCCCCCATCTATTTTTGCTTTAATGCTCCGGCATACTTGTTTGGAAGTATCGAATAAGAAGTGTAGGAATCTTGGCATCCTGTGAAAATCAGGGAACCAATCTGCCGCGGAGATCAAAGGAGGAGGATCATGAAGAGAAAACAGAGAGCTTGGTTGACCGTCCCGTTTCTCGGCCTTTTTCTGCTGGCTGCTCTGTGCGGCTGCGGACAGGGCGAAACACCTGTCGAGCAGCCTAAGGCGCCGGCACAGGTCAGCGAGCCCTATGAGATCCAAAAGGACGACGCGGGAGGCTGTATGATCCTCCAGGAAGGCGCTGTTGTGGGCGGAGGGGAGTGGATCCCCTATCCCGGCGCTGAGGAGGTGGACTTTGCCGCTTGCCTCGAGCCCACGGCAGAGGAGGCGGCCCGTGAACCCCTGGGGCAGGTCCTGGCTACCCTTTTTGACCAACGGCTGGGAGAGGACGCGGAAGCGCCGGACTACTCGGCTTCCGTCAGCAACGTGGCTGATCTGGAGGTGACCTTTGCCACCGACCAAGGCAGTGAAGCGCATTACCTGGCTGCTTCTGGGGATGCCTTTTACAACATCTGGTTCCGGGAGGGCGTATTGCTCCCGGGGACCGAGAGAGAGCTCCTTGACGAGCTTCTGGCGGAGGCGCAGAGTGAAGCAGAGGCGGTTGGCTCCGATTCAGGGGCCCAGTGAGCCGCCGGGGCGATGGACAGAAAAAGCCTTTGATCCAGCGTGAACAATCCGACAGAAAGGAGGTCTTGCCCTGTGGGGCGGGCCCCCTTTGTCGTTTTTTTCGGGAACCGAGGGACGCGAAAAAAACCTTGACAAGGGATGAAAGAAGTGCTATACTCTCTTGCATAAACCGAAGAACGGGAAGAGTACACAGAAGATACACCTTTCTCAGCGAGCCGCGGGCGGTGCAAGCGCGGCAAAGCGTGACTCTGTGGAATGGTCCCGGGAGGGCAAACCGAATCAGGGAAACCTGTAGTAGGGGAGACGGGAGAGAGCACGCCGTTACCACGTGCCGGCACTTGTTGGAGTGCGCTGAGTGGGCGCGAGAGCGCCAAGCCGGGTGGCACCGCAGAAGCAGTCGCTTCTGTCCCTGCAAAATGATGCAAGGGACGGAGGCGTTTTTTTATTCCCCTCTCGTCCCAAGAAACAGAAAGGAGCCTATTACCATGGCAGCAATGAATGAGATCCCCTATAAGATTTATATGGTAGAAAAGGAAATGCCCCAGGCATGGTACAATGTCCGGGCTGACATGAAGAATAAACCCGCCCCCCTCCTCAACCCCGGCACCGGCCAGCCCATGACCGCCGAGGAACTGGGCGGCGTGTTCTGCAAGGAACTGGTGCAGCAGGAGCTGGACAACGACACCGCCTACATCCCCATCCCCCAGGAGATCCGGGACTTTTACAAGATGTACCGTCCCTCCCCCCTGGTCCGGGCCTACTGCCTGGAGGAAAAGCTCCAGACCCCGGCCAAGATTTATTACAAGTTCGAGGGCAACAACACCTCCGGTTCCCATAAGCTCAACTCCGCCATCGCCCAGGCCTATTACGCCAAGCAGCAGGGCCTGAAGGGGGTCACCACCGAGACCGGCGCCGGCCAGTGGGGCACCGCTCTGTCCATGGCCTGCGCCTATCTGGGCCTGGACTGCCAGGTGTACATGGTGAAGGTAAGCTATGAGCAGAAGCCCTTCCGCCGGGAAGTGATGCGGACCTATGGGGCCTCTGTCACCCCCTCTCCCTCCGACACCACGAACGTAGGTCGGAAGATCCTGGCTGACCACCCCGGCACCACCGGCTCTTTGGGCTGCGCCATCTCCGAGGCCGTGGAAGCCGCCACCAGCCAGGAGGGCTACCGCTATGTGCTGGGCTCCGTGCTGAACCAGGTCCTGCTCCACCAGAGCGTCATCGGCCTGGAGACCAAGGCCGCCATGGATAAATACGGCATCAAGGCCGACATCGTCATCGGCTGCGCCGGGGGCGGCTCCAACCTGGGCGGCCTCATCTCCCCCTTTGTGGGCGAGATGCTCCGGGGCGAGGCCGACTACCGGATCATCGCCGTGGAGCCCGCCTCCTGCCCCAGCCTGACCCGGGGCAAGTTCGCCTATGACTTCTGTGACACCGGCATGGTCTGCCCCCTGGCCAAGATGTACACCCTGGGCTCCGGCTTCATCCCCTCGGCCAACCACGCCGGGGGCCTGCGGTATCACGGCATGAGCCCCGTGGTCAGACAGCTCTATCACGACGGCCTCATCGAGGCCACCAGCGTGGAGCAGTCCAAGGTCTTTGAAGCCGCCACCTACTTCGCCCGGGTGGAGGGCATCCTCCCCGCCCCTGAGTCCAGCCACGCCATCCGGGTGGCTATCGACGAGGCCCTCAAGTGCAAGGAGACCGGCGAGGAAAAGACCATCGTCTTCGGCCTCACCGGCACCGGCTATTTCGACATGGTGGCCTATGAGAAGTTCAACAACGGCACCATGACCGACTATATCCCCACCGACGAGGACCTGGCCGTGGGCTTTGCCGGCCTGCCCAAGGTGGACTGAATACCCCAACCATAGAAACCCTCTCTCCCGCCCCCGGGCTGGCCTTTGGTCGGCCCGGGGGCGGTTTTCTGAGAGAAAAAAGCCGTCCCAAATGGGACGGCGGCAAAGGTTGGCCGGGTTTTCCTGAAAAAGACCATGCTTATGATATTGTCCCACCCCGGTTTGTCCAGAGAACAGACCGGGGTGTTTGGGCTTGAGATCAACCCCGGCGGAACCAGGCCTTCATGGTGTCAAAGATCTGGACCAGCTCCTCTTCCTGGATCACATAGGGTACCATGGAGTAGAGGTAGGACAGGAAGGGCCGGCTGAACACGCCCCGCTGGTAGGCAAACTGTTGGAAGCCCTCCAGGGTTTTGGGGTCGTAGACCTCCACGCAGGTGCAGCCGCCCATGATGCGGACCTCTTTGATCCGGGGGTCGGTGAAGGCCGCCATTTCCCGGCGGGAGATGGCCTCAATGCGCTGGATTTTGGCCATGTAGTTCTCCCGCTCAAAAATTTCGATGCCCTTGCAGGCGGCGGCGCAGGCCAGGGCGTTGCCCATGAAGGTGGGGCCGTGCATGAGGGCGCGGCGGGGGTCGTCGCTGTAGAATGCCTGGAAGACCTTATGGTTTGCCACAGTGGCGGCGTGGCCGATGTAGCCGCCGGTGAGAGCCTTGCCCAGCACCAGGATATCCGGCAGCACCCGGTCGGCCACGAAGCGGTGGCCGGTGCGGCCGAAGCCGGTGGCTACCTCATCAAAAATTAACAGCACGTCATACCGGTCGCATAGCTGGCGGGCCCGTTCCAGGAAGGGGAGGTCATACATCCGCATGCCGCCGGCACCCTGGAGCAGGGGCTCCACCAGGAAGGAATTGAGCTGGTCGTGGTAGGCCTGGAAGGCCGCCTCCAGGGCGGGGATTTCCGTGGGGATGTGGATCACCCCTTGCTTCTGGTCGAAGGCAAAGTGGTAGTCCTCGTCGTCTCCCACCTCCATAGCCCGGAAGGTGTCCCCGTGGTAGGCGTGTTCCAGGGCCAACACCAGGGGGCGCTTGCGGCCCTGGTTGGTGTTGTATTGCAGGGCCATTTTCAGGGCCACCTCCACTCCCACGCTGCCGGAGTCGGAGAAGAAGCAGTGGTCCAGGTCCCCGGGGAGAAAAGCTTGGAGCCTGGCGGCCAGATCCTCCACCGGCTGGTGGGTCAGGCCCCCCAGCATCACATGGCAGAAGCGGCCGGCCTGGGCTTGGATGGCGG
Organism: Clostridiales bacterium; assembly: GCA_022764045.1. Classification (GTDB taxonomy): domain Bacteria; phylum Bacillota; class Clostridia; order Oscillospirales; family Oscillospiraceae; genus Evtepia. The sequence goes on along the minus strand of JALERU010000028.1, from coordinate 28,486 downwards.
CGGTGAGCTCCGGGTGCTTATAGCCGTGGATCACGCACCACCAGGAGGAGATGGAGTCGATGAGGGTTTGGTCCTCGGTGCGGAGATAGACCCCCTGGGCGTCCAGGATTTTATAGGGAGTGTGCATGGTTTTCATTTGCTCATAGGGATACCAGATCATGGTTCTTTCACCTCGTCATACAGGGCGGTCAGCGCGTCCAGGTCCATGGGCAGCTCGGTGTCTCCCGTCTGGATTTTAGCCAGGGTGGGAAGCCCTGTTACGCGCTCACACATGGCAATGTTATCCTCTTCCATCTCATGGCCGGGGTGGCAGTGGTTGAATATCACACCCTTCAGGGGCAAGTTGTGGGCTCGCATGTATTCCGCGGTCAGCGCCACGCTGTTGATGGCGCCCAGGCCCGCGTCGGCCACCAGAACAGCGGACAGTCCCAGAGCCCGGATGATATCCTCCAGCCAGAGCCGGGTCCCGTCCATGCGGATGGGACACAGGATGCCGCCGCTGCCCTCCACGGTGATGAAATCGTGGGCGGGGGAGAGGGCTTGGAAGCCCGCAATCACGGTGTCCAGCTCCACGGGGTTCCCCTCCAGCCGGGCGGCCAGGTGGGGGGAGTAGGCGTGTTCATAGACATAGGGGCACATGGCCTCCAGGGGCTGGGAGAGGCCGGCCATCTGCTGCACCTGAAGGGCATCTCCGGGGATCAGGGTGCCGTCTGGCCGGCGGCGGTTGCCGCTCATGGCGGCTTTGTAATAGGCGGGGTGGGCGCCGCCCTCCCGCAGTTTTTTGAGGATGAGGCCGGTCACATAGGTCTTGCCCACCTCGGTGCCGGTGCCAGTGATAAACAGAGATTTGCTCATGGGGTTTCCTCCTTCTTGTGGGGCGGGGTTACATCCCGGCCCAGGTTCGTCAGCATGGCCCGGTCGCTGCGGATAGTGGCGCAGGCCACGGTGGTGAGCATGTCCCCGGTGATGGTGGCGGAGGCGCCGGATTGGAAGGCCAGCTCCCCATCCCGGGTCAGCAGGGCCCGGCCGGCGGCCAGACGGATGTCAGCCTGGGGATTGAGGTACCGAAAGAAAGCAATGGTGCGCAAAATCTCCGGCTCTGTCAAAGGGGGGAGATGTTCTAAGGGGGTGCCGGGAATGGGCATGAGGGTGTTGATGGGAATGGAGTCGACGTCCAGCTCGGCCAGGCTCAGGGCCATGTCCAGCCGGTCCTCCCAGGTCTCTCCCATGCCAATGATTCCCCCGGAGCAGGCCCGCAGACCTTCGGCCTTCACTTTTTTCAGCATGTCCACCTTCCTGTCGTAGGTGTGGGTGGTGCAGATGTTGGGAAAGTTTCGCCGGGAGGTTTCCAGGTTGTGGTGGTAGCTGGTCACACCGGCCTGGTGGAGGCGGTGGAGCTGTTGGGCGTCTAAAAACCCCATGGAGGCGCACAGGCTGATGTGACATACCCGGGCCATGGTCTCAAAGGCGTGGACGGCTTGCTCAAATTCCTCCCCGGTGAGGGAACGGCCCGAGGTGACGATGGAGAACCGGTGGACCCCCTCCTGTTCATGGAGTTTGCAGAGGGCCAGAATCTCCTCCTGGGGGAGAAAATCGTAGACCGCGCAGTTGGTGGCGTAGTGGGCCGACTGAGCGCAGTATTTGCAGTCCTCGGGACAGCGGCCGCTGCGGCCGTTGAGGATGGAGCACAGGTCTACCTTGTCCCCCACTAAGGCCCGGCGGATCTGGTCGGCGCCCTGACAGAGGGTCTCCAGGTCGCAGGTGAGGAAGCAGGACAGGTGATCCCGGCGGGTCAGGCGGCGGCCCCTGATGATTTCCTGGGCCAGTGTGGATACATTCATATGGAAAACCTCCTGAACGTACTGAGGATGGAACTTTAGTGAACGTGCTGGCGGGCCAAAACCGGCTGCACCCGCTTGGCCACCATAGCGGCCAGGATGCTCAAAAGAATGTCCCCAGGCACCGCCAGAAGGAAGCAGTACAGCACCAGGGGCCACAGGCCGATGGGGGCGTTGATGACGAAGTTGCAAATAATAAAATAGTAGACCATGCCGATGACATAGACTGCCGCCAGCCCGGCAAAATTGGCCATAAGATAGTGGCCCATGGTCTTCTCCCGAAAGCCCTCCGCCAGCCGGCCCGTCAGGTAGGTGCCCACGCAGAAACCGATGAGATAACCGAAGCTGGGCTTGAGGACGTACCAAAAGCCGCCCCCCTCGGTGAAGATGGGCAGCCCTGCCAGCCCCAGCAGCAGATAGGCGGCCACGGAAATGGTCCCCTGCCGGGGCCCCAACAGAAGGCCGGCCAGAGTGGTAAAGAGAAATTGCAGGGTAAAAGGCAGCACAGGGATAGGAATCCGAAGAAAGGCCCCCACGGCAATGAGGGCTGTGAAGAGGCTGCACTGAATCAAGTCTCTGGTTTTACGGTTGGTGGTGGTCATGGGGAAGCCCTCCGGTGTTCTGTGGTTTAGGCCTATTATACTCGATTACTTTCGATTGTCAACTAAAAAATGAAATATGGTTTACGATCTGGAGGGATGATTGACAATATAATTGATTCATGATAAAATTTACTAAATTACTGGACTTAAAAACGTCTATCATTGGTATGAATCCTGGTGCCAATACGATCTTTGCGTGTAAGTTGAATGAATTAGGGATGTTTCATGCTGAAAAATCAGCAGAAAGATCGAATTAGACACGAGAGGACCGGAAAAGGAGGAACCTTATGAAGGATAGAAAGACCTGGTTGATTGCCGCTTTGGTCAGCCTCTTTCTGTTAGCCGCTCTGTGTGGCTGCGGACAGGGCGAAACACCCGCCGAACAGCCTGAGGCGCCGGCGCAGAGCAGCAAGCCCTATGACATCCAAAAGGACGACGGGGGAGGCTGCACCATCCTCCAGGAGGGCGCTGCTGTGGGCGGAGCGGCTTGGCTCCCCTATCCCGGCGCGGAGGAGATGGACTTTGCCGCCTGCATGGAACCCACGGCAGAGGCGGCGGCCCGGGAACCCCTGGAGCAGGTCCTGGCGGCCCTTTGGGATCAGCGGCTGGGAGAGAATGCGGAAGCGCCGGACTACTCGGCTTCCGCCAGCCTCGTGGCCGACCTGGAGGTGAGCTTCGTCACCGACCAAGGCAGTGAAGACCATTACCTGACCGCCTCTGGGGATACCTTTTACGACATCTGGTTCCAGGAGGGCGTCTTATCCCCAGGGACCGAAAGAGAGATCCTCGACGAGCTCCTGGCAGAGGTTCCGGTCGAATAAGAAACCGCTGGCTCCCCCTGGCAATCCTGTGAAAATGGCCGGCACAGGGAGAATAAACAGAAAGAAAAGGAGATCTGCCCAGTCAGGCAGGTCTCCTTTTTCTGCTGCGTCAACCATTTCTTTATAGAACGATTGCCGATCTTTTGAGGGCCCCTTCGCTGGCAGAGGGCCCTTTGAGGGGTTGGTTAATTATTGACGTGGGTGGAAGCGTTTCTGGTGGTGTCGGACATCACACAGTCGATGGCCAGCATCACGCTCAAAGCCAGCAGAGGAGAGGCCACGGGGGAGATGTCCAGCAGATAGGTGTCACCCCAGGAGAAAAACTTTCGGGTGACCGAGGCCACCACTTGGCCGCGCTGGATCATCTCGTACTCATGACTGAGGAAGTCGCCCCGGATCTCCCAGTCGCCGCCGGGGGCCTTGAGGGTGTAGTGATCCCGGAGGAGGGAAACATGGCCTTTGAGCTCCACCTCCTCCTGGCCGGGGAGCTGGATGAAGTATTTGGGGGTCAGACTCAGCAGCTTTTGGTGGATGTAGCCAACCTCCTGGTCATCCCTGTCCAGAATGGTGAGTTTATGCCCCAGGGAAAGAATTTTCCCCACCACCTGGTAGACATCGTGGCCGTTTTCATCGTAGATGAAAAAGCGTTCCTTGAGGGAGAAAACCTTTTGTTTCATCGTCAATTTCATAGAAAAGCGCCTTCTTTCTGTTGTGAGATGTAGGGTCACGGTCGGGGACCGGGCGGACGGTGAAACACGTCACGCCGACGGGGGAAAGGTTTTTTATAGATAGAGAAAGAGATCCCTTCCGTTCCCAATTTGGTTTGGGAGATGCGAGGGGGATGAATGAACTGTTTTTATTATATCGTGGGAACACAAGGGTGTCAAGAAAAGGGTATGCCAAGCGGAATTGTGGAGGATGTGAGGGTAGGGCACGCTCTCCGGGTTTTTCTTTGTGAAATTTGCCTTGACAGAGCTTTGCCGCTGGGTTATAATAGCACTACAATCCATCGGGGAGCTGGCGCATGCCGGCTGAGAGAGGGCGTAGCGCCGCCCTGACCCGGGAACCTGATCCGGATAATGCCGGCGTAGGAAACCCACCAGAGGACCTTCCAGGCATGTATGCGCTGGGAGGCTTTTTTGTTGGCGCTTCCTCATATTCAAAGGAGGAACACGTACCATGAAAAACCAAAAATTGCAAATGCTCTGCGAGGGAGCCATCTTCGTGGCCTTGGCCCAGATCCTCAGCATGCTGAAAATTTGGGAAATGCCCTGGGGCGGGTCCATCACCCTGGGGATGCTTCCCATTTTTCTCTTTGCCGTCCGCTGGGGAATCAAGTGGGGCCTGGTCAGCGGCTTTGCCTATGGCCTGCTCCAGGTGATGTTTGACGGGGGCTTCGCCATCAGCTGGCAGTCGATTCTCGGGGACTATCTGGTGGCCTTCACCGTGCTGGGCCTGGCCGGCCTGGGAAAGGGGAAGGAGAAGGGGGTTTTCCTGGGAACGATTTTGGGCGGTGCGGCCCGGTTTGTGGTTCACTGGGTGGTGGGCGCCACGGTCTGGGCCATGTACATGCCCGACGAATTTTTCGGCATGACCATGACCTCCCCGTGGTTCTACTCCCTGCTATATAACGGCTTCTACATGGTCATCGACATCGTGCTGTGCCTGGTGATCTTTGGGATTCTGTTCAAGCCCCTGCACAAATATCTCACCGGGGCGGACCTGATCCTCTTTTCAAATGAAAAGCTTTAATTTAAAAAAGCTGTGCCTTTGGCACAGCGATGCCGCGTATGGAGCGCGTCATCTCGTCTCATGCAGACGCTGACGCGCCTGCGGCGCGATCAAAAACGAACGTTTTTTATGCGTGTCTAGTATGAGAGGGAAGACCAAAACAGACTGAAGAAACGAAAAAAGGAGACCTGCCACGGGCAGGTCTCCTTTTTTCGGGTTATACGTCTTTGAGCAGATCCAGTTCTTTTTGGAAGAGATCGTTGCGCCAGCGAAGTTTTTCCTCCCCCTGGCCGGGGGCATATTGATAGATGCCGCTGCCGGTGGTGACGCCCTTGCGTCCCTCATCGGCCAGGCGGCCCAGAAGGGGGCTCTGCTCCTCTTTGCCCAGGTCGGCGAAGAGATAGTCGCTCACCGCCCGGAAGATGTGCAGGCCCCCCAGATCCACGGCCTCCAGGGGGCCCAGGATGGGGTAGCGGAAACCGGGGCCGTACTTCATAGCCGCGTCGATGGCCTCGGGGGTGGCGGCGCCCAGGTCCAGGATGTGGAGGGCCTCCCGCAGGACGGCGTACTGGAGACGGTTGCCGAGGATGCCAAGAATATCCTTGTCCACGATGACGGGCTTTTTCCCCAGGGAGAGGGCCAGGTCATAGACCCTTTGGGCGGTCTCCTGGCTGCTGGCCTCCCCTTTGGTGACCTCCACCAGGGGGATGAGGTCAGGGGGATTCCACCAGTGCATGCCGCAGAACCGTTCCGGCCGCTTCACCGCCTGGGCGATGTCGGTGACCCGCAGGCCGGAGGTATTGGTGGTGAGAAGGGCGTCCTCCGGCACCAGAGCGGAGACGGTGCGGAAGAAGGTGTGCTTGATGTCCAAGTCCTCGGCGATGTTTTCCACCACGAAATCAGCGGTTTCATAGACGGTGGATTCGGTGGTGAAGGTGAGGCGGCCCAGAATGGTGTCCAGGGGCTCGGAGAGCCGTCCTTGGCCCTCCAAAGCGGCCAGGGCCTGGGTGATTTCATCCCAAGCCCGTTCCAAGGAACTCTCCCGGCGGTTCCACAGGGTCACCTCATATCCCTGCTGGGCGAAGAGCCGGGCCAGGGTGACCCCCATGGCCCCTGCGCCGGCCACCACAGGACGGCGAAATGGTTGGTTTGACATGATGATATCCTCCTTGGGTTTGGTGGTTCAAAGGGAATCCCCCGGCCGCTGGAGGCGGCGGTGGCGGTATTGGGTGGGGGAGAGGCCGGTTTTTTTCCGAAAGGCCTTGCCGAAGTAGCTGGCGTCCCCAAAGCCGCAGGTCTCAGCCACCTGGGCCACGGGCAGGTCACTGGTGAGAAGCAGGTGGAGGGCGTGCTCCAGGCGCTGGTTGATCAGATATTCCATGGGGGACAAGCCCAGCACCCGGCGGAAGGCGTTCAGGCAGGTGTTCCGGCTGACGCTGGCCGCCTGGGCCACCTGGTCCAGGGTGACCTTTTCCCGGAAGTGAGCCTGAATGTAGGAGATCATGGCCTTTACCCGCACCTGGTCAGTGCGCTGGGTTAGAGTCAGGTCGTGGCGGGGGAGCTGGCTGGCGTGCTCAAAAATCCCCTGCCACACCCGGCACATGAGCCGGTGGATGTGAAGCTCATAGGCCCCGGTTTCCGTCTGGCTCAGGGCGTAGGCCTGGCGGAGATCGTCTAAGATCTGCCGCTGCCAGGGCAGGTCCGGGGAGAGGGTGAGGCTCCGCAGCCCCTGGGCGCCCAGGAGGGGGGCCACGTATTTCTGATAAATGACGCTGCGGGGCGGGGCGATAAAGGCCGCGTCCATGATGACGGAGAACATCTCCGCGTCGGGGGAGTGGGCGGCGGGCTCGGCCATGTGGAGAACGTTGGCGTTTTTTACAATGCCCTGGCCGGCGGTGAGGGTGTGGTGCTCGTTCTCCACGTAATACTCCATGGTGCCCCGGGTGATGACGTTGAACTCCAGCTCCGGGTGCCAGTGCCAGTGGATGCCCCGCAGGTCGAACTCGTCCATGATGTCCAGGTAGAAGCGGATGGGGTAATCCTCGCTCCCTCGAAGCTCCAGAGCCATGAGGGTGTGGTCGGTGAGAATTTCAGTGACCTGCATGGGAACCTCCTTTGTGAGAAAGTACCAGAGGATTGGGAAATAATCCGATGTGTTTCTGTGGAAAAGATGATATTATACTACCATAGGATGAATCAGATGGCAAGGGGAAAGAGGGAGGCTCTTTCCCACATTCCCAAAGCGAAGAAAACCGCACAAAGAAGGAGATGTTTCCATGGCACTGCATTTTGAAATCGGAAAAAAGTTTACCCTCACTAAGACCTTTTCCGAAAGCGACGTCTATCTCTTTGCAGGGATCATCGGGGATTTCTTCCCCGCCCATGTGAACGAGGAGTACTGCAAGAAGATGCCCTACGGGACCCGCCTGGTTCACGGCTGCCTGACCTTTAGCCTGTGCTCCACCGTCAGCGGCATGGCGGGGGTGGACAGCGGCCACGACATTCTGGCCATGGGCTACGACCAGGTGAAGTTCCGCAAGCCTGTCTTTTTTGGGGATACCATCACCGCCACCTATTGGATCACCGAGGTCAACGAGGAGAAGCGGAAGACCACCGGCCAGTGCGTGATGACCAACCAGCACGGGGAGACCGTCCTCACCTGCCTGCACTACATGAAGGTCATCGACCCGGTGGAAGCCTGAGAAGGGAGGGCGCGCTATGAACAAGTGGCACAAAAACTATCTGGCCGACGCCTACCGGGGCAAGACGCCAAAGGAACTCTATGGGGAGCGCTTGGGCACCATCCAGGACGCCCTGGACCTGATTGCCGACGGGGACTGTGTCAACTGGTCCACCCACGGCAGCGAGCCTAAGGTTTTTTTAAGCCATCTCCACACCATCGCCCCCCGGCTGGAGCGGGGGATCGAGTGCTGGAACACCATCAGCCGGTATGAATACCCGGTGACCAGCGACCCGGCCCTGGCGGGGAAGTTTCACATCAACACCTTCTTCTTTGACAAGTGGTCGGTGGCCGCCAGGGGGAGCGGGCTGTACTCCCTCTTCCCGGTAGATCAGCACAAATACGGCCAGGAGATTCAGAAATGTCTGCCCCCCAACGTCTTTGTGGCCCAGGTGTCTCCCATGGACAAGCACGGCTATGTCCACCTGAGCTGTGACCTGATTATGACCCTGGAAAACCTCTACCGGGCGGACAAGATCATTTTCGAGGTCAATGCCCGCACCCCCATGGTCTGGGGGGAAAATTCCCTGCCGGTGTCTATGGCCGATGTGATCTATGAGGTGGACGAGCCCATTTTCCAGCTCAGCGACCCGCCCATCGGGGAGACCGAACGGACCATCGCCGGGTATGTCTCGGAGATGGTGCAGGACGGGGACTGTATCCAGCTGGGCTTCGGGGGCATCCCCAACGCCATCGGCTTTAACCTGAAGGAAAAGCACGACTTGGGCATCCACACGGAACAAATCGGAACCTCCATGGCCCACCTCATGGAGTGCGGGGCGGTGACCAACCGGTACAAGAACATCGACAAGGGGATCACCGTGGGTTCCTTCATCTCCGGGGACAATTTCCTCTATGAATTTGTGGACCAGCACCCCCGGCTGTGTGTCCGCCGCAGCCGGTACACCAACGACCCCTATGTGATTGCCCGAAACGACAACGTGGTTTCGGTGAACGCCTCGCTGCAAATCGACCTCACCGGCCAGGTCTGCGCTGAGTCCATCGGCCCTCTCCAGCACTCGGGCACCGGCGGCGCCACGGACTTTGCCTGGGGAGCCTACCATTCCAAGGGGGGCCGGGCCATTCTGGCCCAGAGCTCTACCACCAAGAAGGGGACCCTCTCCCGCATCGTCCCCCTCCTGGACACAGGGGCCGTTGTCTCGGTGTCCCGGAACCTCACCGATCTGGTGGTCACGGAGTATGGCGTGGCCAAGCTCCGCCAGCGGACGGTGAAGCAACGGGTGGAGAACCTCATCGCGGTGGCCCACCCGGACTTCCGTGCCCAGTTGCGGCGACAGGCGGAAAAGTATTTGTATTACTGACAGTGGGGGAGACAGTGGGGGAGGGACGGCGTCCCCGCCCATAGAGCGCAAGAAAAAGGGCCGCCCCCCGCTGCTTCTGTTCAGCGGGGGGCGGCCATATATGAGAGATGAGAAACGAGATCAGGTGTTGCGCAGGCGCTTGGTTGCCTGGGTTGGCTTCTTGCCAATAAGCTCTCCTTTTCTAAACTTTTGTTCATAAGGCTGATTGGCAAGACCGCGGTTTCTTGATCTGCCTGTATCATACCCCGAGTTGGCCTTAGAATCAATGGCTAAACCAAGTGAAAATTCCTATATAGATTAGGTATGCGTTATTTAATAAGGGAAAAAGAAGTACTTCCTATGCGTATAAATGATTAAAAATAATGAAAAAAGAGACAAACGAAAAAGCTGTCTCCCTCCGGATTCTTCCGGAGGGAGACAGCTTTTTCGAAAGGAAAGAAAGGTAACTTGAACAAGAAAGGAAGGTTTTGAAAAGACGGAAGGAAGGTCATTTGAGACGACGCCTTTTCATTTTTCTATTGTAACACGAAAGATTTCCTTCATCAATTCTCACTTTTGAGGAAGATTGTACTGCGGGCTGGTTAGAAATACTTATTTTTCCCCGGAAAATCTCTTGAAATTAAGGAGATCAGGGGATAAAATTAATCATATCAAAGGGCGAACAGCGACCCACCCCGGAGGAATGACCATGGAAAAGAATGATTTCTTGCTATATAATGAAATTATCTATCACATTCACACCTGCCAAGACATGGATGATTTGAAACGCTCCATTCTGGCCCAGATCAAACTGATTATCCCCTACGCTTACGCCAGTCTGATTGTAGTGGATATCGACCCCCAGACCCGGGAGATCCGCCACAGCGATCCCTTTTGCCTGCCGGAGAGCTTCACTGCCCTGGAGGAGGCCTGGATCGACCGGGACCATGAGGACGAGAGCCTGTGGGTGAGCCACGCCCCTGAGTCCATCGTGGTGCGCAGCAGCGACCTGGCAGGGGAGGCCCGGCTGGAGAGCACCATTTTTCAGGAGCTCTATCTGCAGTACAACATCTACGACACCATGAGCATGAACCTGGCCTATGACCACCAGGTGATGGCCCTGCTCACCCTCTACCGCACCCGGGCCGACGGGGTGTTTACCGATGAGGAAGCTTTTTACTTACGGGCCCTGGCCGGCCACATCAACTATGCCTATTACACCATGTCCCGCCGGGGAGCCAGCCAGCAGGACCGGGCCAAGACCCTGGAGGAGCTGGTCCAGGAGCACGACCTGACCCGCCGGGAGACCGAGGTGCTGGGCTTGGTCTTTCAAGATCTGAACAACGATGAGATTCTGGAAAAGCTCCACATTTCCCGTCACACCCTGCTCAAGCACCTGCAAAACCTGTACCGCAAGTGCGGGGTATCCTCCCGCTGGGACCTGCGGAAGCTGCGGCCCTGACCAGGCAGAGGAGGGATTGCCATGGAAAAGAATGATTTTTTGCTCTATAACGAGGTGGTGTACCGGCTTCACGCCTGCCAGACCATGGAGGAGTTTAAGAACACCCTGTTGGCCCAGCTTAAACTCGTCCTGCCCTATGCCTACGGCAGCTTTATCACCATTGAGATCGACCCAGAGACCCAAGAGCTCATTCACCGGGACCCCTTTTGCCGGCCCAAGGAGTTTGAGGAGGGAGAGCGGAAGTGGCTGGAGAACATCGACCAGGGCTATACCATCTGGCTCAGCCACGCCCCCGAGTCGATGGCAGTGCGGGACAGCGAGATCTTGTCAGGAGACAGCCGCTTTGCTTCCCCCAGCTATCGGGAGACCTATGTCAACTATGGAATCTACGACTGCATCCAGATGAACCTGACCTATGCCGGACGGCCCATGGGCCGCCTGGCCCTCTACCGCACCCGGGCCGACGGCCTGTTTACCGACCAGGAGGCCTTTTATCTGCAGTCCTTGGCCAATCACATCAACCTGGCCTGCTGGCGCTGCAGCCAGGCGCCTGAGAGCGCTTCCCAGAGGGCCCAATCCCTGGAGGAGCTCATCCAGCGCCACGGCCTGACCCGTCGGGAGGGAGAGGTGCTGGGGCTGATCTTTCAGGACCTGAACAACGAGGAAATTTTGGATAAGCTGATGATCAGCCGGAATACTTTATTAAAGCACCTGCAAAATCTGTACCGCAAGTGCGGGGTGTCCTCCCGCTGGGATTTGCGGAAGATGAAAGGATAAGAAAGGCCTGTCTCCCTGCCCCGGGCGGGGAGGCGGAGAGAAGGAGGTCACGATGATCCATCAACAAGCTCACATTCGCGACAAGGCGGAGGCCAAGGTGTATGGCACAGCGACCTCTCCCTTAGAGCTCCCCAAGTATCGAATCCCCCGGGGCGCCTCCGACTCGAGAGCCACCCTGGAGCTGCTGCGGGACGAGCTCTTTTTGGACGGCAACGCCAAGCAAAACTTAGCCACCTTTTGCCAGACCTATGAGGACGCGGAAATCCGGGAGCTCATGGACCTGTGCATCGATAAAAACATGATCGACAAGGACGAATACCCCCAGACGGCGGAGATCGAGGGGCGCTGCATCCACATGCTGGCCAACCTTTGGAACGGACCCGAAGGGGCCAACACCCTGGGGACCTCCACCGTGGGCTCCTCCGAGGCCTGCATGCTGGGGGGACTGGCCATGTATTACCGGTGGAAGGAGCGGCGCCAGCGGGCGGGCCAGGACACCAGCCGGCCCAACCTGGTCACCGGCCCGGTGCAGGTGTGCTGGGAGAAGTTCGCCCGGTACTGGGACATCGAGCTGCGGCAGGTCCCCATGGAGGAGGGCTGCTATGGCCTGACGCCCCAGGCCATGGAGCCCTATTTGGACGAGAACACCATCGGGGTGGTCACCACCCTGGGCCTCACCTTCACCGGCCAGTACGAGCCGGTGGAGGACCTATGCCATGCCCTGGACCGTATCCAACAGGAGAAGGGCCTGGACCTGGAGCTCCATGTGGACGGGGCCTCTGGGGCCTTCGTGGCTCCCTTTTGCGCCCCGGACCTGAAGTGGGATTTCCGCAATCCCCGGGTGAAGTCCATCAGCACCTCCGGTCATAAGTTCGGCCTGGCCCCCCTGGGCTGCGGCTTTATCCTGTGGCGGGATAAGAAGGATCTGCCCGAGCGGCTGGTCTTTCGGGTGAACTATCTGGGAGGAGAGATGGCAGTCTTTCAACTGAATTTTTCCCGGCCGGCAGGACAGGTCATCGCCCAGTATTACCAGTTCCTCCGCCTGGGCTTTGCAGGGTATCAAATGATCCACATGAGCTGCTATGAAACCGCCCAGTACCTGGCCCGGGAGATCGAGAAGATGGGGGTGTTCCAGGTGATTTTTGGCGGCGACCCCCAGCAGGGGATTCCCGCCATCACCTGGCGACTGAAGCCGGAGGCGGCGGTCTCCTTCAACCTCTACGACTTTGCCGACCGCCTGCGGGTCCGGGGCTGGCAGGTGCCCGCCTACTCCCTGCCCCAAAACGCCCAGGACATCGTGGTGCAGCGCATCCTGGTCCGCCAGGGCTTTGGGCGAAACCTGGCCCAACTGCTGGTGGGGGACTTCCACCGGGCCCTGACCTATTTCCAGACCCACCGGATCTGTGACAACCTGACCCAGAAGGAGGCGGGGGCCTTCAACCACAACGGAACCTAAGAAATTTTTGCCCAACAGCCGAAACGCCCGGACCGGGAGATTATCACGCCCCGGTCCGGGCATTTTGCACATTACCGGAAGGACTGGGCCAACCGAATCCAAAAGTTTGCCCCCGCCTCCAAAATGGCCTCGTCAAAGGCGAAGGTGTCCGCGTGCAGAGCGGGGGAGGGGCCGCAGCCCAGGAAGAAAAACAAGGCGGGCAGGTGGTGCTGGTACCAGGAGAAATCCTCAGAGATCATCACCGGCTTTTCCAACTGTTGAAAGTCCACCCCGCAGGCGCGGACCTGATTGTAAAGGTCGTCGGGATTCCACACGGCGGGGTAGCCGTCGTTGGTTTGGACAGCGACCTGGCAGCCGGTGCGGGTCTCCACCTCCCGCCCAATCTGGCGCAGGCCCTGCTGAAGGCCCAGGAAGACCTCGTCCTGAAAGGCTCGTAGGCTGCCCAGCAGCAGGGTCTTGCCGCTGACGGCGTTGCGGACGGTGCCGCTCTCCATCCGGCCGAATTTCAGCAGGCGGAAGAGGCCAGAGGGCAGGGCAGACTCCAGCTCTACTGCCCGGCGGTAAAATTCCACCCCAGCGGCCAGGGCGTCCAGGCCCTCCTGGGCTTTGGCGATGTGGCTGGACCGGCCGGTGATGGTCACCGACACCTCGCAGGACCGGCTCATCATCTCTCGCTTCCGGGAGGCGATCACCCCGGCGGGGAGCTCCGGCCACAGATGCATGCCGAAGAGGCAGGTTACCCGGTGGGCTTCAAAGACCCCGCTCCGGCACAGGTCCCTGGCGCCCCCGGTGGTCTCCTCCGCCGGCTGAAAGACCAGCAGCACGTTGTGGGCCAAGTCCTCCTGGTCCTGGAGCCATTCCGCCAGGGCCAGAACCATGGCCATGTGGCCGTCATGGCCGCAGGCGTGCATCCGGCCGGGGTGGCGGGAGGCGAAGGGCAGGCCGGTTTTCTCTGTGATGGGCAGAGCGTCGGCATCGCTGCGGAAGGCGATGGCGCTGGGCCGTCCAAAATCGAAAAAGGCACACAGGGACCCGGGGATAGGGGAGGACAGGGTACACTTCATGGGAGAGAGGACCCCACGGAGGTAAGCCAAGGTTTCCGGCAGATCCCGGTCCAGCTCCGGGACCTGGTGAAGAGCACGGCGATGTTGGATCACTTGCATAAAATAACCTCCCTGGGCCGCTAAGCCCGTAAAAATGAAAGAAAAATAGCTGCTGCTTGCATCTTGGAGAAAAAGGTGCTATACTGCCTCCATCCCAATTCCCGATAGGAGGCGTGCAGATGAACGCACAGGAAATCATTGAACGAATCCGCACCGCAGAGAAACAGACCCCCGTGCGAGTCTTTGTGAAAGAGAACAAGCCGGTGGAGTTTCCTAAGGCCACTGTTTTCCCCTGTGGTGAGACGAAGATTATCTTCGGCGATTGGAAGGACATTGCCCCTGTCCTCCAGGCCCACGAGGCCGATGTGGATCAGGTGGTGGTGGAAAACGACTGCCGCAATTCCGCCATCCCCCTGCTGGACAAGCGGGAGCTCAACGCCCGCATTGAGCCTGGGGCCATCCTTCGGGAACAAGTGGAAATCGGAGACAACGCGGTGGTGATGATGGGGGCCATCGTGAACATCGGTGCTGTCATCGGCGACGGGACCATGATCGACATGGGGGCCGTCCTGGGGGGACGGGCCATGGTGGGAAAAAACTGTCACATCGGCGCCGGCGCTGTGCTGGCCGGCGTGGTGGAGCCCGCCAGCGCGGTGCCTGTGGTCATTGAGGACGACGTGCTCATCGGGGCCAACGCCGTGGTCATTGAAGGCTGCCGGGTGGGCAAGGGGGCCGTGGTGGCCGCCGGCGCCGTGGTGGTCAGCGACGTGGCTCCCAACACCGTAGTGGCCGGGGTCCCAGCCAAGGTTCTGAAAGACAAGGACGGAAAGACTCTGGAGAAAACCGCCTTGGTGGACGGGCTGCGGGAGCTGTAAAAAGGCATCCCGCGCGATATCGCAGGGAAAGGCTTTCCGGCCCATTGGGCTGGGAAGCCTTTTTGCGGTGGGAATGAGGGGGCGATACGGGCGTGACGGCGGTTAGAACGCCTCCGCTCCAATTCCCCGCGGCAAAAGATCAAAAGACCTCCGACAGCTCCTCGTCAAAAATCTCCCCCTTGGCCACCAGATTGGTGGGACCTGTGAGCCAGAGACCGGTGACGGTCTCTCCCGTCCGTTCCACATCAATGGTGAGCGTGCCGCCCGCCATGGTTACCTGGACGCCTTGTCCACTCACCTGGCCCAGCAGGGTGAGAACGGTGACCACGCTGCCTGTGCCGGTGCCACAGGCCAGGGTGAAATCCTCCACTCCTCGCTCATAGGTCTTCTCCAGCACCTGGTCGGGGCCGGTGATCTCATAGAAGTTCACGTTAGCCCCCTTGGGGAAGTGGGGGTGATGCCGTAGGGCCCGGCCCAGTTGGAAGAGGGCCTGGGGATCGGCCTGAGCCAGGCCGGGGTAGGGGACCACTGCGTGGGGCAGGCCGGGGTCGCCCAGCTCCACATAGGCGCAGGGATAGGCTTTGTCCCCGACGGTCAGGACCTCCTGGAGGCGGACGGTGGTGGGGTCGTTCAGCCGCACCCGGTATTGGCGCCGGCTGATCCGGTCCCCTGTGACGATGCCGGCGGTGGTCTCCACCACCTGGTGCTCCCCGGCCAGGCCGGTCTCATAACCATAGCGGCAGATGCACCGGGCCCCGTTGCCGCACATCTCGCCCACAGAGCCGTCGCTGTTGAAAAAGAGCATCTGGAAGTCGGCCCCTTCCCGGGCCTTGTCCACCACCATGAAGCCGTCGGCCCCCAGAGACCGGTGGGGGGTGCAGAGGGTTTTGGCGATCTGAGGGAAGGCGGACCGGGGAAGGGCTTCCTCGATATTATTCAGAATGATAAAATCATTTCCGGCGCCGTTCATTTTCCAAAATTTCATGGTGGGTTCTCCTTTTTCATACAAAATAGCTGGTTTTTATTTCACCACAAAGGAGCCAAAAAATCAAGAGGGGGCGGGGAATGTTGTGCCCTGGACAGAAAATCAGGGGTGGGCTGCCACAACTGCAAAAAAATTCCGTCACACTCTTGACAAAAAAGGCGGGGAATGATATTATCCTTTTGTACAAACTGTTTCGCTGTTTTGAACGGAGGAGAGCGGTCACCCCTGCTCTCGGAATCTGTTTGAAAGCCGGCAAATGGGCGTGCGTGATGCACCCATTGCCGGTTTTTTTGCGCCTTATGGGTTCAAAAAAAGGAGGAAATTGTCATGCACTTGAGTCCCTTGCACGTGGTGGGTATGCTGGCCACCATTGCCCTGATCATCGGCATTGGGGTCTATTCCGGGCGGAAGGTAAAGTCCGCCGCAGACTTTTCCAGCGGCGGCGGAAAGGCCGGGCCGTGGATTGTCTGCGGCGCCATCATGGGTACTTTGGTCAGCGGCCAGGCCACCATCGGCACTGCCCAGCTTGCCTTTTCCTTCGGCATGTCGGCCTGGTGGTTCACCCTGGGCTCCGGCATCGGCTGCCTGATCCTGGCCCTGGGATTTGCCAAGCCCTACCGCCACAGCGGCTGCTCCACCCTGCTGCAAATCGTCTCGAAGGAGTACGGCACCAAGGCGGAGACCCTGGGCAGTATCCTCAACGCCGTGGGTATTTTCATCAGCGTGGTGGCCCAGGTGCTGGCGGCCACGGCACTGCTCATTACGATTTTCCCCCTGAACCATCTCACTGCCGCCCTGATCTCCATTCTGCTCATGGCCTTTTACGTGATCTTCGGCGGCGTGTGGGGGGCCGGCATGGGGGGCGTGGCCAAGCTGATTTTGCTGTACGTCTCGTCCATTGTGGGCGGTATTTTGGTCTACGGCCTGGCCAACGGCTTCAGCGGGGTCATGGAGACCCTGGAGGCCCTGCTGGCCAGCTCCCCCCTGGGACAGCTCAGCGACCTGACCTCGGCGGAGAGCGTCCACCAGCGGTTTACCTCTCTGGTGGCCCGGGGCCCTTCCAAGGACATTGGCTCCGGCCTGTCCCTGGTCCTGGGGGTTCTCTCCACCCAGACCTATGCCCAGGCCATCTGGTCGGGCAAGAGTGACGGCGCGGCCCGGAAGGGGGCCCTCCTCAGCGCCCTGCTGATCCCCCCCATCGGCATCGCCTGCATCCTCATTGGCCTGTATATGCGGGGCCAGTGCATCACGGCAGAAGAGGTGGCCGCCCTCCAGACCATGGGCCAGGCCGTGCCCGACGGTCTCATTCAGATCGACACCACCTCCCAGGTCTTCCCGGTGTTTGTGACGAAATTCATGCCCAAGCTCTTTGGCGGCGTGGTGCTGGGTACCCTCTTCATCACTGTGGTGGGTGGGGGCTCTGGCCTGGCCCTGGGCATGGCCTCCATCCTGGTCACCGACATCTTTGTGCGGAAGGACCCCCACATGAAGGAGTCCAAAACCAACCTCCTGGTCACCCGGGGCACCATTATGGTCATCCTGGTGGCGGCGGTGATTGTGGCGGTGCTGGTGCCCGGGGCCATGATCAATGACTTCGGCTTCCTCTCCATGGGTCTGCGGGGGGCGGTGGTCTTCCTGCCTATGTGCGGGGGGCTGTGGCTCAAGGGGAAGATCCCCGGGCGGTTTGCCCTGGCCTCCATTGTGGCCGGGCCCATCGCCGTGCTGGCGGGCAGCTTTATGAATCTGCCCTTCGACTCCCTCTTCCTGGGAATGGCCGTCTGCCTGGTGATTATGGCGGCGGGCCTGGCAGCCGGGAAGCATCAAAACGAGACCTTGTCTACACATTGACTTGCAATAGACCCCACCCCCGGCGGGAACAGCAGCCTGCCGGGGGTGGGGTCGTTGTTTGGGCCTGTCAGCCGCCGCCACAAAAGAGATGACACCACCGGAAAAATATGGTATGATAAGAGCATCAAAAACCGGAATCCAGAAAGGAGTGCTCCCCATGCTCGGCGCACTGATTGGCGATATTGTGGGCTCCATCTATGAGTGGAAAAACTGCAAAGAAAAAAACTTCCCTTTCCTCCAGCCCGACTGCCGCATGACAGACGACAGCGTGATGACCGCGGCGGTGGCATCGGCGGTGCTCATGGGGGTGGGCGACCTGGAGGCATTCAAAGAAAACCTGGTCACGGAGATGCGGCGGCTGGGACGGCAATACCCCGGCCTGGGCTACGGCCCAAGATTTGAGGCTTGGCTGGCGTCGGAAGAGCCCAAGCCCTACAACAGCCTGGGCAACGGCAGCGCCATGCGGGTGTCTCCGGTGGCCTGGGTGGCGGAGAGCCTGCCCCAGTGTCTGGCCCTGGCCAAGGCCTCGGCGGAGGTCACCCACAACCACCCCGACGGCATCGCCGGGGCTATGACGGTGGCCGGGGCGGTGTACCTGGCCCGGATAGGGGAGGGAAAGGAGGCTATCCGGGACCATGTGACCCGGTACTACCCCCTGAACTTCACCCTGGATGAAATCCGGGAGGACTACCAGTTCGACGTCTCTTGCGCCGGCAGCGTTCCCCAGGCCATGGAGGCCTTTTTGGAGGGAGAGAGCTTTGAGGATGCCGTCCGGAACGCTGTCTCCATCGGCGGGGACAGCGACACCATCGCCTGCATGGCCGGGGCGGTGGCTGCCGCCTTTTATGGGGTCCCTCGGGCCATTCGGGATCAGGCCCTCCCCTTTCTCGACGGGGAAGTGCGGAATATTTATGACCGGTTCATTCAGAGCTACTAAGGGGGGCGAACCATGAACTATTGGAACACCACCCTGTGCTATATTGAGCGGGAGGGGCAGTACCTGATGCTCCACCGGGTGAAAAAGAAGAACGACATCAATCAGGACAAGTGGATCGGCATCGGCGGCAAGTTTGAGGACAAGGAGAGCCCCGAGGAATGTCTGCTGCGGGAGGTCAGGGAGGAGACTGGCCTTACCCTCACCGACTACCGCTACCGGGGCCTGGTGACCTTCGTTTCCGACCGGTGGGTCACGGAATACATGCACCTCTTCACCGCCACCACCCACCAGGCCGACCTCATCGACTGCGACGAGGGGGATCTGGAGTGGGTGGACAAGGACAAGGTGAAGGACCTGCCCATTTGGACGGG
This sequence comes from Clostridiales bacterium, assembly GCA_022764045.1. GTDB lineage: Bacteria > Bacillota > Clostridia > Oscillospirales > Oscillospiraceae > Evtepia. The sequence goes on along the minus strand of JALERU010000028.1, from coordinate 9,639 downwards.
AGACAAGATCTTCCTGGACCTGCTGGCCCGAGAGGTCCCCTTTTTCTCCCTGAAGCTGGCCTACGAGGGGGACACCCTGGTGCAGGCCGTGCTCAACGGGAACCCCATTTCCACCGAACCCTGACAACAAAACCTGCCGGCCTTACAGGAAGAAAAGGCCGGCAGGTTTCTCTGGTTATATGCTGAAAAAGAAGGGGCGCTCGTCGATGAGCTCACGGAGCTGGGACTCCCCGTAGACGGTGACGCCGTTTCGCTTGAGCATTTGGGCGGTGAGGCCGTCCCCCTCCACCAGGGTGCCGGTGAAGGTGCCGTCGTAGATCTGCCCGCAGCCGCAGGAGGGGCTGCGCTCCTTCAGCAGGGCAGCCTTACAGCCGTAGAGCTTGGCCAGGCGAAGAACCTCCGCTGTACCCTGAACAAAGGCCTGGGTGACGTCCTGGCCCTCTTTGCTCACGACCTTCCCGCCCTGGAGCTCCGCCGGGGGCCGGGGGGTGGGGAGCCCCCCGAAGATCTCCGGGCAGACGGGGATGCAGGTGTGCTTTTTCATCAGTTCCTTGAGCTGGGGGATCTGATTGTTCTGGCCGTCATAGCGGCAGCCCACGCCCATGAGGCAGGCGCTGACTAACAGTTTCATGGCGTTGCCCTCAGCCCAGCTGCTGTTCCCAGTCGGCTTCCTTGAAGCCCACCAGGACCTTGCCGCTGTCCAGCACCGCCAAGGGACGCTTCACCAGCAGGCCGTCGGAGGCCAGCAGCGCGTACTGCTCCTCCTGGGGCATGTCCGGCAGCTTTTTGGATAGCTCCATGGAACGATAGAGCTGGCCGCTGGTGTTGAAAAATTTCTTCAGGGGTAGGCCGCTGGCCTGGTGCCAGGCGGTGATTTCCTCCAGGGAGGGATTGGCCTTTTTAATATCCCGGAATTCGTAAGAGATTCCCTTCTCATCCAGCCAATTCTGGGCCTTTTTACAGGTGGAGCAGCGGGGATAACACAAAAACAACATGGTGTAGACCTCCTGTGTGGAAAGAATACCCTTATCATAACCAACCTGAGAGGGAATTGCAAGACCTGCAATTTGGCTCCCGGGGCAGGGAGGCCTCTATCGCCGGGGTGGAATCCTGCCACGGCGAAAGGTGGCGACGATCACCTTCTACCTGCCGATACACCATATCGCCCCCTCATCAGTCAGCTCCGCTGACAGCTATGGTTTAAGGAGCTTCGCATTGGATTGAATCGAACTGTCCTCCGGACAGTTCTGGTTTAAGGAGCTTCGCATTAGATTGTATCGAACTGTCCCCCGGACAGTTCGACCCCCAAGGGGAAGCCTACGTGCTTCGGTACGTTAGAGTGATTACTACGGTCGTTTTCTACATAAGCCACATAGGGCTTGCCAATCGCCTTCCCCTGGGGGGGAAGGTGGGCCGGCCGGAGGCCGGGTCGGATGAGGGCGAGCCTTTAGGGTTCCACAGCGTAGGTAATAGACGCACGAACCGATTCCCGAAGGTCCCCAAACCAGAGAAATGGTGCCCAGGGGAGAGGAAACCCCTCTCCCAAAGAAAACACCCATTGAAACACTGGACATTTTGTGATAAAATAATCTATCCAAAGCCTAAGACCCAAAGGAGGGGAGCCCGATGAAAAAAGTGAAATCCGCCTTGGCCCTCCTGTGTGCCCTGGCGGTGTCGCTGTCCCTGCTGGTGGTGCCCTCGTCGGCCGCCGGGAACCTGTTTTTTCTGTCCCTGAACGACACCCTCCCCGCCCAGTCGGCCCAGACCACGCCCATCCAGTACAGCGGCTGGATCTATGTGCCGGTGAACGTCTTCAGCAGCCGGGTGACAGGCATCAATTTCGGCGTTTACTACGGTTTTACCGACAATGACAACAACCTGGTGTTTTACAACCTATCCGGCAAGACCCTGACCTTTGACCTGCAAAACGGTACCGCCACCGCCGTGGGTGGCGAGACCCCCGTTCCGGGGAACGTCCTGCGGCAGAACGGACTTTACTATGTTCCGGCCTATGCGATTTGCCGGTATTTTGGCCTGAGCTATTCCTTTTACAGCACGGATTACGGCCCCCTGCTGCGGATTAAGGACGGGAACGCGGTTCTCAGCGATTCCCTGTTCCTCAGCTCGGCCGCGACCATTATGCGCAGCCGGACCAACAGCCACAGCCAGGGCCAGATGCCCAACGGCAACAACAACCAAAACAACAGCGGCAGCGTGACGGTGCCCCAGCCCTCGGGAAACACGGGGAATCCCACCCGGCCGGATACCCCCGTGGCGCCGGAGATTCCGGCGGACGCCAAGCCAGCCCCCAAGTTTTCCCTTTATATGGGCGTGCGGGCTTCTGCGAAGACGGAGATCACCGCCACACTGAACGCGTTGGGCAGCGTGGGAAGCAGCGCGGTGATTTTCTTCCCGGCGGATGAGCTGGATCAGTGCGCCGATCAGCTGCGGCAGGCCGTGGGCCGAGGACACAAGGTGGGGCTGATCCCCACCGGCGACACCCCGGCCCAGCGACTGGAAAGCGCCCAGCAGGGCAGTCAGCAACTGGCCGCCATCCTCCGCCAGGAAACCTGGTTCGTCTTGGCCGACGACAAGGAGCTTTCTGAAGCGGGCTACCTCTGTTGGTCCCCCAGCCTGAGGCTGACCTCCCTCCAGGACGCCACGAAGACCTATGAGACCCTGGTCAAGGCCGGCGACAGCCAGGGCTCCGCCTTGCGGGTGCTGGTGAACAGCCAGTCCGCCAGCGGCGTGCTGGCCGGGGTTCTGAGCCAGATGGCCAAGGATGGAGACACCTTCCTCCAGGCCCGGGAGACTCGGTATTGACGAAACCAACCACAAGACACTTTAGAGCGGAGGCAGCGCGGGTTTTGGCTGCCTCCGCCCTTTTATATTTGGAAAAGAACAGGAGGAAACAGCATGGAGATTCAGCGGGGCAAGCCTGCCCACCTGGCGGAAATCTGCCAGATCACGGACCAAGCCAAGAGGCGACTTCAGGCCCTGGGCCTGGACCAGTGGCAAAAGGGATATCCCTCCCGGGACGTTTGGGAGGAGGACCTGGTTTTGGGCCGGGCCTGGGTGGTGATCGAGGGAGGGATTGTGGCCGCCGCCTTTACCCTGACCCGTGAACCGGAGCCCTCTTACCAGCAAATCCAAGGGACCTGGCAGAGCCCGGAGGGGTCCGGATACACCAGCCTCCACCGGCTTTGTGTGGGGGATGCTTGGATGGGCCGGGGGATCGCCGGCGCCTGCCTGGCCTTCGCCTTGGAACAGGCGGCCCAGGCGGGGGATACCTCTCTCCGGGTAGACACCCACCCGGGCAACCGCCCCATGGGACGAGCCCTGGAAAAGGCGGGATTCTGCTGCTGCGGCCAGATCGCTCTGGTGGGGGGGCCGGAGGACGGGGATCTCCGCATCGCCTATGAGAAGGTCCTCTCCTCGAAGGGGTAACTGTGGCTTTGTGCAAAAGCGACAAAAATGAGGGAAGAGGAGAAAAATAGCCAGAGAGGGCTTGCAATTCCGCTCTGGTGTGGTATCATGTTAATACTTTATCACGATAGAGTGCTAAACGATCGTGAGAAAGGAACCGACAAAGAATGGAGAGTTAAGAAATGAAAAAGTTACTCGCGCTTTTGCTGGCAGCCCTCATGTGCTGCACCCTGCTGGCCGCCTGCGGTCAGAATGACACCACCGACCCCACCGAGGGAACCGAAGAGGGCACCACTGCTGTGGACCCCGCCACCCTGGTTTACGCTGTGGAAACCGGCAGCGCCGGCGAGGCCGCTGCCAAGGAAAAGGGCTGGGAGGTCAACTCCGTTGCCACCCAGGCCGACGCCCTGATGGAAGTGAAGGCCGGCACCTCTGACGCCGCCATCATCGACCTGCTCATGGCCACCGCCATGACCGGCGAGGGCACCAGCTATCCCGACCTGACCTATGGCGAGGAGAAGCTGACCACCGAGGAGTACGGCATCGGCTGCCGCAAGGGTTCTGACCTGGCCGCCTACATCAACAACGTGCTGGCAGAGTCCTATGCCGACGGCTCCATGCAGAAGATCGCTGAGACCTATAAGCTCCAGGACGCTCTGGTTGAGCAGCCCGCCGCTGAGGAGTTCACCCCCGCCGCCGACGGCGATGTGGCTTACATCCAGGAAAAGGGCAAGCTCATCGTGGGCATCACCGAGTTCGAGCCCATGGACTACAAGGACGCCGACGGCCAGTGGATCGGCTTTGACGCTGACATGGCCAAGCTGGTGGCGGAAAAGCTGGGCGTGGAGATTGAGTTCATCGTCATCGACTGGGATAGCAAGATCATGGAGCTGGACGCCAAGAGCATCGACGTGGTTTGGAACGGCATGACCATCACCGACGAAGTGAAGGGCTCCATGGAGTGCACCAACCCCTACTTCAACAACGCGCAGGTGGTTGTGAGCCCCGCAAAGTAATTTCCCCCGCAACGCGATCAAGAAAACATTTCCAAAGGCAGAGAGCTGTCAGCTCTCTGCCTTTGGACGGCTTTTATGCTGGGCACGGATAAACAGTGCAGGGCGCACTTTTTATCCGTGGTCAGCATGCAGAAACAAAGATCAGAGGAGAGTTTCCCATGTTTTGGACAGTTACCCAATCCCTGTTGGGCGGCTTGGGCACGGCAACCCAGCTCTTTGCCCTGACGCTGCTCTTCGGCCTTCCCTTGGGCCTGGTGATCGCTTTTGGCTCCATGAGCAAGTGGACCCCCTTCCGGTTCCTTTTGAAGCCCAAAAAGAACACTGGGAGGAAAGAGGGGCTGGCGGAGGAGGCCAAGGAGCCCAGCGAATTTGTCAAATCTCTGGCGGCCTTCCGGCCGATCCATGCCCTGACCGACCTGATTGTTTGGGTGGTCCGGGGCACGCCCCTGATGCTTCAGCTGATTATTATCTATTACGGCCCTGGCCTGTGGTTTGACAACAATATCTGGGGCAGCGCGGCCAGCGGACGGATGTTCGCCTGCACAGTGGCTTTTGTCATCAACTACTCCTGCTATTTCTCGGTGATCTACCGGGGCGGGATTCAGGGGGTGCCGGTGGGCCAGCGGGAGGCCGCCGAGGTGCTGGGTCTCACCAAGCGCCAGACCTTCTTTAAGATCACCCTGCTGCAAATGGTCAAGCGCGTGGTGCCGCCCATGTCCAACGAGATCATTACCCTGGTGAAGGATACCTCTCTGGCCCGGATTATTGCCATTACGGAGCTGATTAAGTCCGGCGAGTCCTATATGAAGTCGGCGGGGATCACCTGGCCTCTGTTCTACACCGGCGTGTTCTACCTGGTGTTCGTGGGCGTGCTCACCATCCTCTTCAACTTCATCGAGCGCAAGCTCAGCTACTTCCGCTAAGGAGGGTTCCCATGGCTATCTTAGACGTACAACACATTGAAAAGAGCTTCGGCGCCACCAAGGTGCTCAAAGATATCAACTTCTCCCTGGAGGAGGGCCAGGTTCTGGCCATCATCGGCTCCTCGGGCAGCGGCAAGACCACCCTGCTGCGCTGCCTGAACTTCCTGGAGACCCCCGACAAGGGGACCATCGCCGTCCAGGGGAACACCCTCTTCGACGCCGCCGACCCGGCCACCCAGCGGGAGAGTGAGATCCGCCGCAAGCGCCTGCATTTCGGCCTGGTGTTTCAGAGCTTCAATCTCTTCCCCCAGTACACCGCCCTGGAAAACGTCACCCTGGCCCGGGAGCTCATGGCGAAAGGGGAGAAAACCGGGGAATCCCTGGAGGCCATCCGGGAGGAGGGCAAGGTGCTGTTGGCTCAGATGGGCTTGCAGGACCGGATGGGGAATTATCCCCACCAGCTCTCCGGCGGCCAGCAGCAGCGGGTGGCCATCGCCCGAGCCCTGGCCATGAAGCCCGATATCCTCTGCTTTGACGAGCCCACCTCCGCCCTGGACCCCGAGCTCACCGGCGAGGTTCTAAAGGTCATTCGGGGCCTGGCGGACCAGCACACCACCATGATCATCGTCACCCATGAGATGAGCTTTGCCCGTGACGTGGCCGACCAGGTCCTCTTCATGGACGGCGGCGTGGTGGTGGAGGAGGGGACCCCCGAAGAGGTTTTTGGAAACCCCCAGCAGGCCCGCACCAAGCAATTTTTGGAAAAATACAAAGGGGACTGAGCTCCATGAAACCCAAAAGACAGCAAAACCGCAAGGGCACGGCAGCCTTTGCGGTTTTGTTGTGTCAATTCATTGGAATGGTGTCCAAAACGGCCCCAATCTCCCCGTTCAGACAAATGGCCTGCCCGGCAATCTCACGGGGCGCCCAGGCTTTCCCCAAATTCACGCAGACATAGGTGGCCTTGGGGTTCTCGGCTGTGTATCGCCAGAAGGGGTATTTGATGATAGCCGGGGTATTTCCTCCCACCCCCAGCTCCAGGTACAGGACCCGGCCCCGCCGGTGGCGGCGGAGGAAATCCTGGTACCGCTCCGCGGCCCGGTACCACCCCTCGTCCTGGACAAAGGTGTCGTCGCACCGCAGATTGGGGGTCATGGGACGGCCGCATTTGGGGCAGCGGGGGATCAGGTCCGTGGGAATTTTTCGGTTTTTCTGGTCTTTGACCATCTGCCGGATGACGGCCTCGTTGTCATAGGTTTCCTGGTGACAGGGGAGAGAACACTGCCACAGGCCGTAGTCACCCTGGGTGTAAAACAGACGCTTTTTGTCAAAACCCGCCAGCTGAAACTGGTGATCCACGTTGGTGGTCAGCACAAAATAGTCTTTGTCTTCCACCAGGCCCAGGAGCTGGTCGTAGACCGGCAGGGGGGCCTTTTCATAGCGGTTGATGAAAATGTGTCGGCTCCACCAGCCCCAGTATTCTTCCAGGGTGTCAAAGGGATAAAACCCGCCAGAGTACATATCCTGGATGCCGTAAACTGCCGCAAAGTCTCCGAAGTGCTTCTGAAATCGCGGCCCGGAATAGGTCAGGCCCGCGGCGGTGGAAAGCCCTGCCCCGGCGCCGATGATCACGGTGTCAGCCCGGTCCAGGGCCTCTCTCAGCCGGGCAATCGGGGCCGAGGAGCTGGCGGTAGATGGCTTTGTCTGTATCCTTGAAAACATTGAAAATCACCTTTCTGAGGGAGGTATTCTGCTGAAGAAACCGGGTCACCGTGTCCACGGCGATTTCAGCGGCCTGCTGGTTGGGAAAGTGAAACTCCCCGGTGGAGATACAGCAGAAAGCTACGGTAGCCAGACCGTGCTCTGCCGCCAGCGCCAGGCAGGACCGATAGCAGTTGGCCAGGTTTCTCCGGTCCCTTGGCGTTACGGTGCTGCCCACAATGGGCCCCACAGTGTGGAGCACATAACGGGCCGGGAGGTTGTAGGCTCTGGTCAGCTTGGCCCTTCCGTTGGGCTCAGGGTGCCCCTGCTGTTCCATCAGGGCCCGGCAGTCTTCCCGAAGCTGGAGGCCTGCGGCGGAATGGATGGCGTTGTCAATGCAGCCGTGGCAGGGACAAAAACAGCCCAGAAGGGCGCTGTTGGCGGCATTGACAATGGCATCGGCGGCCAGCTGGGTGATGTCCCCCTGCCAGAGGGCCAGCCGGGGGTGGCCGGCAAGGACAGGAAGGTGGTCAGCGGACACAACCCCTCTGGCCTCCCACTCCTCTGTCAGAAGCTGATCCTGAAGGGAGAGAAAGGCTCGCCCCAGAGGGCGGGGAGGCCGCAAATTCATCAGGCTGCGAAGGAGCCGGCGCTGGGCGGTGTTTTCCCGGGGGAACTGCTCCGCCTGGGGCCGGTACTCCGGCATCTCGGCCAGCAACATTTCATTTAAGGTGTGCAGTTCTTCCAGACGGTTCATAAAACGGCCTCCTCGCTGGCGATGGATGGAAAAAAGAAACGGGAGGGTGATGGGGTTTCTCTGGGGCAGCGGAGAAAGGCTCTACCCGGGAAAAAACTTGGGTTAAGCCCGGACAACGGAGATCCGCTGTTGGTTGTGGTTGCCCTGGAGAGCTTCGTCGACCATGGCAATGGCATAGTCGGCGTAGCTGATGATGCTCTCGCCCCGGCTGTTCAGGGTGAGCTCTTCGCCGCCCAGCAGGTAGCTTCCGGTGCGCTCGCCTTTTGCCTGAAAGTCGCCGGCGGGGCTGAGGTAGGTCCACTTCACGTCCTTCCGTTGGCGGAGCTCCTCCAGGGCCTTGCCCATGTTGGAGGCCAGGGGCTTGAAGAGGTCGGGGAAGTCGGGGCCGTCCATGACCTGGAGGGTATGCTCGGGGTTTACATAGAGGCTGCCGGCGCCGCCCACCACCAGCAGGCGGATGTCTGTGCCGCTGAGCAGGTCGCACAGGTGCTTTAGAGAGGTGCTGTGCAGGGGGAGCGTGTCCTCGGTCCAGACACCGAAGGCGTCGACCACCACGTCAAAGCCCTTCAGATCCTCGGCGGTGAGCTGGAAGAGGTCCTTCTGGATGACCTGGGCGGCCTGGCTCTTGTTCTCACGCCGGACGACGGCGGTGACGTCCTGGTTCCGGTTCAGGGCTTCCTGCACGATGAGCTTGCCAGCTTTTCCGTTGGCACAAATGACTGCGATTTTCATGGTGGTTTCCTCCTTGATGGTATGGTTGATGGGGTTGAATGGAATCATTTTTCAGAGAGATCCCTGGGAGAGGACGCCTGGAATCTCCTTGGCGGGGTGTCTCCCGTCCTTGTGTCTGCATCATACCCCGAGGAAAGAGATTTGAAAAGTACGCACAATTTTGTGCTATGGTCACCTGGAGGTAACCATTAGGTAGTTACTGAGAGGAAATAATTTAGAAAAACCAAGGCTTTTAGACAAAATTCCTTCGCAAAAAAATTTTTTGAAGTTTTTATCCACGGGGTCTGTCTGCCGTTTTCTTGGGTCGAAATCTTGACACAAGCTCCGGTCCTGAGATAAAATAAGACCATCCAACCGGAGAAATGAAACTTGAGAGGGGAGGAAATGCGATGCCGGCAACGGGAAAAGAGCTTCCGGCCTGCCCGGTAGAGACTACGCTGACGCTAATCAGCAACAAATGGAAGGTGCTGATCCTGCGCGATCTCCTGACAGGAACCAAGCGGTTTGGAGAGCTGAAAAAATCCCTGGGCAGCGTCAGCCAAAAGGTGCTCACCACCCAGCTGCGGCAAATGGAGGACAGCGGCCTGCTGATCCGAACCGTCTATCCGGAAGTGCCTCCTCGGGTGGAATATACGCTAACTGAGCTGGGAAACAGCCTGAAGCCCGTCCTGGACGCCATGTGGAACTGGGGCGAGGGATATCAGGCGAAGGTCCTGGGATAATGCGGCCACGTGCCCCCGGAGAAGGGGCGGTCCTTAACACACAGAAAAAGGCTTCCACCCGAGAGGGAGGAAGCCTTTTTGTAGCAAGAAAACCACTCGCTAGACGAGTGGTTCAAAAGAAGCCTTGTGGCGATAATGTAGACAGGAAAACTCCCTTTGCTTTAGAATATAAGAGCGGTCTGCCAACTGCCCCCAAAAAAGCAAAGGGAGGTCATCACGATGAATGACACCAATAGTTTATCTCATACAAAATGGAATTGCAAGTATCATATCGTATTCGCGCCGAAGTATCGGAGGAAAGTATTTTATGGAGAAAAGCGGAGAGAGATCGGAGAAATATTGCGGACGCTGTGCAACTGGAA
>JALERU010000017.1 GCA_022764045.1 Clostridiales bacterium | reverse complement strand
GATGGGCCCCCTGGCTCTGGCCGACCTGGTTGGTCTGGACATCTGCCTGGCCATCATGGAGACCATCTTCACCGAGACCGGCGACTCCAAGTATCGTCCCGCTCTGACCATGAAGAAGATGGTCCGCGCTGGCCTGCTGGGCCAGAAGACCGGCGAGGGCTTCTACAAGTATTGATCCCTGTCTGTCTGAACGGATAAAACAGATTCCCCCGCAGCCAAAGGCTGCGGGGGAATTTTTGTCCCTTGGCAGGCTTCCCATGAAAAAAGAGAGCATCCAGACAGGATGCTCTCTTTTACTGCGCAGAAGAATCCGGTTTACCGCTCCTCCCGGAAGTAGCTCAGGCCCAGGCTCTCCGGGGGCTGGTTGCTCCGGTTGTGCTTCAGGCTCACCGCCACCAGCACCACAGCGGTGACGATGTAGGGCACGATATCGTAAATGGAAGCGGGGATGAAGGAGATGGGATAGTAATACCGCATGCAGGCCAGCCCGCCGAAAATCAGGGAGCACCACAGGGCCCGCTTGGGGCTCCACACGGCGAAGATAACCAGGGCCACCGCCAGCCAGCCGTAGCCATTGATGCAGTTGTGGACCCAGGCGCCCCCCACGCCGGCCCCGGCGTTCATCACCAGGTAGAGGCCGCCCAGGCCGGTCATGGCCCCGCCCAGGCAGGTGGCCAGATACTTGTACTTGGTCACGTTGATCCCCGCCGCGTCGGCGGTGGCGGGGCTCTCCCCCACGGCGCGCAGGTTCAGGCCCGTCCGGGTCCGCCCCAGGAAGTAGGCCAGAGCCAGGGCCAGGAGGATGGCCAGGTAGACCATAAAGTTGTGAGAGAAGAGGAGCTTGCCGATGAGGGGGATGTTCACCATGGCGTCGGGAAAGATGGGATTGTTGAACACCCCTTTCACCGCCGTGCTCACCGACAAAAATCCCGAGGGGTCAGCGTGGCCGGCGGCCTCGCCGAAGTAGTTGCCAAAGCCCGTGCCGAACATGGTCAGGGCCAGGCCCGTGACGTTCTGGTTGGCCCGCAGGGTAATGGTGAGCACCGAGAAGATGAGGGCCCCCAGCCCCGCGCACAGCAGGGCGCACACCAGGGCGATGATCAGGGCTACATAGGGGTTGGTCCCCCCGGCCTTTTCATAGTAATAGGGCCCCAGGATGCCGGCGATGCCCCCCATGAACATCATGCCCTCCACGCCCAGGTTCAGGTTGCCGGATTTTTCGGTGAGGGTCTCCCCCAGCACGCCGAAGAGGAGAGGGGCCGCCGCCAGAATCCCGGCGGTGAGGAAGTTGATGAGATTATTCATGGTCCTCGCCCTCCTTTTTCTCTTGGGTCCCGGCCGTGGTGGGGACCTGGTTGTGCTTGCTGCCCCGGAAGATCAGCCGGTAGTTGATGAAGAACTCACAGCCCAGCATGAAGAAGAGGATGATGGACGAGAGCACGTCCGCCGCCGAGGCGGGGATTTTGAAGTTGGTCTGAATGGTGTTGGACCCCTTGGTGAGCACTGCCAGGAGCCCGGCGATGAGGACCATGGCGAAGGGATTGAGTTGGGCCAGCCAGGCCACGATGATGGCCGTGAAGCCCACCCCGCCGGAGGTACCGGTGTTCAGGGTGTAGTCGGCGCCGGAGACCACCAAAAAGCCCATAAGACCCGCGATGGCCCCGGAGAGGGCCATGGTGCGCATGATGATCTTGGCCACGTTCATGCCGGCATACCGGGCGGTGCGCTGGCTCTCCCCCACCACGGCGATCTCATAGCCGTGCTTGCTGTATTTCATATACACAAACATCCCTATGGTGAGGGCCAGCACGATGATCCACCCGATGTGGACCCCAAAGACCTTGGGCAGCCGGGCGTTCTGGTCGAACATGGCGATGATGGGGAAGCCCGTCCCCTTGGGGTCCTTCCAGGGCCCGTTTTGCAGATAGGACTCAATGCCCAGGGCGATGTAGTTGAGCATCAGGGTGAAGAGGGTCTCGTTGGTCCCCCACCTGGCCTTGAAGAAGGCGGGGATGAGGCCCCAGATGCCCCCGGCCACGATGCTGGCGACGGCCATCACCAAAAGAAGAGCGGGCTTGGGGAGCTTATCGTACCAGAACAGGGCGAAGTAGGTGGCGGCGATGCCGCCCATCATAATCTGTCCCTCGGCGCCGATGTTCCAAAACTTCATCTTAAAGGCGGGGGCGATGGCCAGGGCGGCCCCCAGCAGGGGGATGGCCACCCGGATGGTAGCCCGGCGGGCGGAGGCCCCGCCCAGGGAGCCCGAGAGGATATCCCGGTAAACGGCGATGGGGTTGTGCCCCAGCACGGCGATGAACAGGGAGCCCACCGCCAGGGCCAGCACAATGGCCCCCAGGCGAATGGCCCACTTTTTCCCCTGGCTCAGGCCCTCCCGCTTGGCCATGCGGACCAGGGGCTCTTTCTGGATATGGTGTTTCTCAGTCATGGGACCCCTCCTCTCCGATGTGGGTCATCATGAGGCCCACTTCTTCCTTGGTGACGGTCCGTCCGTCGGCAATGCCGCTGACCTGGCCGCCGCAGAGGACCAAAATCCGGTCGCAGAGCTCCAGGAGCACGTCCAGGTCCTCGCCCACGTAGATCACCGCCACGCCCTTGGCCTTTTGCTCGTTGAGCAGGCGGTAGATGGTGTAGGAGGAGTTGATGTCCAGCCCCCGCACCGGGTAGGCCGCCATGAGCACGGCGGGGGCGGAGGCGATCTCCCGGCCCACCAGCACCTTTTGCACGTTGCCGCCGGAGAGCTTCCGCACGGGGGTGTTGATGCTGGGGGTGACCACCTCCAGCTTGTCCTTGATCTCCTGGGCCAGGGTTTTGGGGGGCTTGGTGTCGGTGAAGAAGTGACCCCCCTTGTCATAGCTTTTCAGCATCATGTTCCCCGTCATGCCCATGGAACCCACCAGGCCCATGCCCAGCCGGTCTTCCGGCACAAAGGCCAGGGAGATGCCCAGGTCCCGGATCTCCATGGGGGATTTCCCCACCAGGCTGTCGATCTCGTCGTCCACCCGGCTGTGGTAGAGGATCTCCCCTTGGCTCACGGGATACAGGCCGGCGATGGCCTCGCACAGCTCCCGCTGGCCGCTGCCGGCGATGCCCGCCACCCCCAGAATCTCGCCCCCTCGGGCGGTGAAGGAGACGTTGCTGAGGACCTTCACCCCTTGGTCGTCCAGACAGGTCAGACCCTTCACCTCCAGCCGGTCCTTGGGGTCCTCGGGCAGGGGGCGGTCGATGTTCAGGGTAACGGCCCGGCCCACCATCATGTCGGTGAGGGCCTGGGGGTTGGTGTCCTTGGTCTCCACGGTGGCGATGTACTCCCCCTTGCGCAGCACGGCCACCCGGTCGGAGATGGCCATCACCTCATTGAGCTTATGGGTGATGATGACGATGGACTTCCCGTCGGCCTTCATGTTCCGCAGCACGGAGAAGAGCTTTTCTGTCTCCTGGGGGGTGAGCACGGCGGTGGGCTCGTCCAGGATGAGAATGTCGGCCCCCCGGTAGAGGACCTTGATGATCTCCACCGTCTGCTTTTCCGACACGGCCATGTCATAGATCTTCCGGTCGGGGTCCAGGTCGAAGCCATACTTGGCGCTGATGTCCCGGATCTGCTGGGAGATGGCCTTGCGGTCAAACTTCCCCTTCTCCTTCAGGCCCAGCACGATGTTCTCCGCGGCGGTAAAGACGTCCACCAGCTTGAAGTGCTGGTGGATCATGCCGATTTTCAGGTCAAAGGAGTCCTTGGGGGAGCGGATGGCCACCTCTTCCCCGTCCACCAGGATCTGCCCGCTGTCGGGGAAGTAGATGCCTGCCAGCATGTTCATGAGGGTGGTTTTCCCGCTGCCGTTCTCCCCCAGCAGGGAGAGGATCTCCCCCTTTCGGATCTCCAGGCTTACGTTGTTGTTGGCCACCACGCTGCCAAAGGTCTTGGTGACATTCCGCAGCTCTACGGCGTTGACTGGTTGCAAGAGCAACACCTCTTTCTCTTGTTTCTCTCTTTTGTGGTTGGTCGTCGGGTACAGAAAGCGCGCCAAGGAGATTGGCGGGTTTTCTCTCACCGACGGGGAGGGGAAATTCCCCGCAAACCCTTTGCGAAAGGAACCAAGCACACCCTTGCCAAGGGGCAAGGGTGTGCTCAGAGCTCCTAACAAAGGTGCTCAGGACAGCACGGTGATGCCGTCCACCACATAAGCGAAAGAGGGAGCGGAGGAATCCTTGTTTTCCTCATAGAACTCCCCTTCCGCCAGGTTCAGTTCTTCGCCGTCGGCGTCCACACCGTGGAGGGGGCCAGCGAAGACCTGGACGGAACCGTCGGCGATGCCCTTGGCGGCGGCCTCAATGGCCTCCTTGGTGCCGTCGGCAATGATGGCCTCGTTCAGGTCGGAGAGGTAGCAGGCGTTTTCTGCGTAGCTGCCGCACCAATCCTGGGCAATGGCCTCGCCCTTGAGCAGGCAGTCCAGGGCATACTCATAGTAAGCGCCCCAGTTCACCCGGGCAGACACCAGGGCGGCGTTGGGGGCCACAGGGACCATGTCGTCGTTGTAGCCCACGGCGAAGATGCCGTTGGTCTCGGCGGTGGTGGCGGGGGAAGAGGTGTCGGAGTGCTGGGAGATCACGTCGCAGCCCTGGTCGATGAGGGCCTGGGCGTTGGTGGCTTCCTTGGTGGCGTCGGACCACTCGTTGGTGTAGTTGACCAGCATGGTCACGTCGGGGTTGACGCTCTTGGCGCCCAGATAGAAGGCGGTGTAGCCGGAGATGACCTCGGCAAAGGGCTTGGCGGCCACATAGCCCAGCTTGTTGGTCTCGGT
>JALERU010000088.1 GCA_022764045.1 Clostridiales bacterium | reverse complement strand
AATGGGTGTTCCCCCTGTCTGTCATGGCCTGGGCGCTGGGGGTGGTGATCCTGACGCTGCTGTCCGCGCTGTTTTGGCGGTATGGCCTTGCGGCGGTGGTCCTTTCCTGTATGAGTGTTTTCCTGCTGCTTTGGGGGGTGGAGGACCTTCTTCCGATGGTCGTCCTTCCAAACCCCTACCATTTATCCGATCTATGGCAGGACGCCTCCATGGGCATGAGTGGCTATCTTCTCTTCCTCACCTGGCTGGAGGGCTGGGTGGTCTGCCTGGCGGGGATCTTGCTGGCGGCCCGGCAGTTTTGCAAAAAGTTTCCGCCGGCAGAACAACAAAATCTGTGAAAGCACGGGGCCGAAGCCCCGTGCTTTTTCACTTCCCCCCAGGGAAACGATTCATCGGTTGCAAAATTGCTCCCAAGCGGAAAAAATAAAAATTTTTTTGAAAAGGGTGGGAACAATGGCCTGTCTCAAGACATGAATAGAGTGAAAGGAACTTTTGGAGAAGAGACCCAAGGGGGAGAGAGGGAAGCTGGCGGCCATTTTCAAAAAAGTTAAAAAATTTTTGAGCATCCTGTCAACAAATGCCCTTTGCCTTACATTACTAAATAGAGGGGCTTTGGTCAGCACCGCCCCAGTGGGGAGCTGCGAAGATAGAAAGGAGGTGGGGCCTATGTGAGCCGGGTATGTGTTGTAAGAAAGAGAATCGTTTGGACTTACGCAAAATGATTGTATTTGCATAAGTCCTCTGGTACAATGAAAAGAAGAAAATCATGAAAAAATAATTGCTTTGTTTTTGTCGGTTGTGATGATGTGCTCGTTGATTCCGACAGTCTTTGCGGTCGAAGAGGCTTCCGAAGCAGAAAGCAAGGGGTACATTTTTGAGCCTGAACCCAATTTGACCCATGAGGAAATTGTGGAAATGCTGAAAAATGACCCAAATACAGAGACCAGCAGTGAATATGATGCGATCCTCAAGGAAAAAGCGGAAGCGAAAAAGGTTTTAGCATCGAAAAATGCTACCGCCAGTGAAAAAATCGGCGCAAAGCTGATAGAAGAGTTTGATCCGGCAGCGGAAGTATATCGGCTGCAAGAAAAAACGGATGAAGAACTGCAAAAGATGGGGATGAGCGACGCTCGGATTCAGATAATCCGGAACTTTAAGGGTACAGACGCGGAGTTGCAGGCGTTGAGTGCGAATTGCTCTGTGAGCGGTAACCCGAAGTACACAAAAAACGCTTCTGGCCAGTGGGCAAAGATTACGTTTGCTTTTTCATGGGATAAAAGAACCAATTTGGCAAATGAGAGATGCGTTGGTTGCTCAAGCGACAACAGGATTTTTGCCTGATGCAGTGCCCGATACCAAGTGCAATATAAATTACAAGAGCCCCGATGGAAAAGTCTCCTATAAATATCTTGGTGCAAGCGATTTAAAACAAAAAGCTTTTTCACTTGGAAACCCTGCGGGCTTTAGCTTCAAGGTTATGGAAGACCGCCAAGTAGGTTTGACTACGGCCCGTTGTTTTGCAGAATCTGGAATGGCTACTATTGTTTTTAGGAGCAAAGATATGAATCAGGTTCAATTGTCCTATGGATATGCACATGCGGAAAAAGAGATAAGCGCTAGTATAGGAATTGAGTTTTCCAGTGGAAAGCCTACGGGTAGTTTGAACTTTTTTGTATCAGGGGATTATTATAAGATGCTGCCGGCTTCCACAGGAGGACGTATTTGTGCAAGTCATTTCTTCTAAGGGACAGTAAGACACAAGGAGGCAAGATTTCGCTAAGAATGCAATTAGCCTAAATTAGAGGAAGGTAGATTTCTATGAAGCCGAAGTATTTGCGCTTAAAGCAGCCCATATCTGAACTCAGAATCCCCTGGCTCCCCTGGGTGGTCTGGACCCTCTGGTTCCTGCTGGACCCCGCCCTGAACCGGTTTGGGAATGGGCTGGAATGGGTGTTCCCCCTGTCTGTCATGGCCTGGGCGCTGGGGGTGGTGATCCTGACGCTGCTGTCCGCGCTGTTTTGGCGGTATGG
>JALERU010000087.1 GCA_022764045.1 Clostridiales bacterium | reverse complement strand
AATGGGTGTTCCCCCTGTCTGTCATGGCCTGGGCGCTGGGGGTGGTGATCCTGACGCTGCTGTCCGCGCTGTTTTGGCGGTATGGCCTTGCGGCGGTGGTCCTTTCCTGTATGAGTGTTTTCCTGCTGCTTTGGGGGGTGGGAGAACTCATCCCGGAGGTCGTCCTTCCAAACCCCTACCAGTTATCCGCTCTATGGCAGGACGCCGCCATGGACATGAGGCGCTATCTTCTCTTCCTCACCTGGCTGGAGGGCTGGGTGGTCTGCCTGGCGGCGATCTTGCTGGCGGCCCGGCAGTTTTGCAAAAAGTTTCCGCCGGCAGAACAATAAAACCTGCGAAAGCACGGGGCCGAAGCCCCGTGCTTTTTTGATTCCCCCCAGGGAACGATCCATCGGTTGCAAAATTGCCCCCAATGGACGGTCCTCTGACGGGAAAAGGAGAGGTGCGGAAGGAGTGCGGTGCCTTCTTGCCTTACATTACAAAATAGAGGGGCTTTGGTCAGCGCCGCCCCAGTGGGGAACCGCGAAGATAGAAAGGAAGTGAGGCCTATGTGGGTAGAGTATGTGTTGTAAGAAAGAGAATCGTTTGGACTTACGCAAAATGATTGTATTTGTGTAAGTCCTCCGGTACAATGAAAGGGAGAAGATCATTGTTTTGATCTAAGTATAATCAATATTGATCGAGTGTTGCCGAATGGGACTGTAATTTATGAGGAAAAGTGAAAGGAAGATTTTTCGACATTCTTTCATGCGTGGCAGACGGAGGAAGGATGAGAAAACATCTCATAAGGGAGACTCTGTTGTATATTATTTTAGGCATGTTGTATATGCATACCAGTATAGAGACTATGGGGGTGCCAGGTATGAGGTGGATTGTTATTACGAGATACACGAACCGACCTGATCCATTGCCTCTTTTGTGGAGATGATTTTATGCGCGAATATTTGCTTGGGCTGATCCTGTGCGGCGTTGTTTCCGGCTGTGCGGCCTTTGGATATCGGAGGAGAAATTGTGTCTTTTTGGGTGCGATGACGGGAATTGTCCTTCTCTGGAACCTGATCCTCTGGGGCTGGCTGTATCCCCAGGGAATCTGGGGAGAGCTGGCTGTGCTGACTTTTAGCGGGTATGGATTGGGAGCTTCTGTGGTTGGGGTTCTTTTCTGTGTTCGCAGGAAAAAGCGGGACGGCAGCGGATAAAAAAGCGGCCACCAGGTTTACGGCGGCATGAGCGCTGCCGCGGTTGTGGCCGTGCTCCTTCTGCTGGGAAGGGCGGCTTTTTAACGGGAAGAAGAGGGGCTTGGAAGGAGTGCGACACCTTCCAAGCCTCTTTTTATAGGAAGAATATAGAACACATAATATAAAGAATCAAGGAAACAAAAAGTGAGCCGTGATTCCCCTTGCGGCCTTTCCCCTTTCGTGCTACACTATTACAAAAGAGGCAGCCGCCTCTGTGATTTTGAGCCCGGACAAGATGCCGGGCCGGGTTTTGCCCGGAATGGAAAGAAGAGAACCGATATGACGTACAACAAAGAGCTGATCACCCACAAGCTCATCCGATGGGAGCACTATCTCAACAACTACAAGCTCCCCGCCTGGAAGGAGCTGCCGGACATCGGCCTATATATGGACCAGGTGATCGCCCTGCTGGGCCAGTATCTGGACTTCATCCCCTTGGAGGACCAGAAGGACAAGCCCGTCACCCCCACCACCATCAACAACTACGTCCGCCTAAAGGTGATGCCCGCGCCAGAGAAGCGGAAGTATTACCGGGTCCACATTGCCTTCCTGGTGATGATTTTCACTCTGAAGCAGGGCATCAGCATCAGCGGTCTGCAGCAGCTTCTCCCCTCCACCGCCGACGAGGAGGAGGTCCGGATCTTTTACACCGGCTACATCGAGCGGCTCCAGCGGGTGGGGAATTTCTTCACCGCCCAGACCCGGGCGGCGGTCCAGGACATCCTGGAGCCCGGAGTGGCCGACGAGGGGGCCGTGGAAAATATTATCATCCAAAGCGTCCTCCAGTCGGGCTTCTCCCGGATCATGGCGGAAAAGCTCCTCCACCTCCGCAACGCCGACCCCCAGCAGGTGCTGGCCCAGGAGAAGATCAGCGACGGCCGGGGCCGCCACCCCCTGGTGGGCCTGCCGAAAAAAGAAGAAAGGGAGGAGTGAGCCGTGCTCTTTGACACCCACGCCCATTACTATGCAGAGGCCTTCGACCCGGACCGGGCCGAGGTCCTTTCTTCCCTTCCCGCCGCCGGGGTGGGGCTGGTCCTCTGCCCTGGGTGCGATTTGGCCACCTCCCGTGAGGCGATCCAGTTGGCGGAAGAATACCCCCACGTCTACGCCGCCGCCGGGGTCCACCCCGAGGACGCCCTGGGCCTGCCCGCCGACTGGTTAACCCAGGTGGAGGAGATGACCCGCCACCCCAAGGTGAAGGCCATCGGGGAGATCGGCCTGGACTACTACTGGAAGGAGGTCCCCCGAGACCTGCAAAAGGAGGTCTTCCGGGCCCAGCTCCAACTGGCCCAAAAGCTGGACCTGCCTGTCATCGTCCACGACCGGGAGGCCCACGCCGACTGCCTGGCCATGGTGAAGGAATTCCCCGGGGTCCGGGGGGTCTTTCACTGCTACTCCGGCTCTGCCGAGGACGCGAAAACCCTGGTGAAGCTGGGCTGGCACCTGTCCTTCACCGGCACCATCACCTTCAAAAACGCCCGGAAGGCCCCGGAAGTCATCGCCGCCGTCCCCATGGACCGGATCATGGTGGAGACCGATGCCCCCTACATGGCCCCCACCCCCTTCCGAGGAAAGCGGTGCGACTCCCGCTATGTCTACCGCATGGCCGAGACCATCGCCCAGATCAAGGGCCTCACCCGGGAAGAGGTGGAGGCCATCACCACAGAAAATGGCAAACAGCTCTTTGCTATCCAGGATTGACCCCCCGGAACGGGTCCAAGGTCAGGAGGAGATTTTATGAAAGGCGACATCATCACCTATGACTACTTCGGCAGCCTGTATATCAACATGACCAACCGCTGCGACTGTCACTGCGTCTTCTGCATCCGGGACCAGGACGCCTCGTCCCTGGGGGGCCTGTGGCTCCAGGAGGAGCCGGCCAAGGAGGAGGTCCTGGCGGAGATTTTGGGGCAGGACCTGTCCCAGTACGCCGAGATTGTCTTCTGCGGCTACGGCGAGCCCACCTGCCGGGCCGACGACATGTTCTGGATCTGCGACCAGCTCCACGCCGCCGGCCGGGCCGACCTGCCCCCCATCCGCCTGAACACCAACGGCCACGGCAGCCTCATCAACCACCGGGACATCACCCCCGAGCTGAAGGGCCGCCTGGACGCCATCTCCGTCTCCCTCAACGGCTCAGACCAGGCCGAATACCTCCGCCTCACCCGCCCTGGGTCCGGGGAGAAGGGCTGGCAGGCCATGCTGGACTTCATCCGGGACGCCGCGAAGTACGTCCCCAAGGTTATGGTCTCCATCGTGGACTACGACAAATCCCCCCAGGAAATCGAGGCCTGCCGCCAGCTGGCGGAGAGCCTGGGAGCCATCTTCCGGGTGCGGCCTTTCGCGGGATAATTTGATCGCCATCGCCCCGGGGCGTTTTTCCCGGGAAAAATCAAACATGCGGCGCGCCCCGGCGTTACAGGGAGAAAGCTCGGGCGCGCCGCGG
>JALERU010000075.1 GCA_022764045.1 Clostridiales bacterium | reverse complement strand
GAAACGGAGCAGAAGCAGTTGGAGGCCGAGTGCGTAACTTTGCGACAGGAAATTGAAGTACAGGAACGACAGAACGAAAACATTGAGAAGTTCATTCAGACGGCGCACAAGTATGTGGGCATCGACGAGCTGGACGGCTACGCTCTGCGGGAGCTGGTGTCCGCTATCTATGTGGATGCACCGGACAAATCCAGCGGAAAGCAGGTGCAGCACATCCACATCAAGTACGACGGGCTGGGCTTCATCCCGCTGAATGAGCTGATGAAAGAGGAAACGGCGTGACCGAAGTCACGCCGCACCCCTTGAAAACTCAAGGTTTTCACCATTTTTTGATTTTACTGTTTTACGACCACCCGTCGAAAGCGTGTCCTTCTTTTTTGGAGCAGGTAAAGGGAGTCGAACCCTCCTATCAAGCTTGGGAAGCTTGCGTTCTACCGATGAACTATACCTGCGTTTGGAACTTCCTTAGTATAGCATGGTTGGAAGAAAAATGCAAGGGGGAAGTTTTGGTGAAAAATGTCCAATGCAAGGGAGAAGGAACCGTTGGTACTGTGCCGTTCGCTTCTTCGGGTTGATCGTATAACTTGTGCCGCAATCGTCCATACTAACCATCATCAACCAAAAGAAAGGGGGCCACCCTATGCGTTGGATCGGACCCAAAGGGGAGGATATCCCACCCCACCCCCGCCCGGAGCCCCGGTTTTCGGGAGACCTGACGGCGGACCACATCCGTTTCATCTTCCGGGACTGCGTGGACTTCGGAGAGCGCCAGGTCCTCATCGGCGGGGACCCGGAGAAGCGGGCCACCGTCTTTTTCATCAACGGCCAGGTGCGTACCGAGCGGATGAATGACTATGTCCTGCGGCCCTTGGCCACCAGCCAGCTACTGCGCCAGGCCACCGCCGAGGCGGCCTTTCGCATGATGGTGGACGGGATCGTCTATAGCCAGAGCGTCCAGGTCTGCCAAACCCTGGACCAGGCGGTTTTCGCCCTGGTGGACGGCAGCGCCGTCTTTGATTTCCCGGGAAAGGGGCAGATGGTGGCCTACGCCGTGGCCACGGAGGAAAAGCGCTCGGTGAGTGCGCCGGACAACGAGCCTTCCTTAAAGGGGGCCAAGGACTCCTTTGTGGAGTCCCTGCGCACCAACACCTCCCTGGTCCGCCGCCGGCTCCGGGCCCCGGAGCTGAAGATCGCCGAGGTCATCGCCGGCCGCCAGAGCGTTACCCCGGTGGACATCCTATATATTGAAGGTCTCACGAACCCCGACCTGGTGGCCGAGACCAAAAAGCGGATTTCCGCCATCGACACCGACGAGCTTTTGCAAACGGCTACCTTAGAAGAGCTGATCGTAGACGAGGTGGACACCGCCTTTCCCATGATCGCCTACACCGAGCGCCCCGACCGGTTCTGCGCCGGTTTGGTGGAGGGCCGGGTGGGGGTCATCGTGGACGGCATCCCCCTGGGCTACCTGCTGCCGGGCACGGTGGGGCAGTTTTTCCGCACGGGGCAGGACCGGTCCCAGAACTGGGTGGCGGCCTCTTTCCTGTCCATTTTGCGCTACCTTTGTATGTTGGGGTCCCTGTTTCTCCCGGCCTGGTATGTGGCGGCGGTGAATTTCCACCCGGAGATGATCCCTGCCCGGCTGGCCTGGTCCATTTCCGAGGCCAAGACCAACGTGCCCTTCTCCACGGTCTTTGAGGTCCTCATCATGCTCCTGGCCTTCGAGGCGGTGCAGGAGGCGGGCCTCCGGCTGCCGGGCCCCATTGGACAGACGGCCTCTATCCTGGGCGGGCTGGTGGTGGGTTCGGCTGCGGTGGATGCCTCCATTGTCTCCCCAGTGGTCCTCATTGTGGTGGCCATGGCGGGCATCGCCGGGTATACCGTCCCCAGCCAGGAGCTTTCCGCCGCTCTGCGGATCTGGCGCTTCGGCCTGGCCATTGCCGCCAGCATCGGGGGACTTTTCGCCGTCACGGCTCTGGCGGCGGTGCTGGTCTACCGGCTGGCCCAGTTGGAGAGCTTCGGGGTGCCCTATCTCACCCCCTTCGCCGCCTGGGGCAGCGAGCGGGCCCAGGGTCACGGGGTGATCCGCTGGCCCACCCACTGGGTGAAGTTCCGGGAGCAGGCCCTGAAGACCGGAAACAAAAGGAGGCAGGGATGAGACGTTTGCTGGCCTTGAGCCTTTCCCTCCTCCTTCTCCTCACCGGCTGCGCCGGCACCCCCCAGAGCCGGGAAACCGGGAGCACCGCAGTGGTCAGCGTCCTGGGGGTGGAGCCGGCGGGGGATGGTCTCCGCCTGCTGGCCGCCGCCGAAGGGCGGGGCGAAGGGGATGCCTTCCATTGTGACAGCCAGGGGGCCACCCCCGCCGCCGCCGTGGAAAACCTGGGAAACCGGGGGGACCAGGTGGTAAGCTGCGCCCATGTGGAGCATCTCCTTGTGGCCCGAACCGCCGCGGGGGCCCTGCCCGAATTTTTAAGCTACGCCTTTCAGGAGCCCCAGCAGAGCACCGAGAGCCAGCTCTGGCTGGTCCGGTCGGACAGCCTGAAAGAGACCTTCGCCGGGGAAGCTGACCCCGCCCGGCGGATGGAGGTCATCAAGGCCCAGGGGAAGAACCGCCAGGGCTTCTGCCCTGTGACCCTCCGGGAGGCCGCGGCCGCTCTGGCCCGGGGGGAAGACCTGCTGATCCCCTTCCTGGAGCCGGGGGACCAGGGGCTGTCTTTTGGGGGCTTTGCCCTCTATCAGGAGGGGACTGTCACCCGCTGGCTCACCGGCAAAGAGGCCCTGGGGGCCGCGCTCCTGTTGGGGGACCGGGTCCATTGGACAGGCTCGGTTCAGGACCGGGCCATGGTCCTCCAAAGCACCGGCTGCCGGGTGAGCCCCCGGTTTGAGGGCGACCAACTGACGGGTCTCTCCCTCCGCTGCTCCTTGGAGGGAGTCCTCACCGGCGGCTGGAAAGGACGGGAAGCGGACGTGAGCCACCTGGAACAGGAGACCGCCCAGGCCATGTCTGCCGCCCTAAAAGCCCTCCAGGGGGCCGGCGCCGACGCAGCCTCGCTGCTGGGCCGGGCGGGTCTGGCCAAGCCCATCCGCTGGCAGAGCCTGTCCAGCCAGTGGCAGGAGGGATTCCCCGTCCTCCCCGCCGAGATCACTGTGACCATCACGGTGGCCGAGCGGCAGTAGTCCCAAGTGATCCTGTTTCTCGATGCAATCCTTTCATCGAGAAACCCGTGTGCTGCGCACACTGGCATCGTGCGATAGCACGCTGCGCCGTCTCATGCAGAACTTGACGGGCTTCGCCCGATCAAAACCTTTTGAAAGGTTTTGATCAAGTTCTAGTATGAAATTCCCGATCCAAGGAGGCCCCTATGACCGACACCAAAATTTCCCTCCATCAACTGATGACCATCCTCTTTCTCACCTTGCTCCCCTTGGGCACCGAACGCCTCCCCGGGCGGCTGTCCTCCGTGGGGGCTGCCGCCTGGCTGTGCCCGCTGCTGGCGGGGGTGGTGGCTGTGGCCCTGGCCGCTCTGGTGGGGCGAAAGCCCCTGTTGGGGCAGGGGGATCTGCTGGAAAACCTGACCCGGCGTTGGGGCGGGCGGATGGTCCGGGTGGTGGCGGGCCTCTTTCTTCTGTGGGGGCTTTACCTCACCGCCGCCCATGCCGCCCGGATCGGCAGCCGCTTGTCCGACTCTCTGCGGGCCTCGCCCCTGCTCATCACCGGGGCGGCCCTGCTGTTGGCCGGGTGGATGGCCTCGGGAGGACTCCCCGCCTTTGCCCGGGCCTGTGAGGTCTTTACCCTGGCGGTGGGCTTTGGTTTCTTCCTAATCTTCCTCTTCGGCATTTTCCGCCTGCGGTGGGACTACGTCCTCCTGTGGAATTGGCAGGAGCTGGCCCAACTGCCCCAGGGGGCCCTTTCCGCGGGGGGCACGGTGGCGGCAGGGGGATATCTCCTATTCTTATTAGGAGATGTACGGCCCGAGCCCAAGGCCAAGGGACGGGTGCTCCGCCGTCTGGGGGAGCTCTTCCTGCTGCTGGCTGCCGGCGTCCTGCTGGTGTTGGGTCGGCTGGGGCCGGAGCTGGCCGCCCAAGTCAACCGGCCCTTTTTCCAGATGGTCTCCGGCCTGGGCTTTGAGGGGGCCTTCCAGCGGCTGGAGGAGCTGGCGTCCGCCCTGTGGGTGCTGGGGGACGTTGCCCTGTTGGGGCTGCTCCTGCTGGTGCTCCGACGGCTGGCCGCCCGAGTTCTGGCCCGCCAGGAGGGAAAGGGCCTGGGCTGGGTCCTCACCGGCCTGGTGTTCGTGGGGAGTCTTCCGGTTTCCTATTGGAACCACGTGCTGGCGGGGGCCATCCTGCCGGCAGGAAACCTTGTGGCTCTGGGGCTGTTGGTCCTTTGCTTGGGGCGGCAGGGGAAAAAACGCGAAAAATCTGAAAAAGTTTGAAAAAAGGGGTTGACATTTCTGGGGAAGGATGGTATTCTATCAAAGCTGTCGCGAGACACGGGGCAAAAAGCCGGACAAAAGAAATGAAAAAAGTTCTTGACAACGGCAAAGAGTTGTGCTAAAATACAATTCGCTC
>JALERU010000073.1 GCA_022764045.1 Clostridiales bacterium | reverse complement strand
ATGGTCACTTTAGCACTTTTTGGTGTGAAAGTCAAGAGAGAATTTTTACCGCTTTCGGAAAAGAAATTCCCCATCCGCATGTTTCATCCTTTTCTTGCCGCACCAAATATGCTATACTGTCCCTATCAAAATTTACGTTTTAAGGAGAGGATCCCATGGCAGAACAGCGCCGGAACTGGAAAGAGCGGCAGGAGGAGGCCGACGGCATCATCGAGGGCCGCAACGCCGTCACCGAGGCCCTTCGGGTGGGCACCCCCATCGACAAGATCTATATCGCCAAGGGGGAGACCGACTCCTCCCTGGGCCACATCGCCGCCAAGGCCCGCGCCGCCGGCATCGCCGTGGTGGACTGCGACCGGCGGAAGCTGGACGGCATGAGCGTCACCCACTCCCATCAGGGGGTCATCGCCGTGGCTGCCGTCCGGGAGTACGCCGACGTGGAGGACATCCTCCAGGCCGCCGCCGACAAGGGGGAGGCCCCCCTCATCGTGGTCTGTGACGAGCTCTCCGACCCCCACAACCTGGGGGCGGTCATCCGCACCGCCGAGTGCGCCGGGGCCCACGGGGTCATCATCCCCAAGCGCCGCAGCGCCGGGCTCACCGCCGTGGTGGCGAAGACCTCCGCCGGGGCCGTGTCCCATATGCCGGTGGCCCGGGTGGCCAACCTGCCCTCCCTGCTCAAGGAACTGAAAAAGGAGGGCCTGTGGATCTTCGGCGCCGCCGCCGATGGCCCCACCTCCCTGTATCAGGCCGACCTGAAGGGTCCCGCCGCCATCGTCATCGGCTCCGAGGGGGACGGCATGAGCCGCCTGGTCTCCGAGACCTGTGACTTCCTGGTGAGCATCCCCATGAAGGGCAAGCTCAATTCCCTCAATGCCAGCGCGGCCGCCGCCATTCTCCTGTATGAAGCTCTGCGGCAGCGCCTGTGATTCCGATTTGTGAGGCGTTTTTATGGCAGATGACAAAAACTTCAGCTTAGGGGATATTTTGTGGGAATATGCCGACTTCACCCCGCCGGAGATCCCGGCCCGGCCCTCGGTCCCCCTGCCCCCTGTGGAGCCCCAGGCTCCCAAGGCGCCGGCCCCCAGTCAGCCCCAACCGGGGATCACGTCTCCCCGGCCCACGGCGCCTGCCAAGGCCGCGCCCCCCAAGGCCCAACCCGCCCGGCCCGCCAGCCAGCCCCTGCCGGCCAACGGGCCCCTGCCCGCCAACCAAGCCCCCGGTCCCGCCAAACCTCCGGCCCAGCCGCCCAAGGCGGAGCCGCCGAAACAGGAACCGCCCAAAGCCCCCGCGCCGACCAAGCCGGAGCCGCCCAAGGCCCCCGCCCCCAAGGAGGAAGGCCCCAAAGCCCCGGCAGAGCAGCCACCAGCCAACCAGCCTACCCCTCCGGCCCAGCCTACCCCTCCGGCCCAGCAGGCTGATTCGGTCCAGAAAGCCGCTCCGGTCCAACCCGCCGGTGAGGCCCCTAAGGAGGCCGCCCCAACTGGCCAAGGCGAGACCGCCCAGACCCCGCCCCAAGAGGGCCAGCCCCAAGGGGAGGGCGACGGCCAGGAAGCCGCCCCGTCCACCCAGGAAGGGGTGGAAACCGGCGTCCCCCAGGACGACGGCCCGGACCTCATCGCCTTTACCCCCGACCCCAAGGCGGCGAAAGACCAGCAGGACCAGGCCGATCAGCCCCAAGGGGAACCCCCTGAGGGCCAGGAGGGCCAAGGCGCCGCCCAGGCGCAGCCGGGGCAGCAGACAGAGCAAGCCGCCCCGCCCCCCGGCCCCGGTCCCCAGCCCGGCGACGACAAAGCCGGAGGACAGGGCAAGCAAACGTCTGCTTCTGAGGGCTTCCATCCCTTCCGGGACCGCAAGGCCCGGCCCCAGGAACCCCCACCCCCGGATGCGCCCCCCGGCCAACTGGCCTCGGAATACGCCCAGGGCCTTCGGACCACCAAGACCAAATGCGTCGTGGCAGGCATTCTCTCGGTGCTCCTCCTGCTCCTCTCCCTGCTGGACAGCGGCGTGTTCTCTGTCCTCACCGGCCTGCTGCCGGACTCTGTTCTGCTGTTTGGCAGCCTCGCCCTCTTCCTGGTCTGCGCCCTGCTGTGCCTGGACGTGCTGAAGGAGGGCCTGGTCCAGTTGACCAATTTGGCCCCCAACGGGGACACCCTGGCCCTGTTGGCCGCCCTGTTCACCTTGGTGGACGGGGTCACCATGGTCCTCACCCCCCTGCGGGAGTCGGCCATTCCCTTCTTTGCCCCCTGCGCTCTGGTGCTCACTTTCCACCTGCTGGGGCAGTACTGTGACCGCTCGGCCAAGTTCCAGGCCTGCCGGGTGGCCGCCTCGGTGGCTGAGCCCTATCTGGTCACCCAGGACCCCAACGTGTTGGGGGGACGGACGGCCTTTCGGAAGTGGCTGGGCGCCCCCAAGGGCTTCGGCAGCCAGATCCGCACCCCCAGCGAACCCGAGGGCCGGTTCCGCCGGCTGACCCCGGTGCTGATGGTGGCCTGCCTGTGCCTGTCTCTGGTCACCACCGTGGCCCACCACCAGCCCAAGCTGATTTTCTGGTCCCTGTCGGCCCTCTTCACCGCCTCGGCCACCCTGGGGGTCTCCCTGGCCCTGAACCTGCCATTGCGGATTCTGGGGGGCAAGCTGGCCAAGCTGGGGGTCGCCCTGGCGGGCTGGCCTGGCCTCACGGCGGGCAAGGGCTGCAAGGCCGCCCTCCTGCTTGACCACGACATCTATCCCCCCGGCACGGTGGCCCTCACCGGTTCCCGGGTCTTTGGCAGCCTGTCCATGGAGCGGACGGTCTCCTTCACCGCCTCGGTAATCCGAGCCTCGGGCTCGGGCCTCATCTATCTTTTCGACAAGCTCCTGCGGGCCGAGGGGGGGAGCTATCTCCCCATTGAAAAAATCGTCATGCAGGAGACCGGCCTCATCGGCCAGTGCCAGGGCCAGGAGATCCTGGTGGGCAACAGCGACTTTATGAGCCGCCAGGGCATCGCCCTGCCCCCGGGCATCCGGGCCAGGGACGCGGTCTTCTGCGCCGTCAGCCGGGAGCTGGTGGGGATGTTTGTGCTGAAATACACCCTCCACCCCTCCATCATCCCCGCCCTGCAGGCCCTGGTCTCCCACAAGATTGCCCCGGTGATGGTCACCCGGGACTTTAACCTGAATCCCCACCGGCTGCGGCTGTGGGGGCGGCTGCCCATGGATCAGTTGACCTTCCCCGATCTCCAGCGGCGGGTGATTCTGTCGGGGCCCAACCAGCCCCATGGTTCCACCATCCTGGCCGTCCTGTGCCGGGAGGGGCTGGCCCCCTTCTCCCAGGCCCTCATCGGTAGCAAGCGAATCCGCCGGGCTGCCGGGTTCAGCAGCTTCTTTGTGCGCTTGAGTTCCTGCGTGGGGGTGTTCCTCACCGCCACCCTGTCCAGCGCCGGTGCCCTGGGAGCCATGTGCGCCTGGCATCTGTCCCTCTTCCTGCTGCTGTGGCTGGTGCCGGTGCTCCTGATCTCTCTGTGGACCGCCCAATACTGATCCTTCCCCCTGCCCCGTCCCCCGGTTTTTTTTCCAACCGGGGGACGTTTTTTACCCTCCCCGGCCCAGTCGCTGATTTTTTAGAACATCTGTTTGACTTCCTTTCTCCTGTGTGGTACAATGGGCTCACCACAAGATGTTGACCCCATATGACCTTTGGGAGGGCGCCGCCATGACCAACCTCACCCCCAAGCAGCAGCGGATCTACGATTTCATCCGCACCTTCACCCGGGATATGGGCTATCCCCCCACCCTGCGGGAGATCGGCCAGAATGTGGGGGTCCGCTCCCCCTCCACGGTGAAGTACCACCTGGATAACCTCCGGGCCGCCGGCCTGCTCCAGTGGGACGGGGGCAAAACCCGCTCCATCACCTTTCCCAGCGACGGCCCCGGCCCCGACCAGATCCCCGTGGTGGGCAGTGTGGCCGCCGGCTCCCCCATCTGGGCCGAGGAGTGTATTGAGGAATACGTGGCCTTTCAAACGGGCCCTCACCCGGAGGAATACTTCGCCTTAAAGGTCCGGGGAGAGTCCATGCTGGGGGCGGGGATCTTCCCCGACGACCTGGTGGTGGTCCACCGCCAACTCCAGGCCAACAACGGCGAGATCGTGGTGGCTCTCTTTGAGGACGAGGCCACGGTGAAGACCCTCTCCCGGAAAAACGGTCAGGTTTGGCTCCTGCCTGAAAACCCCGACTATGAGCCCATCGACGGCACCCACGCCCAGATCATTGGGAAGGTTGTGGCACTCATAAGACGATATTAAATTTTGGACCCGCTGCGCTGGGCTCCAAAATTTGGGGGATTGCGGCCGACTGCGCGCGCCCTGCGGGCACACTTGCGGCCGAGAAGAATTTTTTCACCGGCGGAGCCGGCGAAAAAATAATTTGATTTTATTCCGCTTTCTGCGGAAAGCGGAAGTCTGCGACGCAGGGGGCAGCGGCGTTTTTTACAAATGAAAGAGACAGCGGGTCTGTTGTGCCGCTGTCTCTTTTTTGTGGGCGTAGGACGGTGAGTATCTATGTTTAGGGAAAATTCAACAAAATCTTTCTTGACAAGCAGGGGGTTTGTGGTAAAATAAATTGGTTTTGGGTTTTTCCGGAACCTATCACATAACGAAACCAGAAGGAAAGAACAATCATGATGAAAACCTATGATACCGTGATCCTGGGCTGTGGAGAGGCGGGCGTGTTCGCCGGCTATGAGCTGCGCCGCCGCTGCCCGGGGATGAAGGTGCTGATTGTGGATCAGGGCCAGGACATCTACCACCGAAGCTGCCCCATTGTGGCTGGAAAGGTGAGCGAGTGTATCGACTGCAAGGTCTGCCACACCATGTGCGGCTTTGGCGGCGCGGGGGCTTTCTCTGACGGAAAATATAACTTCACCACCGCCTTCGGCGGCTGGCTCACCGACTTTATGCCGGAAAAAGAGGTCATGGACCTGATCGACTACGTGGACGAAATTAACACGTCCCACGGGGCCACCAAGGAGGTCTTCTCCACCAACACCCCCGCTGCCCAGGCTTTGCGGAAAAAGGCCCTGGAGTTTGACCTCCATCTCCTCCAGGCCCGGGTGAAGCACCTGGGCACCGAAAACAACCTGCGCATCCTCACCAACATCTATGAGGACCTGCGGGGGGACATCGACTTCCAGTTTAACACCGCCGTCACCGCCATCCGCCAGGCGGAGGGGGGCTACCTGCTGGAGACCGCCGGCGGGGACCAATATCTCTCCAAGTTCCTCATCGCCGCCCCCGGCCGGTCCGGGGCCGAGTGGTTCGCCGGCCAGTGCCGCCAGCTGGGCCTGCCCATGACCAACAACCAGATCGACGTGGGCGTCCGGGTGGAGCTCCCCGCCCTGGTCTTTGAGCACATCACCGACGTGGTGTACGAATCCAAGCTCATCTACCGCACCAAGGCCTACGGGGACCAGGTGCGCACCTTCTGCATGAACCCCTACGGCCACGTGGTGGCGGAAAACGTGGAGGGCATCCACACGGTGAACGGCCACAGTTACTCCGACCCCAGCCTGCGCAGCGAGAACACCAACTTCGCCCTGCTGGTGTCCAATCACTTCACCGAGCCCTTTGACGAGCCCTATCGCTACGGCAAGCACATCGCATCCCTGTCCAATATGCTGGCCGGTGGGGTGCTGGTCCAGCGGTTTGGGGACCTGGTGCGGGGGGTGCGGTCCAACGCCCACCGGATGAGCAAATCCACCACCCACCCCACCCTCACCGCGGCCATCCCCGGGGACCTCTCCCTGGCCCTCCCCAAGCGGCAGTTGGATGACATCATCGAGATGATCTACGCCCTGGACAAGCTGGCGCCGGGGACGGCCAACTACGACACCCTGCTCTATGGCGCGGAGGTGAAATTCTACTCCGCCCGGCTGAAGCTCTCCACTGATTTGGAGACCGCCCTGCCCAACTTCTTCGCCGCCGGGGACGGCGCGGGCATCACCCGGGGCCTGGCCCAAGCGGGGGCCTCCGGCGTGCGGGCGGCCCGGGCCATCGCCAAGCGGGTGGCGGAGGAAGGGTGAGCTTTTGGGGGTAAGGTGGCGGCGGGATTCTTCTACCCGCCGTTACTACGAAGTCGCCCCCTCATCAGTCACCTTCGGTGACAGCTATGGTTTAAGGTGGCTTCGCCTGGATTGAACCGAACTGTCCCCCGGACAGTTCGGCCCCCAAGGGGAAGCCTTCTGTGAATCGAAGGGATATCGTTCTGGGCTTGCCAATCGCCTTCCCCTGGGGGTCCAACTGTCCGGGGGACAGTTGGAGATGAAATCAATTTTTCCTTTGCTCTGAAGGTGGGCCGGCCGGAGGCCGGGTCGGATGAGGGCGAGCGTCGAGGTTTCCACAGCGTGGGGAATAGACACACTCCCCCCACCCCAAAAAATTTCAGCACTTTTTCCCTCCCTCACCCCTTTTGTGCGTTCTGACCAACCATTTTTTCTCCAAAAATGCATGAAATGCAACAATCGAGAAACCACTCGTCACCCAAGAAAGTAAAGTTTTCCAAAGGTTTTCCACATTGTCCACAGAGTTATCCACATAAGGTGTACAACCCAGGGTATTCATTTTTGCCTGTCAAACTTGCCTGTCAAGAAAAATTTTTACGGTGGATTCGCCAAAATTTTTTCCGCCGGAAAGGAGGCCCCCATGTCTGAACTCATCGCCGCCGTGGCCACCCCGCCGGGGACGGGGGGCGTGGGCATCCTGCGGCTGTCCGGCCCCGGGGCCGCCCGGGCCGCCGCCCAGGTGTTCCGCCCCAAGGGGAAGCGCCCCCTCACCGAGGCCCCCGACCGCCAGCTCCTCTACGGCACCCTGCTGGACCGGGAGGGCCGGGCCATCGACACCGGCCTGGCCTTTGTCAGCCGGGCCCCCCACAGCTACACCGGGGAGGAGACGGCGGAGCTCCAGTGCCACGGCTCCCCTATGGTCCTCTCCCTGGTGCTGGAGGCCCTCTGGGCCGCCGGGGCTCGCCAGGCCCGGGCGGGGGAGTTCACCCAGCGGGCTTTTCTCAACGGCAAGCTGGACCTGACCCAGGCCGAGGCCGTCATCGACCTCATCGACGCCGAGACCCCCGCCGCTGCCCGCCAGGCCGCCGGACAACTGGAGGGGGTCCTGTCCCGGCGGATTGAGGAGATCTACAGCGGCCTCACCGATGTGATGGCCCACTTTTGCGCCGTGCTGGACTACCCCGACGAGGACATTGACCCCTTCCAGGCCCAGCAGCTCCAGGAGGCCCTGGACCGCCAGGGGGAGGCCCTTCAGGCCCTCTTGCGCACCAGCCGGCGGGGGCGTCTGCTGACCCAGGGGATCACCTGCGTCCTCATCGGCCGGCCCAACGCGGGGAAGTCCTCCCTGCTCAACGCCCTGGCAGGCTATGAGCGGGCCATCGTCACCCACATCCCCGGCACCACCCGGGACACCGTCGAGGGAAAGATCACCCTGGCCGGCCATCCCTTCCGCCTGGTGGACACCGCCGGCCTGCGGGACAGCGACGACCCCATTGAGCAACTGGGGGTAGAGCGCAGCCGGGCCGCCATGGCCCAGGCCGACCTGATCCTCATGGTCTGCGACGGCACCCAGCCCTGGACCGATGAGGACACGGACCTGCTCAACCAGGCCGTGGATCAGGCCGACACCATTCTGGTGGCCAACAAAAGCGACCTGCCCGGCCACGGGACCCCCATGTTCGTCTCGGACGGGACGGGCCATTCCCTCACAGTGGTGGGCCTGAGCGCCAAAACCGGCTTGGGAATGGAGCTTTTAGAGGAGGCCCTGACCGCCCAGGCGGAGGCCCTCTTCCCCCGGACCCAGGAGGGTGCCTACGGCCAGCTTCTCACCAACCAGCGCCAGACCGACGCCGTCCGCCGGGCTGCTGAGAGCGTTGCCCGGGCCAGCCAGGCCCTGGCCGCCGGGATCACCCCCGACGCCCTGCTCACCGACGTGGAAGCCGCCATGGCCGCCCTGGGGGAGCTCACCGGGAAAACCCTGCGGGAGGACATCACCAGCCGGATCTTTGAACGGTTCTGCGTGGGGAAATAAAACAATCGCCCAAGGTCCACGGAATTTCCGTGGGCCTTTCTGCAGGAAGGAATCCCCCCAGAAGGCCCCTTTTCCCCGTAAATTTACGCTTTTTCTTGCATATCTGTCACTAAAATAGTATTATATAATTGAATGATAGTTGTTTGCACGAAAAAGAAAGGAGGCGCACCCTATGGCAGAGTTTACCTTAACCAGCACAGAGTACGTTCGGCGCGCCCTCCGGTTTCTCTCTTTCTGCGATCTGCTGCCGGAAAAGCGAAACCAAGTCATTGCCGCGCCGGATTTCATCGGGGTTCTGATCAGAGACCCCGACCTGGGGGAGTCGATCCGCCTTCACAGGGATCTGCTGAACAACGCCCCTTTCCGGGCCATTGGGGCGCTGTTAGAACCGGAAGAAACGGCCTTTGGCGGGGAGAAAGGGATCGCCCTCTTCCGGGCCCTGGGCCTTTGGGCAGGCCTGCTGAACAATGATCCGGTCTGGCCCATCATTTACATGAACCTGCCGGAACCGGACAAGGACAAGCGGGGATACAACCTCACCTGCCTTAAGTGCAGCTATTGGCGCCAGCACAAAAAAGAGCTGGAATTGCTCCACTGGCCTGTCACCCCCAAGCTGACCTGAGATCCACCACAAAGAGAAAGCCCCACGGGAGGCCCTTTTGGGACCCCGTGGGGTTTTTGTGAGAAAGGGAATCTTTTAGATGCCGTCACAGAATACGGGGAGTTTCTTTTCAACGGGAGGGTCCTGCCGTACAATAGGGTAGAAATTTACAGACAGAACAAATGTGAAGCACCTTTTGGAAGGAGGTGGGTGCGTCTATTACCGACGCTGTGGAACCCTAAAGGCTCGCCCTCATCCGACCCGGCTTCGCCGGCCCACCTTCCCCCCCAGGGGGAAGGCTATGAGGATGCCGGTTGAATGTACAGCGGTCATTCTCTAACCAACGGCCTGCAGGCTTCCCCTTGGGGGGAAGCTGTCAGCGGAGCAGACTGATGAGGGGGCGATTTCGATGTAACGACAGGTAGAGGAATCCCGTTGCCACCTTGGGCCGGTGGGGCTATTACCAACGCTGTGGAACCCTAAAGGCCCGCCCTCATCCGACCCGGCTTCGCCGGCCCACCTTCCCCCCCAGGGGAAGGCTATGAGGACGCCGGTTGAATGTACAGCGGTCATTCTCTAACCAACGTCCCGCACGCTCCCCCTCTTTTCTCCTTGACAAACCCTCTCCCCTGGGGTACGCTCATAGCAATGAGTCCCCGGGGGACAATCCCCGGCCCATTTTCTGGAGGGAGGCCCTATGTCAAAGAAACCCAACCTTCGCCAGTCCATGGAACGGGACCGGCGGAAGCGAAAAACCTTCCGGCAGGCCATGGAGAAGGAACTGCGGGAGCACAAGAGCTCCTTTCTGGTCTTTTCCGTCCTGCGGATTTTCATCCTGGTGGCCCTGGTGCGCCAGATCATGCTGAAAAACTATGAAAGCGCGTTTTTCTGTGTTCTGGCCCTGGTCCTCATCTATTTGCCCAGTTGGCTTCAGGTGAAGCTGCGGGTGGAGCTGCCGCCCCCCTTGGAGATCACCATTCTCTGCTTCATCTATGCCGCCGAGATCTTGGGGGAGGTCAACGCTTTTTACGTGGTGGTTCCCCACTGGGACACCATGCTCCACACCCTCAACGGCTTTCTGGCCGCGGCGGTGGGCTTTTCCCTGGTGATGATCCTCAACGACAGCGAAACACTCACCTTTGAGCTCTCCCCCTTTTTCCTGGCTATGGTGGCCTTTTGCTTCTCCATGACCATCGGGGTGCTGTGGGAGTTTTTCGAGTTCGCCATGGACGCCTTCTTCCACACCGACATGCAGAAGGACACCGTCATCCACACCATCCGCTCGGTGGCCCTGGACCCCACCCACAGCAACAAGGTGGTCACCGTCCACGGCATCCGGGAGGTGCTGGTCAACGGCAGCGACCTGGGAGTGGGGGGCTATCTGGACATCGGCCTCATCGACACCATGAAGGACCTGCTGGTGAATTTCCTGGGCGCGGTGGTCTTTTCTGTCACCGGGTTTTTCTATGCCCGGAGCAAGGGAAACAAGAAAACCCCCGCCCAGAGTTTTGTCCCCAGCAGGAAAAGTGAGGCACAGGATTATTTGAAACAGGCCCGTCAGACCGGCGGCTGGAAGGAGAAGGAGCCCTGACAGAGCAGGGCAAAGGCCGCCCGAGGAACGCCCGTCTCTTCCTCCCAAATTTCATATTTTATTCATAGATCTGTCATACCCCGTTCCTTGCAATCAAATGGGAAATATGGTACCATGACCCTATCATACTGGGAAGATTTTCCTCTCCCGGCATAGAAAGGGCCCATGGCGGAGGGATAACCCGCGGTCCATGACATAAAACAGAAATAACGGGGGACACTCCCCCCGGAACGGAGGAAAGATACCGTTGAGTTCCAATCAAAATAACAAGGGCAGCGGCGGCGGCCAGGGACCCCGGAAAAGAGGCTTTGTGGTCGGGGCCATTCTCTGGGCCCTGGTTTTGGTCATTTTCTTTAACTTCCTGGCCAAGGAGATCGCCAACGCCGGCACCAAGGAGGTCCCTTACTCCGAGTTCATCCAAATGGTGGAGGAGGATAAGGTGGCCACCGTGGAGATGAAAAGCAACAAATACACCTTTTACCTCACCGAGGATATGCCCGGCGACATGACCCAGGGCAGCGACCAGGACCTGGCCGAGGTGCTGGCCAAGCAGATGGAAAAAGGGGGCGCCACCCGCTATGTCACGGCCCCCCTGGTGGAGGAGGACCCCGACCTGGTCCCCCTGCTGCGGGCGCATCACGTGAAATATTATTCCCCCATGGTGGAGGAATCCTCCTACCTGATGAGCCTGCTGCTGAGCTATGTGGTCCCTATGGTGCTCATGGTGGGCCTGCTCATCTTCCTCATGCGCCGGGTGGGCGGCGGCATGGGCGGCCTGGGGGGCGTGGGAAAGGCCAACGCCAAGGTCTACATGGAAAAATCCACCGGCGTCACCTTTGCCGATGTGGCCGGCCAGGATGAGGCCAAGGAATCCCTGGTGGAGATCATCGACTTTCTCCACAACCCCGGCAAATATACCGAGATCGGCGCCAAGCTCCCCAAGGGAGCCCTGCTGGTGGGCCCGCCGGGCACCGGCAAGACGTTGCTGGCCAAGGCCGTGGCCGGGGAGGCCAACGTGCCCTTCTTCTCCATCTCCGGCTCGGATTTTGTGGAGATGTTCGTGGGCGTGGGCGCCTCCCGGGTCCGTGACCTGTTTAAGGAGGCCAGCAAAGTGGCCCCCTGCATCGTCTTCATCGACGAGATCGACACCATCGGCAAATCCCGTGACAACCGCATGGGGGGCAACGACGAGCGGGAGCAGACCCTGAACCAGCTCCTGGCGGAGATGGACGGCTTTGACCCCACCAAGGGGGTCATCCTCCTGGCCGCCACCAACCGGCCCGAGGTCCTGGACCAGGCCCTGCTGCGCCCCGGGCGCTTCGACCGGCGGATCACCATCGACCGGCCCAACCTGGCCGGCCGTCTGGCCACCCTTCAGGTGCACACCCGCCGGATTCGCCTGGCCGAGGACGTGGATCTGAAAAAAGTGGCCCTGGCCACCGCCGGCTGCGTGGGGGCTGACCTGGCCAACCTGGTCAACGAGGCCGCCCTGCGGGCGGTCCGCCTGGGCCGCCGGGCGGTGAACCAGCAGGACCTGCTGGCCGCCTTCGAGCTGGTCATCGCCGGCACGGAGAAAAAGGGCAGCGTGCTGACGGAGTTTGAGAAAAAATTGGTGGCCTACCACGAGGTGGGCCACGCCATGGTGGCCTATAAGCAGAAGAACACCGAGCCTGTGCAGAAGATCACCATCGTCCCCCACACCCAGGGGTCCCTGGGCTACACCCTCCTCATGCCCGAGGAGGATAAGACCGAGCTGCGCACCCGGGATGAGCTCCTGGCCCGCATCGCCGTCTCCATGGGCGGCCGGGCCGCCGAAGAGGTGGTGCTGAACACCATGACCAACGGCGCCGCCCAGGACATCCAGGACGCCACTTCCATCGCCCGGAACATGGTGGCCATGTACGGCATGAGCGACCGCTTCGGCATGATGGCCCTGGCCTCCAAGCGGAGCCAGTACCTGGAGGGGGGCTACGGCATGGACTGCGCCCAGGACACCGCCGCCGCCCTGGACGAGGCCGTGCGGGGCATCCTGGACCAGTGCTATGCCACCGCTGTGAACATCCTCAAGGACAGCCGGGACGAGATGGACCGGGTGGTGGCCTACCTGCTGGAAAAGGAGACCATCACCGGGGCCGAAATGGTGGCCATCATCCAGGGCCGGGACCCCGAGACGGCGGACTCCCCCCTGCTGGCCCCCGAGCCCCAAAGGGCCGAGACGCCCGCCGACCAGCAGCCGGAGACCGGGCCTGTCCCAGAGCCGCCCGCCCCCCGGCAGGAACCCCCTGCCCAGGACAGGGGGCCGGATGCCCAGGCATAACCCAAACCCCGTGCCCCGCGGCACGGGGTTTTTCCCCATTGTCCCCTCAAAAAGGAGGCCAACCATGGTTCAAATCCCCGATTCCCCCGTCCCCGGCCAGCGAATCCTCCTCATCCCCGCCATGCTGGACGATCACTTCCCCCTGCTCCAATACGCCTTTTACACCCCGGAATACTACCCCGTCATTCTGGAAAACCGCCGGGGGATTGAGGATCTGGGCCTCCGCCGGGCCCACAACGACATGTGCTACCCCTTCATCCTCTCCCTGGGCCAGTATTTGGACGCCCTGGACAGTGGCGCCTATGATCTGGATCGGGTCAGCCTGCTCATGCCCTCGGCGGGGGACGCCTGCCGGGGGTCCAACTTCACCAGCCTCACCCGCAAGGGGCTGGCGGCGGCGGGATATGGACAGGTGGAGGTCCTCACCCTGAACGTCAAGGGGCTGGAGAAGGGACAGGCCCTGCCCATCCGGCCTTACATGGTCTGGCGGGCCCTGTTCGGTCTGTTTTACGGGGACCTGCTGATGCTGCTGACCCACCAGACCCGCCCCTATGAGAAAACCCCCGGCGACACCGCCGCCTGCCGGGCCAAATGGACCGCCCGCTTGGCCCAGGACCTGAAAACCGGCCGCCATCTGACCCTCCGGGCCATGAAACAGACCTTCTCCCAGGCGGCCGCCGACTTCGCCGCCATTCCCCGGGCCCCCCGGCCCCGGAAGCGGGTGGCCCTGGTGGGGGAGCTCTACACCAAGTACTGCGCCCTGGGCAACTGGGACATGGTGGCCTTTCTGGAGAGGGAGGGCTGCGAGGCGGCGGTAAACGGCTTCTCCTGGTACATCCTGTACTATGTGGACAACCAGATCGCCGGGACCAGCGGACCCCGACGGGCCGGGTGGAAGGCCGTCAGCGCCCTTCTGGCGGGCCTTCAGCGGAGCATGACAGAGGCGCTGCGGGCCCATGGGTTTTGCTGCCTGGACCCCTTCCCGGCTTTTCGATGCCAGGCGGAAAGGGACATGAGCATGAACTTGCAGGTGGCCGACGGCTGGCTCATGGGGGCTGAGATGGCAGCCCACCTCCGGTCTGGCTGCGCCAGGGTGCTGGCCATGCAGCCCTTCGGGTGCCTGCCCAACCACGTCTGCGGCCGGGGGCAGTACGCGGCCCTGGCCCGGCGGTTTCCCCAGGGGAAGGTGGTCAGCGTGGACCTGGACTCCAGCGGCAGCCCCGCCCAGGTGTACAACCGGGTGAAGATGCTGCTGGAAGGGTGAGGAAAGGCCGCGCGGCGCAAAACAAAAGCGCGCCCACCGGCTGGGCGCGCATATAGTGGTCGGGTGCGGGCGCTTCTTGAAGCGCCCCTACGAACAGGCGCTGAGGGTTTTTCAACCTCCTTGGCTCCCCCTCTGGGGGAGCTGGATTCGACCGAAGGGAGAAGACTGAGAGGGCGCACGCCTGCCTGGAGGATCCCTCCGCCTACACGGCGGGAGCAAGCCCCCGCCCTACAACGGGGGATCCCGGTTTATCACACCCGTTGGTGAAAAACCGGACCCTTCCCTGTAAAGGGGAGGCGTCGCCCCTTCGGGGCGGCGGGGTTATTCCTCCGCCGCCTCCCGCATGATGAAAAGATCCAGAGTGGGCGCGTTTTTCACAACGTAGGTGGCCACCGAGCCCAGCCGCTGGAGGGGACCCCGGCTGGAGCGGGTCATGATGATGGTGTCGAAGCCCTTCTCCTGGGCGTAGTGT
>JALERU010000065.1 GCA_022764045.1 Clostridiales bacterium | reverse complement strand
GCACATGAAGGACTTGCTCACTTATATCGCCCAAAATCTGGTGGAACACCCCCAGGCCGTGGACGTACAGGAGACGGAAACGGACGGTAATGTTGTGCTTGAGCTCCGGGTCGATCCCAGTGACATGGGAAAGGTGATCGGCCGTCAGGGCCGAATCGCCAAGGAAATCCGCACACTGATGCGCTCTGTGGCCCAGCGCCAGGGCAAAAAGGTTTCCGTTGAAATTATGGACTAAAGAATGGCGGCGCATTTGCGTCCGCCATTTTTTCCTATGCGAAGGAGGTTTCCCCTTGAAGAATCGTTATCTGGAAGCGGGTAAAATTGTCAACACCCACGGCATTGCAGGAGAGGTTAAAATCATGCCCTGGGCCGACGACCCCGACTTTTTGCTGGATTTTGACACCCTTTACATCGACGGCAAACCAGTGGAGCTCCGAGCCGCTCGGGTCCACAAAAACTGTGTGCTGGCGAAGCTGGCCGGGGTGGACGATATGAACGAGGCCATGAAGCTAAAGAACAAAGTGGTTTTCATAGACCGGGAGGATGTGGAGCTGGAAGAGGGCGCCTTCTTCCTGGCCGATGTCATGGGCCTGGAGGTGCGGGACGCCGACAGCGGCGAGGTGCTGGGGCACATTGCCGACATTCTCACCCCCCCTGCCAGCAATGTCTATGTG
This sequence comes from Clostridiales bacterium, assembly GCA_022764045.1. Classification (GTDB taxonomy): domain Bacteria; phylum Bacillota; class Clostridia; order Oscillospirales; family Oscillospiraceae; genus Evtepia. The sequence continues at coordinate 69,729 of JALERU010000065.1, read as the reverse complement.
GTCAAAGGCGGTAAAGCGGAGCACATGATTCCCGCCGTGGAGGAATTTGTGGTAGAGACCAACGTGGACGAGGGCTATCTCCGGGTCCGTCTGATTGAAGGGATGTGAGGCCCATGGACTTTCGCTATCACATTCACATTATGACCCTCTTCCCCGATGTGGTGGGAGACATGCTCTGCGAGTCGATCTTGGGCCGGGCCCAGGAGCGGGACATCATCCGCGTGGACTGCCACCAGATTCGGGACTACACCTTGAACAAGCAGAGGCAGGTGGACGACTATCCCTACGGCGGCGGCCATGGGGCTGTGATGCAGGCCGACCCTCTGTACCAGTGCTGGAAGCACATCTGTGACGAGGCCGGGGAAAAGATTCACACCATCTACCTCTCCCCTGTGGGCAAGGTGTTCAAGCAGGCCGACGCCAAGCGCCTCCAGCGGGACTATCACAACCTGATCCTGGTCTGTGGCCACTACGAAGGGATTGACGAGCGTTTCATTGAGGAGTGTGTGGACGAGGAAATCTCCTTGGGTGACTTCGTTCTCACCGGCGGCGAGATCCCCGCCATGGCGGTGGCCGATGCCGTCTGCCGTCTGGTGCCTGGCGTCCTCTCCGATGCCGCGTGTTTTACCGACGAAAGCCACTGGGACGGCTTGCTGGAGTACCCCCAATATTCCCGCCCAGAGGTCTGGCACGAGAAGCGGGTGCCACCCATCCTCCTTTCAGGCCACCACGCCAACATTGCCAAGTGGCGGCGGAAGCAGGCCATCCTCCGCACCCGGGACCGCCGGCCGGATATGTATAAAAAATTAGACCTTTCCTCGAAGGCCGATCAGAAGCTCTTGAAGGAGATCGCGGCGGAAGAGAGCGAAACATAAACAAAAATCACGACTGCAAGGACGCAGCCGTGATTTTTTCTATTTCCATAACAGTTCCGTTATTTGGCTGGTGAGAGAACACCCCTTCGGATTTTCATAGGCCTCAATTCCGTCGTCTTCTCTTCCGATGATCTCCCGGCTGATGAGAGCCTTCCGGTCTGCTTTGTAGTTCTCCACCAAGATAAAGGCCGTTTCCGGCTCCGGGGTGAAGGTCTCGGGAGCTTGACTGGTTTGCACCTCTGTTTTGCGGAGCATCCGGCAGTTTTGGTCCATCTGGACCCAGATCATCCGGTCCACCAAATCAACAGAGGTGATGGTACAGTTGACCCGAACGGTTTCTTGGGTGGATGTTCCGTCTATGATGACCGTTGTTTCTTCCTTGATTTCTTGGGATAGGGAGGTGCCGGCTGTGCTGAGATCACTGCTGAGTCCTGCGCCGGGAACCAGGTAGACCTCACCGGCTTTGGTTTGATAGATGGGATTGAAAAAGAACGTGTAGTCATGGTCCCCTGTGGGGACATAAAGGGTGGCGTCCAGAGTACTGTCTTCTAAATGATGAGAGATATCGTAGCCGCTTTCCAGGTCTTTTCCTTGCTTGATGTTCAGGGAGGAAAAGGGAAAGCCCTTGACCCCGTCAAATTCATAGTAAGGGTCATCTTCTCCTTCCACCAACTTCCCGTAAAGCCTCTCTGCATACTGTCTGCCGTCCACCATAATGTCCTCTCCGGTAAGAATCTTCTGTGTGTTGTCGTTCAGGAATGCTTCTGTATCGAAAAGGTCCACATGCTCTGTTGTCACATAGACCCCCACAAGCTGGTCGTTTGCGTCTCCTGTGCCGGCGTTTTGAGCCAGTTGGCAGCCGGAGAGAGACACTACCAGGGCTGCCAATATCGCAAAGGGAAACGATTTTCTTCCCATGGGTCACACCTCCCACCTAATTTCGGTGTCTTGCGCCAGGTAGTAGCCCTCTGTCTGGAGAGACAAGGTTGTGATGGCATCAGTTTCCGGGCTGATGATCTCCCGCGTGTCTGGGATGGTTTTCTCCTTGTGGAAGTGCTCCACAATCATATAGGTCGTGCTTGCCTCGGGGATCAGGGTGTCTGGGATATCCTCCGGGGCGTACTCTGCTCGGGCTGTGATATGGTGGTTTTGGTCCAGTTGGGTCCAAACCACTTTTTCAATCGGGGGGATGGCCGTAATGGTCAGTTCTACTGTAGTTGCTCTTTTTTCCTGATCCTTTGTGACGGTCTCCTGATAAGTTTGGCTCACCGAATCGTTTTCCGGAATGTGCCAGGCCCCCAGAGGGGATTCTTCCGGGATCAGATAGAGTTCTCTGTCGCTGCGTTGGTACAGTTTATTGGCGTAGGCGGGATAGCGGTCAGCCTCAGAAGAAACGATCAGGGTCCCCTGCATGGCGACTTCTTGGTCGATGCCGTCTCTGCCTATGTTTATAGCGGTGTCGCGTTCCTGTAAAGCGCCGTCTTGGTCTGGCACCATGCAGTAGTCCAGGGGTTCCTCTCCATATCGAACGGCCACCTGATAAAAACCAATGCCCTCGATGCCCGGAAACACACAGCGGATGGAATCCTCATGGGCGTCCTCAGTTTCATCAGTCAGGGTCCCTTCAATCTGGCCATAGATCCGGCCGTCCTCTTCGACAAGGGGAGAATCCACCAGACATTCCGAGGTGAGAAAGAGCCCTACAAATATCCCCTCCCCTTCCTGCGCGGCCCCTGTTTCAGCCAGTTGACAGCCGGTCAGGCTCAGGAGAAGCACGCCGGCCAGGGCGGCCATCCAATCACGAGTTTTCTTCATAGAACCACCTCACTTCCACAAAATTCCAGTATACAGCGCGTCAAACCAGCCGCCGGGCTGAAGCTGGAAGGTGGAGATGGTGGAATCCGCTCGCTGGTAAAGGGTTCGGCCTGCCAACTGGCCCTGCTGATAGGCTTCCACAATCAGGAAGTCGGTGCCTGCATCTGGGGTTAGGGTTTCCGGCACCTGGTCCGCGGAATATTCAACCCTGGAAAGTTGCCGATTGTCCGCGCTCATCTGGCTCCAGACCACGTGGTCTGAGGGCGCTTTGGCGACGATATGAAGCTGGACGTGAACGACCTTCTCGAAGGCCTTTCCGCTTTGGGTTTCTGTGGTTGTGGCACTGTCAGTGATGGTCAGGACGGTCCCTTCCCGATCCATCTGCGCGCTGGGGCCTTCTGCGGGGACCAGGTAGAGGGCGCCTTTGCCATCCTGATACATAGGGTTTTTGTGGCAGGTATAGTACCCGATCTCTGTGGAGATGTAGATGGTTCCCTCCAAATTGACGTTCTCTTTCTTGCCGTCAAGACTCCAAATGATGTGTTTTTCCTGGACTGCGGTGTCATGGGGTGAAGAGACAGAGGCGATGGTTCCATTCCCTGCGGAGAGATTGCAAAAGGGAACGCCGTCTATGCCGGGAAAGGTATAGGTGGTCTCTTTTCCGTTTTCGGCGGCTTCGGCGTAAATTTTCCCATTCTCGTCGGCGCGGTCAGAAATCGAGGTGGCGGTGATGTAGTAGCCCACCAACTCCCCTTCCCCGCTGCTGCCCGTTGCCGCCAACTGACAGCCGGAAATTGTACAGAGTATCGTGGTCAAAATCATGAGAAAATAGAAGTTTTGTTTCATCATTGTGATCCTTTCTGCCATAGGACCTTTGTGACCTGGGGGGCCAAAAAGTCGTTGTCTAACAGGTATGGGGTGGATAGCTTGCTGTCGCTCGGAGTGACCAGTTCCCGGTCAATGCCTTGGTTCCCCTGGTTGTCCAGATAGTAGGACTCCACCAGCAGATAGGCGGCGTTCCGGTGGGGGGTGATGGTATTCGGAAGCTGACCCGGCTGGTATTCCTGGCGGCTGAGCTCCCGGTCCTGGGCGTTCATCTGGACCAGGATGATCTTCTGGGGCGGATGCTTCATACCGATGTTTACTTTCAGAGAAATCTTCTCTTCCGCTGTTGTTCCATTTTGTTCTATTGTGTAGGTATCACTGTAAAAAGAGGAGAGAAAGGTCCCCTGTTTCGGGGGAAATTCCTGTGTTAGGCTGATGCCCTTTGTGGTGTAAACCTCTCCTGTGGGTGTTCGGTAGACAGGGTTGACCGTAAAAACTGGCACCCTCTCCTGATGGCGATAATAGACAGAACCTTCCATGGTAAAAGAAGTATCTGCGCCCTCTGTCATATCCATGGTGTGCATCGTTCCTGCCCCCGTGAAAGCGTTCCAAAGGCCTTCGTTGGCAGCGGTCTCGACAGATACGACCTCAGCCCCGTCCTCTTGCTGGTACACGGTTTCAAAGGAGAAAAAGACCCCCTTCACCTGGGGAAACGCCGTTACCTCCCGCTCTACATAGGCCTGCTCGCTTTCATCGAAAAACCGTTTGACCTCTTTGGAACCATAAATACGGTTGTCGTAGTCGGATAGGTCGTCCAGGTCTATGTCCTTTTTCCTGAGGATAACCTCTGGATGATCCGTCAGATAGCCCTCCATGTTAGAGGTTGGTACCTCTTCGGTTCCAACCGTTACGATGGCGCCGATCAAGGTGTCCTCTGCCTTCTGATTTTGTGGTGAAGCAGCGCCTTTTTCCGCCAGTTGACAAGCGGTCAGGCCCAATGCCAGGAACCCGGCAGCCAGCAATCCCATCCAGCGTTTATTTTTCATTTGGCACCTCCAATTCGCCGTCAAATTTCAAAATATCCCCTACGTCACAGTGTAAAAAATAGCAGATTCGATTTAAGGTGCCAAACCGAACGCCTTTGGCTTTTCCACTGCGAAGAATGGAGAGGTTGGCCTCGGTAATGCCAACCTGGGCGCAGAGTTCTTTAGAGGTCATGCCCCGGTCTTTCAGAACTTCCTCCAAGCAAACCTTGATTCCCATGGTACGCCCCCTCAAATGAAAAGATCGTTATCTTCTTTCAACTGCCGGTTCTCCCCAATGAACTGGACCACCAGGAGGACCGTTAACACAAAAGCCACAGACAGAACGGGGATCACAACTTGGATATTGACCGAGCGCAGGCGGTCCAAATACAAGAGCTGCAGCAGATTCAGCGCTACAGTGACCAAGACCGTGGCCGCCAGGCTGACCGCACACAGCCGGGACACACGATGGGCGCGGGTGGTCACTTCCTGGGAATAGCGGTTTTCCTTCATGGCTTTCATCAGGTTCAGGGCGGCCAAGATGACCACTACGTTCAGCACATAGGGCAGCATGTTGGCCAAGTACTGCAGGAAGGCGAAAAAGTAATTGCTGCCGTCATAGAGTCCCACCTCCAGGCCCATCACGATGTCAGTTTGCAGCGGAGCGATCCTTTCCAAAAAAACCTGGAAGGAGGCCCCGAACGCCAGGAACACAAAGTACACCGCCACAACCCGCAGCAGGATCGCCAGATAGTCCTGAAGTCGCTCCCGGTCCGCTCCCATAAAGTGGCGCAGGGCACGGATGACGGCGTAGCTGAACATCAGGGCATAGGCCGCGCCGCTGAACAGGGACTGCTCCAACAGCAAGGTCCCCTCTTCCCCCGAAAGCAGGCCGGGAATCTTCCCGGGGTTTACCATAAAGTAAAGCGCAAGGAACAAGAACAAGCTCAGCAGAACCAGCAGCCCATCCTCCGGCGCCAGCGGCCGCTTCCGCCGGAACAGGAGGAGCGCAGCCACCGGAAGCAGGCACAGCAGGACATAGAGCAGAATGGCTACGCCATTTCCCGTGCTTCCAGACAGAGAGAGCATCCGCAGACCGGCGCCGATCTGGACAAAGGGAAAGCCCAAAATGGCAGAGGACCATACGCTTTCTCCGTTGGACGCATAGTACAGGATGAGAAGAAAGATGGCTTCTATGGACAAGAAGATCGGAAATCCTTTGTCTTTCATGGTATCCCCTCCGAATTATTGTTTTTCGATAATTTCATGCTCCGAGGATACCATAAAAATTATCGTTTGTCAATAATTTTGAGAAAAGAAAGACGAGAGCAGATGCTCTCGCCTTTCTTTAGGGTAGGGAAACTATTGGGCCAACTTCTGCTTCCGTCGTCTTACTGGCCGGCGGCAGAGGCCACCCTTGTTTCCATACCAGGAAGTTTTTTCGCGGGGTGCCCACGTAAATGGCTGTGACATCCGCATCCAAGGCAACGGGATAGTATTGGGACCATGTGGGTCGACCGATGCTTCTAAAAATCCGGCATTGGGGGCTGACATAGACGGAGCCGTCCTCTGCGGGTTCATAGAAGATGGATTCCAAATATTGTGGATCATCGGCCCAGAGCTGAAAGGTGATCCGGCCATCCGACAGCACAGAGACCTCTCGAGCCTCAAAGTGCAGAATCGGCACCGGGATGGTAACACAATAGTGGAGATAGGCCAGCAGTGGAATCATGGCCCCTATCACCAGCAGCGCAGCAACGACGCCATGGAAGAGATTCATGGTCTTTCTTTTTTTCCGGGCCTTCTCCACAGAGGCCAAGGGAGTCTCTTCCCGCTTTTGTATCGGGAGCTCCTGCTGGAGCGCGGATAGAATACGCTGGCAGTACCGGCAGGTTTTCAGATGTGATTCTACCGCCTGCCTGCTCTCCTGGGAGCAGCTCTCCTCATAGTAGACAGGCAGCAGGTCTTCGATCACGGCACATGGAAGGTTCATGGGACATCCCCCTTTCCTGCCATTTCGTTCCCCAGAATGCGGGAGTAGGTTTTGTAATAGTTGTCCCAATCAAAGGGTTTGTTGGAATCAATGGAAAAGATTCCGATGGAGTGATCCATCAGTTCCTCCATGGCCGGCGTTGCTTTGGGAAGTTCCATTCCTTCTTGCCAAACCAAAACCCCATCACCAGGAGATCCCACGTAGACCGATTTGATCCAATCAGGAACATCCAGGTCTCCCTTTCCCGGATCAGAGGATTTCAATGGATCGACCATACGAAAAGAGGTGTAAATATTACAAAAGCCCTTGTCATCTGTCCGCTTTGTTTTGAGAATCGGGTGGAGAGGGATATAGTATAGGCTACTCCCCTCTTGGGTTTCTACTGTGTCAAAGGTAAGCCGCTCCAACACCAGCCCATCGTCGATATACAGATGAAACACAACGGTACCGTCCTCCAACTGGCACACCTGAGAGACCTGGATATCTTCTGCTGGGACGGGGTACCTTGGCGTTGTCAAAAAAGCAGCCAAAAGTGGGATGACAAGAACCAAAGTGAGGGCAAGAGCCATCAGCGCGGCACCCTTGCCAAAGGCACATTTTCGTTCCCGCTTCCAGGAACGCTGGACGCGCTTCAGGGCAGCGGTCTTCTCTTTGTCGGGAGTGGGACAGAGCACATTCTGTCGCAGCTGGGCGAATTTCTCTTGACAGGCAGGGCAGGCCTGAAGATGCTTCTCCACCAGTTCCCTGCTCTCTTGGCTGCAAATTTCGTCGTGATAGAGGGGCAGTAGATATAAGACATAGAAAGCCAGTATTTGTTACAAAAAATAAGAAAAAATTTCCCTCTGTTTTTTTGATGAGACAACAGGATAGATTTTTACGATGACCTATGATATAATGCCTCAATCCATCAAAGGAACAGAAAGAAGGAAGGAAAATGGTTCTGCCCGCCAAAAATCGTTTGGCCTCTGTGCAATCATACCAGAAAACTTTGTGCAGAGGAGATTAAATATGAAACGACCCGAAACACCAATCATTACCCAAGAGACCATCCAGGCCATGGAGGACATGTCCTTTTTCACCCACGCGCTGATTTTTGATGACCTGCTCATCGTAGCCCAGCGGGAGACCAGCTGCTTTGTGCTGAAAACCGCGGAGGGACTCATTGTCATCGACGCCATATGGCCCAGCGAACGGGCCTTTCAGGCAATCATTTCCGGTATCCGGGCGGTAGGCTGGGAACCGGAACAGCTGAAAAAGCTTTTGCTCACCCATGGCCATGTTGACCACACAGGCTGTGGCCGGTGGCTTGTGGAGCAATACCATGTGGAAACTATGCTCTCCCAGGTGGATACTGTATTTTGGCGGGAGCACCCCACTAAGCCCGACAGGCCCGAAACCTGGAAGGATTACGAGATCGACGGATACCTGCAAGACGGCGACACGGTGACCTTAGGGGATAAAACCATTGCAGTTTATGCAACACCAGGCCACACGCCGGGCTGCCTGAGCTATATCTTTCCAGTCACGGAAGAGGGCCAGGTCCATATGGCGGGCCTATGGGGCGGCACGACGCCGCCCAGGGACCCGGACGGCGTCAAACAGTATCTCAGATCCCTGGAGTATTTTATGGAAGCAGCCAAACGCAAAGGGGTTGATGTGGCCCTAAGCAACCACACGGCCATAGACCAGGGGTTGGAGCGAATCGCCTATGCCCAAAACCGGATGGCATACATGCCAAATATCTATATCATCGGGCAGGACGGATTCCGAAGATACTGTCAGGTATTTCGGGCACTGAGTGACAAGATTCTTGCCAAGGGATAAGATTCCCATGCTGGCCTCCCTTTGTAAATACCAAAATGGCTTCATTCTGTATTGTTTGATGGAGACGGCGCGGTGTAATGATCCTGAACCGCCCCAGGCAACGCTTTATACTGCACCTCCGACCAGCTGACAACGCCCCGAACCGGCATCACTTCCAAACAGATGAAGGCGCCTTCTTTGAGGGGTTTGGAGGCGCCGAAGGAAATCGTTTTCTCGTTTCCTATTTCATCATAAGCGAGCAGCGTATAGAAATATGGCAGATTGCCCTTCAGGTCAATCACGCCCCCTTTGGAGTCTCTTTCCTCCATTTTGCTGTTGTCGATCTGGGCGTAATACACAGAACGGTTCCTGTCGCTGAACATGAAGTGGACAGCGAAACCTCCAACCAAAAAGATTGCCACAGCCGTAAGCACAATCACAGCTTTTTTAACAGATTTTTTCACAACGGTCATTCCTCCTTCTTTACCAACCCTTTTTCATGGGGATGCTTGATTTACCTTTTGTGCGCCCCTTTCTGTCCTTACCGCTTCCCGCCACAAGCAGCAGGAGAGCGGAGAGAAGGATAACTGCAACCATGCTGGCACAACACAGGGGGAGATTCCAATGAACTTCATAGCTCCTGTAAGCCACCATGCCCAGGCTGGCCATGATGGGGTAAACATTGGAGAAGGTATCATTACCGGCGGCGAACATCCCGCCATAGCCGTAAACGAACGCAACCACTGCCCCGAGCATAGGGCCGCCCGACAGGAGAAAAGCGGCAACGATCACCGGCAGGACGGCCAGATAAAGAAAGAAGCAATTCAGGATGATCTGGAGGAGCCCCTGTAAGATCGCTGCCAGCGTAAGACCGGGAAACTGCACCAGCATTTCCCCTGCCAAGGTAAAGACCCCGCTGGACAGGCCAAACAGGAGTGATAGACCTGCACAGACGACCAACTTTCCACATAGCAGAGCCCGGTATGAGATAGGGACGGCCAGGATACTTTTCAGCGTATCGTCCGTTTCCTCTCTGGCAATCATATAGCCTGCAATCAGCGCGATACACAGGGGGAAAATGGTGGTCGCGTTGTTCTTAATGACCTGCTCCACAAGAAATGGGAAGGTCCAAACGGAGCCATCCTGCGCCGTTGAGGTAAAAAGCGTCAGCACAACGGAGAGCAGCATCAGGAGGATGCCAGCCCACAGGATGTGATACCGTTTCAGCTTCCACAGCTCTGTTTTGATGATCCGTCCCATCATCTCTCACCCCTCCTTTTATACAGCCAGTCGATCAGCAGAATCGACAGCACGGCCATGACACCAAGGATTGCTACCGTTTGAAGGGTCGAGGGGATGATCTCTGCCACTTCCTTCAAATTCAGCAAAAAGCCGTGCTGGGCCATATCTCCCGCGCTCCAGAGGGTAATGAGGGGAATTGGCATCGCCCAGCACAGGAAGCGTGGCATGTCGGTAAACATACACTCAACGGTCAGGCTCAAAACGCTGTAAAACACGCAGAGCAGGATGGAGAAAATGTAAGTCTTGCTGAAAAAAACCACCAGGACCACCAGCGGCAAGGTTCCCGCAGTCATAAAAATCCCCATTTCCACCGCCATCAGGAGCTTATAGCCAAGCCCGTTTACACCGCCTAATACGATGCCGCCGCATACTGTCAGAACTACAGTGGAAACCAGACAGAATAAGATGGAAAACAGGAACAGCACAATGATTTTTGCCAAAACCATTTGGGTGCTGGTCACTGGAATCGTGCGCAGACTTTTGAACGTCTCGTGGTCCCGCTCCATAAAGAACAGCATGGCTGCAACCACGCCGATGACACAGGGCAGGAGAAGCTCTGCCCCATAGCCCATGGTAAAACTAAACAGGCCGTCAAATACTTCCGCCTTGCTGTCGTAACGCGCCAAGATCTGGGGCGTCGTCATCATTAGGGTAAGGGGAATTGGAAAGAGGAACGCAGATAGCACCACCAGCAGAACGAACTTTTTCCGCCGTAATTTCCAAAACTCGCACCGGATCAGCTTAAGCAATGCCGACACCTCCTGTCACCTTTTTGAAATAGTCCTCCAGGGTGGCCTCGCAGACACGAACCTCCGAAATGTCAATGCCGTTTTCCACGAAACACCGGTTGATGGAGGGAACCGGCAATGTCAGATCCAAAAGCCGTAAGGTGTGCTCATCCTCCACATCAAACCGCTGTGTTTTGAACTGAGTCGTTAGCAGGGCTGCTGCTCTCTCCGCGTCAGACAGGGAGAAATGAATGAATTTGTGATTCTTTTCTTCCAGTTCTTTCAGGCTCCCCTCCTCCAGCAAACGGCCTTGGTCAATGATGCCGATGTCATCGGCCAGCAGGGCGATCTCTGAGAGAATGTGGCTGGAAATCAAAACGGTTTTCCCCTTCTCATCACAGAGGGCCCGGATGAAGGCGCGAATCTCCGCAATGCCAATGGGGTCCAGGCCGTTGATGGGTTCGTCGAGGATCAGCAGCGCCGGGTCGTGCATGACGGATAGCGCGATGGCCAGGCGCTGTTTCATCCCCAGGGAATACTGAGAATAGAGCTTTTTATCCCGGAATGGCAGACCCACCAGGTCCAGGGCGTCATGGATGGCGTTTTTCCGGTTCAGCCCCCGCAGCTGGGCGAAAATTTTCAGATTTTCTGTCCCCGTCAGGTTGGGATAAAAGCCCGGCGATTCGATCAGGCTTCCAATCTGGGACAAAATCTCCTTCTCTGATGTCCGGATATCTTTGCCGAAGATACGAATGTCCCCGGACGTAGGCTGTGTCAGGCTCAGGAGCATCTTCATGGTGGTGGTCTTTCCAGCGCCGTTTCGTCCCAGCAATCCATAGATGCGCCCTCGGCGGACATGAAGGTTCAAATCCACGACGCTCTTTTGGGTGCCGTAGACTTTCGTCAGTCCTGTGGTTTCGATGATGATGTCACTCATGGAAAAGCCTCCTCTGCTTTTTTCTTATATGGTAGCACAGGCACCTTGAGCCTGCTTTGAGGCAACCTTGAGTTTACCTTGAGAATTCAACTGGCAGGATAGACGGTCCCATCCCTTCGTTGTATAATGTGAATCGTTAGGAGGTGTTGGTGATGAATGATCGCGCGATCCTTGTCGTCGACGATGAACTTGATTTGCTGACGATGATCCGGTCCATTTTTGAGCGCGCCGGATTCACACAGATTATGACAGCGGAATCCGGCGAAGCGGCGCTGAGCCTGCTTTCGCAAAAAATACCTGATATGGTGGTTTTGGATGTGATGATGCCGGGGATGGACGGTTTTGCGCTTTTGAAGGAGATTCGACAGGTCAGTCAAGTTCCCGTCCTCATGCTGACAGCAAAAGGAGAAGCGGAGGACCGCTGCACCGGGCTGGAATTGGGGGCGGACGACTACCTTGTGAAGCCTTTTTTGCCCAAGGAGCTTTTGCTGCGGGTGGGCGCCATCCTGAAACGGGCCTACCCCGAAAGCGGACGGGTGGTGGAGCTTGCTGCCGCCTGTGTAGACTTGGACAAGGCAGAGGTTCGGCGAGGAGCGGAAACCTTTTCCCTGACAGCCAAGGAGTACGCAATCTTTTTGAAGCTGTGGGAGAACGCCGGGAAGGTTGTGACCATCGGGACCCTGTGTCAAACCGCCTGCGGGGAGATCTGGCAGGGCTATGAAACCACGTTAATGACCCATATCCGGCATTTGCGGGAGAAAATTGAGGCCAATCCCTCCGCCCCCGTCTCTCTCGTCACCGCAAAGGGCCTGGGCTATAAGCTCGTGGGAAAGGGGTGATCCCATGAATCCGGTACAACGGTTTTTCAGAAAATACTTCCTCTCTACCATCGGGATCTTACTGCTGTTTATGATCTTGAATGTGGTGCTGATCGTTGCCATCTGCCTGGCAGCAAACCACAACATGGCCACGCCGGAGCTTTCGATCCGTCAGTTAGCCGGCATGGTAACGGAGACGGATGGAACCATTGGGGCAGAGCCAGAAATTCGTGACAGATTAAACGAGGTCGATGCCTGGGCTATGCTGCTCAACGAGGAAGGGGCTGTGATCTGGTCAGAAGGGATGCCGGAGGATTTACCCTGCAAATATACCGCCGCACAAATCGCAAAATTCAGCCGCTGGTATTTGGAAGATTACCCCGTTACCATCTGGGAGCATCCGCTGGGGCTGTTTGTGGTGTGCTATCCGCCAGGCAGTATGCAAAAATACAGTTTTACAATGGAAACAGAATTTTTGCAGACTTATATCGCGGGGGTCGGGATTGAATTTGTCGCCAATGTTCTGCTCATGCTCTTCCTTTTCTGGAACAATTCCCGCCGGATTGCACGCGCGGTCCAACCGATTTTGGCCGGGATCGGCGACATGGCCCATGGCCGCCCGGTCAGCCTGGTGGAACGCGGGGAGCTGGCAGAGGTCAACGCGGAGCTGAACCGGGCAGGTCGGCAGCTTCAGAAAAAGGATACCGCCCGCTCCCAGTGGATCAGCGGCATTTCCCACGACATTCGTACACCGCTTTCCATTATGCTGGGGTATGCCAGCGAGATCGAGGATAACAGCGTCTTGCCGACAGAGGTGCAAAAACAGGCGGGAATGATCCGCAGACAGGGAGAAAAACTGCGGCAGTTGGTGATCGACCTGAATCTGGCCTCGAAGCTGGAATATTCCATGCAGCCCATGAAAAAAACGCTGATCAGCCCCGTGGAATTATCACGGCAGGTCATCAGCGATTTTGTGAATGATGGGTTGGAGGACCGGTACTCAATCGAATTTCATTGGCCCTCTCATGGGGAGGATCTTTTTATTGAGGGCGATTACGCCTTGCTGGTCAGAATGCTCCACAATATCATTGGAAATAGCATGGAGCACAATCCCAATGGCTGCAGCATTGCGATATCCGTGGAAGTCAATCCATCGGCTTGCGTTTTTGTTCTGCAAGATACGGGCTGTGGAATGGAGGAATCCCTTGTTGCCCGCCTCAATGCAGAACCTGCGGAACAAATCATGCAAAATGAGCAAGGTGAAATTGTGCACGGAAACGGCTTGAAACTGGTCCGGCAGATCATAGCTGCCCATAACGGAAGGATTCATTTTTCTAATGTGCCCCCCCATGGCCTGGCGGTCATCATGGAACTACCGGTAAAAAAGCAGTCATAGAAAGGCGGCGCCGCTTTGAAAAGCGACGCCGCCTTGGTGCTTGGTTTGGTTTTACTTCTCTACCACAAAGTTTTCGCCGGTCAGCTCATTATACTTACCACGCTTGACATAGTGGGTGTGGAGATACTCGTGAGAGTTGTGGCCGCAGGGCTCACCCCACTCCTTGTAGAACTCCATCAGAGACTGGTTTTCGTGAGACTTACGAACCACCTTGCGCTCGTCCTCGCCATAGATGGCTTCCATTCTCTTCTGGCGGACAATGTTGATGTCCTCCTTGGGTCTGGGCTGGCCGCCGCCAGTGATGCAGCCGCCGGGACATCCCATGACCTCGATGAAGTGATAGGGAGACTTGCCGTCGCGGATCTGGTCCATGAGCTTCCGTGCGCCGGCATAGCCGCTGGTGACCGCGATCTTTACCTCAAAGCCCTCGGCTGCGCGCCACTCGGGCTTCACGTTCTCCAGCTTAATGGTTGCCTCACGGATTTCCTCCAGCCCCACAATGGGAGAGACATGGAGGTTGGGGAAGGGCAGCTCACGGCCGGTGATGATCTCGTAGACAGTACGCAGAGCAGCTTCCATCACGCCGCCCGTGACGCCGAAGATATCAGCGGCGCCCGTGGAGAAGCCCAGAGGATCGTCAAAGTTCTCCTCGGGCAGCCCCAGGAAGTTGATGCCCATGGTCTTAATCATATCGCCCAGCTCACGGGTGGTGAGAACGGCGTCGACGTTGGGTACGCCGTCGTTCTGCATCTCAGGACGGGCGCACTCAGTCTTCTTGGCCGTGCAGGGCATGATGGAAACCACATACATATCCTCGGGCTTCTTTCCCATCTTCTTGGCATAGTAGCTCTTCACCACAGCGCCAAACATCTGGTGGGGAGACTTGCAGGTGGAGAGGTTCTCCAGGTGCTCAGGATAGTTATGCTCGATGAACTGAATCCAGCCGGGAGAACAAGAGGTGATCATGGGCAGGGTTGCCACGCCACCGTTGAGAACGGCCTTGAACCGCTCCAGGAACTCGGTACCTTCTTCCATAATGGTCAGGTCGGCGCCCCAGTTGGTGTCAAAGACGTCGTCAAAGCCCATGCGGTGCAGGGCGGCGGCCAGCTTGCCGGTTTCGCAGTTGCCGGCGGGCAGGCCGAAGCACTCGCCAATGCCCACACGGACGGCGGGAGCGGGCTGCACCACCACGTGCTTGTTGGGGTCGTTGATGGCCTGGATGACACGCTCTTTGTGGCTGGTCTCCTTCAAAGCGCCCACAGGGCAGACCACCACGCACTGACCACAGAAGGTACAGGCAGTGTTGCCGATGGGCAGGCCGAAGGCGGGGGTAATGACGGTCTGGAACCCGCGGTTCTCCGCCGTCAGGATCGAAGTGGTCTGAATATTCTTGCAGACGCTGACGCAGCGGCGGCACAGAATACACTTGTTGGGGTCCCGGGTGAGGGATTCGCTGACGTCGATGGGGCGCAGCTCTCGCTCTCCTTCATAGGGGGAATCCTCCACGCCCAACTCCCGGCCCAGAGCCTGGAACTCACAGTCTTGGTTCCGAGCGCAGGTCAGGCACTTTTTGTCGTGGTTGGAGAGCAGCAGCTCATACATGGTCTTGCGGGCTTCCTGGACCTTGGCGTTGTTGGTTTCGATGACCATGCCGTCCCGGGCTTCCACCATGCAGGAGGCCTGCAGGTTCTTGGCGGGGGGGCTGATCTGCTCCACCACGCAGATTCGGCAGGCGCCGTACTGGTGGATGCCTTCCAGGTAGCACAGCTTCGGGATGTGGATGCCGTTGCGCTCCGCAGCCTGCAGAATGGTGCTGCCGGCGGGGGCAATACATTCTTTCCCATTGATTGTGAGTTTAATATCTGCCATGACTCTTACCTCCTGTCGCAACGCAGGCAGCGGCTGGCTTCGGCACGGGCATCCAGCTCATGCATGCCGAGGTTACGTTCCACGAAGCTGCCAACTGCTTTTTCCGCCTCGATCTGTCTCGTCAGGAAGCGGTTATGGGGAACGATATCACCGTCGATGTGATAATCTGTGATCTCCTGCTCGAAGCCCTTGGCCAGAACGCCGGTGCCGCCCAGATACTTGTCGATCCCGGAAGCTGCCACCTTAGCCTCATGGACTGCGTTGACGATGTCCTCGGGGCCACGGTGTGCGTCGCCGCCCACGAAGACGCCGGGCATGGAAGTGGCCTGGGTGTAGCGGTCTGCCACCACACGGTCACCGTTGAGCTGGATGGTGCCCTTGATAAACTTGGTGTCGGGAGTCTGGGAGATAGCGGGGATGGCCACGTCGAATTCTTCCACATAGGTCTCGCCGCTGGGGATGGCCTTGCGGCGGCCGGAGCTGTCGAACTGGCCCAGCGTCTGCTTCATAATGCAGATGCTGTTGAGCTTGCCGCCGATCCCCACAAACTCGGTGGGGTTGACCAGGGTGCGGATCTTCACGCCCTCTTCCAGTGCGTCGCGGATTTCCACTTCGTCAGCAGGCATATCCTCTGCTGCACGGCGGTAGAGGATCACCACTTCCCTGGCGCCCAGACGGACCGCGGTACGGGCGGAGTCGATGGCGGTATTGCCGCCGCCGATGACGGCCACCTTCTTGCCGGTGAAGTCCAGGTCTCTCTGGAGGAATCTGCGCTTGAGGAAGTCCAGGCCGTGGTACACGCCCTCCAGGTCCTCGCCGGGGATGCCCAGCTTAAGGGTCTTCTGCGCGCCGATGGCGATGAAGATGGCATCGTAATTCTTCTGCAGGGAGCGGAAGGAAACATCCACGCCGATCTTAGTGTTCAGGATGATGTTGACGCCAACCCGCTCAATGTTCTTAATTTCCCGTTCAATGATGTCCAGAGGCAGACGATAGTCAGGGATGCCATAGGTCATGATACCGCCAGCGCGGCATTCTGCCTCGTAAACGTCTACATGATAACCCAGACGGGCCAGATAGTAGGCGCAGGTCAGGCCGGAGGGGCCGGCGCCCACAATAGCCACCCGCTTATCCAGATCAGCCACAGGCTTCAGATCCTCGTCGAAGGGGAAGCCCTGGGCATAGGCCCAGTCGGTGGCGAAACGCTTCAGCTCGCAAATGTTCATGGCCTCGTCTACGCTGCCGCGGCGGCAGCGGCTTTCGCAGGGATGGGTACAGACACGGCCGCAAATGCCGGAGAAGGGGTTGTCGCGGAGCATCACCCGGGCAGCGCCCATGTAATCGCCGGTGGCGATGAGGCTCATATAGCCGGGGATGTTGATGCCGGCAGGACATGTATTTTCGCAGGGGCTGGAGACAATATCGCCGCAGACACCAGCGGGACAGCGCTTCTCAACGATATGGGCCTCATACTCCTTGCGGAAATACTTCAGGGTGGACAGAACCGGGTTGGGGGCTGTCTGGCCCAGGCCGCACATGGCGGTGTCCTTGATGATGGAGCCCAGGTGCTCCAGGGTTTCGATGTCGCCGGGCTTGCCTTCGCCGGCGGTGATGCGGTTGAGGATTTCCAGCATCCGCTTGGTACCCACACGGCAGGCGGTACATTTGCCGCAGGATTCCTCCTGGATGAAGTCCAGATAGAACCGGGCGGTATCTACCATGCAGGTGTCCTCGTCCATGACGATCAGGCCGCCGGAGCCCACGATGGAGCCCAGGGCTGCCAGGGATTCGTAATCCAGGGGGGTATTGATATTCTCCGCCGTGATACAGCCGCCGGAGGGGCCGCCGGTCTGGGCGGACTTAAACTTCTTGCCGTTGGGAATGCCGCCGCCGATGGAATAGATGACCTCGGACAGAGGCGTGCCCATGGGGACTTCCACCAGGCCGGTGTTCACGATGTTGCCGGACAGGGCGAAAACCTTGGTGCCGGGGCTCTTCTCGGTGCCGAACTGGCGGAACCAGTCGGCTCCCTGGAGCATGATGGCGGGTACGGTGGCCAGGGTTTCCACGTTGTTGATGATGGTGGGCTTGCCAAACAGGCCGCTCTGGAAGGGGAAGGGAGGCTTCTGTCTGGGCTCGCCTCTCTGGCCTTCCACGGAGGCCATCAGAGCAGTTTCCTCGCCGCAGACGAACGCGCCGGCGCCGATGCGGATCTCGATATCGAAGTTAAAGCCGGAGCCGAAGATGTTTTCACCCAGGATTCCCTCTTCCCGGGCCATCTCCAGAGCGGATTTCAGACGTTCCACAGCGATGGGATATTCAGCCCGGATATACACCACGCCATGGGAAGCGCCGATGGCGTAGCCGCCGATGATCATGCCCTCGATGACGCTGTGGGGGTCGCCCTCGAAGACGGAACGGTCCATGAAAGCACCGGGGTCGCCCTCGTCGGCGTTACAAATGATGTACTTCTCCTCGCCGGGCTGGTTATAGGCGGCTTCCCACTTCACACCAGCGGGGAAACCGGCGCCGCCACGGCCGCGGAGACCGGACTTCTTCAGCTCTTCAATCACGGCCATCCGGTCGCCCTTTTCCAGAATCCGGGCCAGGGCCAGGTAGCCGTCTTTGGAGACATAGCTGTTGATGCAGTTGACGTCAATGAGGCCGCAGTTCCGCAGGGCGATACGTACCTGATCCCGGAAGAAGGCCACATCGTGAATATTGGAGACGCGCTTTTTCTGGATGCTGTCGTAGAAAGTATACTCGGTGACGGGCTCGCCGCCGATGAAGTGCTTTTGCACCACATCCTTGACGCGTTCGGGGGTCATTTCGGTGTAATAGGTTTCATCGGGCAGGATATAGACCACGGGGCCCACGGCGCAGGTGCCCATACAGCCTCTTTCAATGACGGCCACCTGGTCGGTGAGGCCGGCTGCTTCCAGCTCCTCTACCAGGGCGTCACGGACGTTCTTACAGCCGGAAGACATACATCCGGTGCCATAGCACACCATCGCAAGGTGACTGTATTGTCCCATCTTTTCCAGATAGGTTTCCTTCATATTCTGAAGGTCAGCGATGCTTCTGATCATGCCTGCGCACCTCCTTCGTCCAGTTGTTCAGTGTGCTCTTCGTAGAGAGCCAGAATCCCTCTCAGCTTTGCGGGGGTCACCTGCTTGTAGACATCGTCGTCTACCATCATGGCAGGGGCCAGACCACAGGCGCCGATGCACCGGGCAATTTCAAAGGTATACTGGCCGTCTTCCGTGGTGCCGCCCACGTCTACGTCCAGCTCACGCTTGATGGCGTCCACAACTTTCTTGCCGCCTCGCACGTAACAGGCAGTGCCCTGACACATACGGATGGTGTGCTTGCCCCTCTTCTGTGTGGAGAAGAAAGAGTAAAAGCTTACCACGCCGCTCACCTCAGACACAGGCAGGTCCATGCCATCGGCGATGAACTCCTGCAGCTCCATGGGGAGATAGCCAAAGATCTCCTGGGCAGCGTGGAGCACCATGATCAGAGACCCTTCCTTCTCTTTGTACTGCTCGATCACCTTGGCAACGGCATCATACAATGCCTTTTCATCGGTGCCGCAGGTGGCGCAGACAATATCCGGTCTTTCGTTCATAGTTTTCCTCCTTTTTGCCCCGGACCAGGCGCAGCAAGGCCCGAAGCCAGTTGACGAGCCATTTGCGGCTCAAAACGAAAAGAAATACAAAAAATAAATGGAACGCTGGCGCGGCGCCCGGTGCTGGTCGCCACACCGCCCGATGGATGAAGCCGATCCAGGGCAAGGCCTAAAGCGGTCTCGGTAGCAACGGACTCTCTGTCCCCACCCGGGCAGGCAGGCCAGAATCAATTCCTACTAAACTATATTTGAATCCGTTATATCACATTCGATTATAGATTTTTTTCTTTCTTTTGTCAATTATGAAATCTTCCTAAAATGCCATTGAACCTTTGGAAAATTTCATCTGAACCCTGTATCTTGTGGTAAAATGACAAATTCTGTGGAGAAACCCTCAAAAAAAGAAAGATATGTTGCAAACAAGAGGTGCCCAGCTTGCAAATGCAGGACACCTCTTGCTGTGGCAAGGAATGCGGAATACAAAGTGAAATAATTTAGAAATATAGGAAACAAATTGTCAAAAGAAAAAACTCAAGCAGAAACAGAGCTCTCACTGGCCATGGCGGCGGCCTGCGCAATGGCTGCTGCAAAGCCCTGCACATCGAAACCGGGAATCCCGCGGAAGATGGTTTCCAGGCGCTGCTGGAGGCAACGGCGGAATTCATCAGCAAGTTCCCTCCCCTGCTTTTCCATACAGATAATCCAGGAACGACGGTCGTTTTCATCCAACTGTGTGCTGAGATATCCCTTTTTTCGAAGAGAGTCCACCATGCGGCAAATGGAGGAAACCGACAGGTGCAGCTGCGTCGCCTGTAGCTGCTTCTGGGTGCGGGCCTGAGGGTACAGAGCCAGGTGAACCAGAACGAGCATCTCATTTTCTGATAAATCGTGTTCTCTTCCAAGATGCACCAAAATATTTCGATATTGATCCGTCAGGGTGTAGCAGGCATTGATTACGGTAAAGGATTCATCACCGGTGCAAAGGAAAGGTACTTGTGTGCTCATTATGGATTCCTCCTTTAGGTTTTGCGGAGTAGCTTGTTTTCGGCGTTCTTATTACGAAAGAAACTATAGCACTGGAAAAGAGATTTTGCAAGCAACAAAAATATCCTTTCATACTTTTTGTCTTTTTTACTGATTTTGTAAAAGAAAAGTTTGTTTTTTTGACAAAAGAATCGCATTTTGAATTTATTTATGCAAGAATACCTTAGATTCAGTTAATTTTGAATCAGAGAAACCATATTTCTCTTTCCCTATGGAAAAAGCGAGCTGCCCGGTTCGGACAGCCCGCTTTCATAAAGAATTATTCTGTGCGATTGTTTAGGTCCCCAAATAGGCGGCTTTCACCGACTCATTGGTCAGCAGTTCCTTGCCCGGGCCGGACATGGTGACCCGGCCGGTTTCCAGCACGTAACCCATGTGCGCGGTTTTCAGGGCCATGTTGGCATTCTGCTCGATGAGGAGAATGGTAACCCCCTTCTTGTTGACCTCCTCAATGATCCGGAAGATCTCCCGCACCACCAGGGGGGCAAGACCCAGAGAGGGCTCGTCCATCATCATTACCTTGGGGCGGCTCATCAGGGCGCGGCCCACGGCCAGCATCTGCTGCTCGCCACCGGACAGGGTGCCGCCGGCCTGCCATTCTCTCTCCCGCAGCCGGGGGAAGAGGTTGAAGACCCACTCCATATCCTCACTGATGTCGTCCTTACGCAGGTAAGCGCCCACCCGGA
Source organism: Clostridiales bacterium (assembly GCA_022764045.1). GTDB lineage: Bacteria > Bacillota > Clostridia > Oscillospirales > Oscillospiraceae > Evtepia. The sequence goes on along the minus strand of JALERU010000065.1, from coordinate 48,985 downwards.
GGTTTTCCTTTACCGTCAGGTCCGCGAAGATCCGGCGGCCCTCAGGCACCAGTGTGATGCCACGGGAGACGATTTCAGTGGGGTTCTTCCCGGTGATGTCCTCCCCCTTAAAGAGGATTTTGCCGCTTTTGGGCTTGACCAGGCCGGAGATGGCCCGCAGGGTGGAACTTTTACCGGCACCGTTGGCGCCGATCAGGGTAACGATCTCCCCTTCCGGCACGTCGAAGGAGATCCCCTTGACGGCCTCAATGCCGCCGTAGTTTACTTGCAGGTTCTGAATGCTGAGAATGGGTTCACTCATCTTCTACTACCCCCAAATAGGCGTCGATCACGCGCTGGTTCTTCTGAATCTCGCTGGGTACGCCCCGGGCGATGAGGCTGCCGAAGTCCAGCACGTAGATCCGGTCGGAAATGTTCATGACCAGGTCCATGTGGTGCTCGATGAGCAGGATGGTCAACTTGTGCTTATCCCGAATTTCGTGGATGAAATCCGCCAGCTCCAGGGTCTCCTGGGGGTTCATGCCGGCGGCGGGCTCGTCCAGCAGCAGGAGCTTGGGATCGGTGGCCAGAGCCCGGGCGATCTCCAGACGGCGCTGGAGACCATAGGGCAGGCTGGTGGCCAGATCGTCTCTGTGCTGCCACAGCCCCTGTTCCTTCAGCAGGAACTCGGTTTCCTCCCGCATCCGAATCTCTTCCTTGTGGCTCACCCGGAAGGTGGAGGAAAAGACGTTGTGCTTGGCCCGCATGTGCTTGGCGATGATGACGTTTTCAAACACCGTCATGCTCTTCCACAGGCGGATATTCTGGAAGGTACGGGCGATGCCCATCTTGGTGATGTGGTCAGGGGTGGGGGCCATGACATGGCTGGAGAACGCATAGGGGTCTCGTTCCTTTTCTGCGTCCTTCCACGCCTTTTCTGCCTTTTTGCGGTCTTCTTCAGGCAGGCTGGCTTCCCCCTCGAGCACTTCCGGCTCATAGCGGAAATCTCCTGTATACAGGGTAGGGTTCTCTCCCTTATAGAGCTTTTTCATCTTGCCCTGGGGATGGTTGCGGACATAAGTCTTGTCCTGAAACGCCACCCGTCCGTTACTGGGCTGATACACACCAGTGATGACGTTAAAGGCCGTGGTCTTTCCGGCGCCATTGGGGCCGATGAGGGCCACGATCTCGCCCTTGTTCACCTCTAAGGAAAGATTGTTCACGGCCACAACGCCGCCAAACTGCATGGTAATGTTTTCTAACTGCAAGACATGCTCAAGTTCACTCATGAGAGCCATCCTCCTTCCCGTTGGTGCTGGCGGCCAGCTTTGCCGCTTTGGCCTCTTTTCGTTTGCGGGCTTTTCGTAGCATCCCCGAGAAGGAGAGTTCCTTATCGCCCATGATGCCTCTGGAGAAGAAGAGGACGATGATCATGATGATGACCGAGAAGACCACCTTCCGGAAGCCGTCCCGGAAGAAGGGGACGCTCATGCCCAGGAAGGAGCCGCTGTCCAGGAACCGCAGCCACCACTCGGAGCAGGCGATGTACAGGAAGGAGCCGATGCAGCTACCGGTGATAGAGCCGATGCCGCCGATGACCACGATGAGGAGGATCTCATAGGTCATGGTGGAGCGGAAAGGTGCGGCCTGAATGGTGGTCTGGAACATAGCCAGCAGCGCGCCGCCCACGCCGGCAAAGAAGCTGGAGATGACGAAAGCCAGCATCTTATGCTTAAAGAGGTTGATGCCCATGGCCTCAGCGGCCACTTCATCATCACGGATGGACTTGAAAGCCCGTCCATAGGAGGAGTTCACCAGCAGGACGATGATCATAATGCTCAGGGTGGCAATCAGGAAGGGGAAGATGGTATCCAACTGGAAAATGGTTCCCCCCACCTGGATCTTAATGTCGTGAAAGTTGGTGTATTTCCGCAGCAGGTTGGAGCCGTTGGTGATCTTACCCAGGCCGTTCCACTGGAAGATGGCCCGGATGATCTCGGCAAAGCCCAGGGTGGCAATGGCCAGATAGTCGCTCTTCAGACGGAGGACCGGGATGCCGATGAGGGCGGCAAAGACCGCTGCCACCAGGCCAGCGATGATGATACAAATAATGGAGCCCAGGAAGTTGCCGGCGTTCTGCCCCAGAGCGTTGCTCAAAGCCTCAGGGATGGAGAACTGGATGGCGCCGCCTTCAAAATACTGATAGACGGAGTTGTGCTGGGCAGCGGGAATGGAGAAAATAGCGAAAGCGTAGGCGCCAATGAGCATAAAGCCCGCCTGGCCCAGGGAGAACAGACCTGTAAAACCGTTGAGCAAGTTCATGGACACGCAGACCAGGGCGTAGATAGCGCCTTTTTTCAGCACGGGGATCAGCATGGTGGTGGTGGAATTGACGGGCATGGCGTTATCCAGCAGGAAGAGGAAAACGTAAAGAACCACCAAAAGGACCACGGCAATGAGGCTCCCAATCTTCTTTTCGGGGGCCATGGTAGATTTTAATTTCTTTCCCATAGCATTCACCTCACACCTTATCCGTGGACTTCTCACCGAAGATGCCGGTGGGCTTAACCAGAAGGATCACGATCAGTAAAACGAAGGTAAAGGCATCGGAGAACTCCGTCAGGCCAATGCCCTTGATGATATTTTCGCAGATACCAATGACGAAAGCGCCCACCACAGCGCCGGGCACAGAGCCGATGCCGCCGAAGACCGCCGCCACGAAGGCCTTCAAACCGGGCATGGCACCGGAGGTGGGGATGACGGAGTTGTAGTTGCTGAAGTACAGGATGGAGCCGACAGCGGCCAGGGCGCAGCCGATGACGAAGGTCATGCTGATGACGTTGTTGATCTTGATGCCCATGAGCTCGCTGGTTTCAAAGTCCTTAGACACAGCGCGCATGGCCATGCCGATCTTGGTGCGCTTAATGAGCAGCACCAGCAGGATGACCAGCACCAGCGTCAGGATGGGGGTGACCACCGTAACCATCTTGGTGGTGGCGGGGCCGATATGGACCAGCTTGGTCAGGAAGCTGATGTCGGGATAGACCTGGGGCAGACCGCCGGTAAAATACAGGGCGCAGTTCTGCAGCAGGTAGGACACGCCGATGGCGGAAATCATAACCGACATACGGGGCGCCGAACGCAGGGGCTTGTAGGCCACCTTTTCAATGAGCACACCCAGGATCACCGTCACCACAACCACCAGGATAATGGAGATATAGATCGGCAGGGAGGCCGTGGCATAGACCATGATCAGGCCGGCCACCATGAACACATCGCCATGGGCGAAGTTGATCAGGCGCAGGATACCGTAGACCATGGTGTAGCCGATGGCAATCAGCGCGTACTGTCCGCCGACGGAAATGCCGGAGAGCAGATGCGGCAGATTGGCAGATAAAAATTCAGACATCGCAGTCTCTTCTCCTTTTCTCTTAATTTTGGGAGCGCATCGATCCGTTTCTCAGAAGCAGAAGGGGGGATTCTGTGGAACGCATCGATACGTTCCCTGACAGAAAAAGGGCTCGCAGGGAGAGGAACCCTGTCGAGGCGGAAAGTGCAGTCGTGGCGGGAGCACAGATGTGCCCCCGCCACAAGCTGGTTAAATCATTGCATGGGGCTGTAGAACTGGTACAGCGCGATCACTTTTTGACGCTCTGAACGGTGACAAAGTCCCAAACGTTGTCGTTCACATTGGCTTTCTTAATGAAAGCGGTGTCGCGGACTGCGTCGCCATTTTCACCAAAGGCAATGTCGCCGGAAACGCCGGAATGGGTCACATTGGGCAGAGCAGCCATAACAGCCTTGGAGTCGATGGAGCCGGCGGCCTTCAGGGCTTCCAGTGCAGTGAAGTAAGCGTCATAGCCCATCACGGAGACAGCTGCGATGATGTCGTCGCCGCCGTTGTTGGTCAGGTTGTTGGAGTCGGCCTTGATCCACTCCTTGAAGCCCTTCTCAAACTCGGGATCGCCGCCCTCTGCGTAGAAGGTGGAAACATAGATCTCGATGTCCTTGCCCTGAGCGGCGCCCAGGATCTTATTGGAATCCCAAGTGTCGGCAGCCAGCAGAGGCACGCCAACGCCCTGTGCCACAGCCTGGTCCACGATCAGCTGGGCATAGCTGATGGAGGTGGGGGCAAAGATCACGTCTGCGCCGAAGTTCTTGGCGCTGGTCAGATAGGAGCTGAAGTCGGAGTTGTTTTCGGGGAAGGATGCAACTTCGCAAGTCATGCCCAGCTCTTCTGCGGCCTGCTTGAAGTAGTTGACCAGGCCCTGGTCATAGTCGTTGCCCAGCTGGCCCAGGCAGTAGACCTTCTCGGCATTCAGGTTTTCCTTGGCGAAGTTAGCCAGAACGGTGCCCTGGAAGGGATCCAGGAAGCAGATGCGGAAATAGTGGTCGTTGCCCTCGGTGATCTGGGGGTTGGTGCAGGTGACGCCGATGGCGGGCACGCCGGCCTGGGCAAAGGTGTCGGAAGCGGCGATGGCCACGCTGGAACCATAGGTACCCAGAACCACGGAAGCGCCCTTGGAGATCAGGCTATTGGCAGCGGAGACGGCCTTGTCGGTGGAGGACTCGTTATCCACGATCTCCAGCTTGACGTTGTAGGTCTTACCGCCAATATCCACGGTGGGAGCCACAGAGTTGGCATACTGCATGCCCAGGGCTTCCTGCTTGCCGCCGGCGCCGTTGTCGCCGGAGAGGGGCTCGAACACGCCGATGACCACGGTGTCGCCGGATGCCTCGGCGTTGTCGCCGTCGGTGTTTTCTGCGGGTTCTGCGGGGGTGCCGCAAGCGCACAGGGCGAAGGCCATGCAGCCAGCCAGCAGAAGTGCAAGAATCTTCTTCATTTTGTTACCTCCTTAAATTTGCCGGAGTGTCCACACACAGAGGACTTATGTACATTTCCAGCATTGTTAATATAGTGTACTATAAATCCGGCGGTTTTGCAACTTTTTTTTCACTTCCAAGGGCCATCTTTTGCTTTTGTTGCCTTTTTGTCGGTCAGCACTCCACCCGGACGGTGCTGCCGCCGTTGGTTTTGGAGACAACGATTTGCCGGTCAACCCGTGCCTTTAGGGCAGAGACGTGGGAGATGACCCCCACCAGCTTCCCACCCTCGGTCAAGCCGCTCAGGGCACGGACCGCCTGCTCCAGCGCCTCGTCGTCCAGGGAACCAAATCCCTCATCCACAAACAAGGTATCCAGGCGAAGGCCCCCTGCCACAGACTGTATCTCATCAGCCAATCCCAGGGCCAGAGCCAGGGAGGCCTGGAAGGACTCTCCCCCAGAGAGGGTTTTGACACTGCGCCGGCATCCGCCGTAGTGATCCAGCACGTTGAGCTCCAGGCCGCTGCGGCTGCGCTGGTCCTGGGCGCCTTGGCGGCGCAGCAATTCATACCGCCCCCCTGTCATGGCCATCAGACGGACATTAGCCCGGGCCAGGGTTCGGTCAAACCAGGTCATCTGAACATAAGTTTCCAGCATGACCTTTTCCTTTCCGGGGACCGTGCCGTTTGCGGTGCTGGACAGAGCGCGCAGCCAGGCCCATGTTTTCTCAAGGGCTTTGCGCTTTGCCTCCAGAGAAAGGAGTGCCTCCTGCGCGCGCCGGTTTCCGTCGTGGCGAGCAAGAAGGGCTTCCCTTTCCTGCTGGTTGGCCTGGGCCTTTTCCTGCTGTTCCCGAGACAATATCAGCAGATGATCCAAATCCTCTTCCTGGGCGCCGGAGAGCTGTTCCTCCAGGGCTCCGGCCCGGGCGGCAAGCTCCCCCTGCTGCTGATGGCAGGTCTCATAAGCGGTCCGGGCAGCGGACAGCGCGGCTTCCCCGGCCCGTTTTTCTTCCTGGCAGCGGGCGATTTTTTCCTCTGCCTCCCGACGGCTGGCGAACTCCAGGCGGGCTTGCTGGCGTTGGGACTGTTCCTCCAAGGCCGCCAGCCGGCTTTTCAGGGCGGCCTCTTCCCTGCCCGCCACAAGAATTTGCTCCCTTGCCCCGATGAGCTCTTGCTCCAGTTCGGGAAGACGGCGCTGGATGTTTTTTTTGCGTGTCTGCCGGTCCATCAAATGGGACCGTTCTTTTTCCATCTGTGCTTCTTCCGCCTGCTGGGTTTTCACTGCGTTATGGATACAACCAGGAAGGTTTGTAAACGCATTCGGCCCGAAGAGGGCTTCTCCTTGCCGCTGGACCTCCTGCCGGGCGGCAACCCAACGGGCTTGGGCACTTCCGGCCTCCAGGCTGGCCTTTTGGGCCGTGGCCTCAGCCTGTTCCACGGCTGCTTTTTTCTCTTCCAGTTCTTCTCTGGTCGGCGCCTGGGTGGGCAGGTGGGCCGGAGCGGGATGATGGAGGGAGCCACAAACAGGACACTTTTCCCCAGGCTGCAAAAAGCTGGCCAGATAGCCTGCCTGCCCATCCAGGAACGCCCGTTCCAGACGGGTGTATTCCAGACGGAGCCGCTGGCTCTCCTCTGCCGCCTTTCCGTAATCCGCCACGGCTTGCTCTTTTGCCGTTTCCAGGGCTTGGTGCTGCTGGAGAAGGCGTTCCAAGGTGTTTAAGTCCTGCTCCCTGGCCTCCAACGTTTTCTTTCGTTCCGCCAAGACGGCCTCTGTCTGGGGTAAATCGTCCAACTGGACCAGTTCTTGCTGGAGGGCTTCCCGGTCTTGCGTCAGCTTTTCGGCGGTTTCTTCCGCCTGCCGTTGGCGGACCGCCGCCTGGTCTAGCTCGGCTGTCGTTGCCTGCCGCGCTTCCTCCAAGGCTTCTCGTTCCTCATAGGCTGAAAGCTGCTGGGTGCGGGTTGCGATCTCCACAGCCAGCTGACGAAGGGGTTCCTCCTGCTTGCGGGCTTCCATCCACTCTCCTTCCAGGCGGGATAACTGGGACGTCAACTGAGCGAGTTGGTTTTTTGTATTCGTTAACTCTTGGCGGATTTTGGCGACGGCCTCGCTTTTGCCGATCCGTCGGTCCAGGTCTTCCCCTTCCCCCTTTAGGGCTTGCTCCTGTTGCCGCAGGTCAGCCAGCGTGTTTTCCTCCGCTGTCAGAATCTCTGTGAGAAGGGCCAGGGCTTCTTCTCCGCCGATCTCCACGACGGCCTCCCAGGCTTCCTTCCCCTGGTCGCTGGTCTGAACGTTGCCCAACTGCTGGCGGATCTGCTGGGATAAAGCCTCATATTCCCCTTTCTGTTGGGAGGCTTCTGCGCGCAGAACTTCCTGGAGCCTTTGATAAGGGGCTGTGTGAAAAATCTCCCGAAAGATTTTGCTGCGTTCCTCTGTCTTTGCCAGCAGAAGCTGGAGAAACTCCCCCTGGGCGATCATCGCCACCCGGCTAAATTGGGTGCGATCCAGCCCCACCAGGTCCCGGATCGCCTTGGTCACCTCCCGGTTTCCGGTGATGGGGGGGCGTTCATCGGAAAAAAGAAGCTGGGCGTCCGCCTTTTCCGTGACCAGCTTGTTTCCCCGTTTGGCGGGGCGGAGGTATTCTGGGTTGCGCCGGACGGTGTAACTCTCCCTCCCGCATTGAAAGGTGAGCTCCACAAAGGTGGGGATGTTCCCTGAGGCATAACTACTGCGAAGCATAGATGGCTCCCGGTTGGCGCCGCTGGCCTCGCCGTAGAGGGCAAAGGTAATTCCATCAAAAAGGGTGGTCTTCCCGGCCCCAGTGTCGCCGGTGATCAGGTAAAGGCCCTGGGTTCCCAGTTTGGAAAAATCCACGGTGGTCTCCTGGGCGTATGGGCCGAAGGCGGACAGGGTTAAGGTAATCGGTCTCATGGCTCCCCCTCCCAAATGGTCTCTATGAGCGGCTTGAGAAATTCTTCCTGGGCCTGGCTCATGGGCTGGTTGTTTTGCAGCTGGTAGAAATCCTGAAAGAGTTCCAGGGGGGATTTCTCCTCCGGCCGCTCCGCTCCCACGATTTCCCCGGCAAACTGGGTTCGCAGGTTGTCATAGCTCAGCTTCATCAAATTGGGATAAATGGTCCGCAGCTTTCCCATGGCCTCTGGGATATCCTCCTCATCGGTGAGGATAATATGGAGATAATCCTCCGTGTTGCTCCCCTGGTAAAAGGACCGGGCGGTAACTTCCTCATAGGTCCCCCGAAGCTCCCGCATGTCTCTCAGGGGGAGAAGAGGGATAAGCTCCAAGGTGACGTTCCCCTTTTCCCCCAAGGTCACCAGCGTTGCCGACTTTTGCTGGCGGCACTCTGAAAAGGAATATTTGAGCGGGGTGCCGCAATAGCGCAGGGTCTCCCGCCCAACCGACTGCGGGCCGTGAAGGTGGCCCAAGGCCACATAGTCAAAGGAAGAGAAAATCTCGCCGTGAATCTGATCCAGCCCCCCCACCGAAAGTTCTTCCGAGTCGCAGGTGGTCCCTCCGGTGACGAACTGATGGGCCACCAGCAGGTTTCTTTTTCCTTCGTCAATTTGCCACTGCGCCACCGCGTAAGCCACGGCCTCCTCATAGGTAGAGACCTGGGCCTCAGGGTGCCAGTGCCGAAGAAGAGCAGGCTTGAGATAGGGCAGCAAGTAAATGGCGATCTCACCATACTCGTCCCTTAGGATGACCGGCGGCCTGGCTCCCTCATAGGCTGCGGCCAAGTGGATGCCCTCCCCTGCCATGAGACGGGTTCCAAACCGCAGCCGCTCTGGAGAGTCGTGGTTTCCGCTGATGGCGAAGACCGAGATGCCGGCCTGGGCCAGATGGGTAAAAAACTCGTCCAGCAGTCCCACCGCCTCTGCCGGCGGGACAGGCTTGTCATAGAGGTCGCCGGCAATGAGTACACCGTGAGCCCCTTTCTCAAGGGCCAGCCGGACGATCTGCCCCAGAATATACCGTTGGTCTTCCAGCATAGAGAATCCGTTGACCCGCTTGCCAATGTGCAGGTCAGAAAGATGGAGCAATTTCATGGGTCCGGTTCCTTTCCGATTTGTGGATTGGTTCTATTGTCATCCTGTTTCTCGATGCAATCCTTTCCTCGAGAAACCCGTGTGCTACGCACACGCGCAGCGTGTGATGGCACGCTGCGCCGTCTCATGCAGAACTTGACGGGCTTCGCCCTACAAAAAACCTTTTGAAAGGTTCTGATCAAGTTCTAGTATAATGCGTTGGGAAGAAAGCCGCAAGACAGAAAAAACGGCGTGGCACAGAGTACCACACCGTTTTGCGGGAATCATGATTATTTCGCGGCGATGACCTCAATCTCCACCAGAGCGTCTTTGGGAAGCTGGGCCACGGCAAAGCAGGAGCGGGCCGGCTTGTGGTCCTTAAAGTACTGGGCGTAAATCTCGTTGAATAGGGAAAAATCCTCCATGCTTTTCAGATAGCAGGTGGTTTTGACCACGTTGTTCAGGGTGAGTCCAGCGGCTTTCAGCACGGAGGTAACGTTTTCCAGGGCCTGAACGGTCTGAGCCGCCATGCTGTGGGCCAGAGCTCCGGTGTCGGGAATCAAGCCCAACTGGCCGGAGGCGAAGACGAAGCCGCCAGCTTCGATGGCCTGGGAATAGGGGCCGATGGCTTCAGGTGCTTTGTCGGTGTGCAGGATTTCCATGGTGTGCGCTTCCTTTCTTTGGGGTCTCTTCCTATTTTTGCTGTGTCCTGGGGCATGTGTGCCGTTAGGACACAGCCAGGTTCAAAAGGATATTGTAGGGCATCCGGGGTGAGGAATGATTCCGGTTTTCCCAAAAGCCTTTCTTAAATTTTACCCTACCTTTTCCGGCTTCGCAAGTGCCAGTGAGCTTCCATGGAAAACCTTGGTGAGGAAGACAAATCCCATCTCCCTTTTCTCCCTCGCTTTCTTTCATTCTGACGAGAAAATTTCGTCCAATTCCGCCGGGCTTTCCCTTGTTTGCCCTTTGGGCCTGTGTTAAAATAAAAAAATAAAGGGTTCTTTTGCCGTTGTTCTCCCGGAACAAACGGTGTTCCGTAAACATTTCAGACCAATCGAATAGGAGTGATTTTTATGCGATATACTTTCGGCCTTATTGGAAGCGGCAATATGGGCGGCGCCATCGCCCATGCGGTCAGCCAATCCCTGAAAGATGGTATTTTAGCCGACCACGATCCCCAGCGGGCCCAGAGCCTGGCAGAGGCGCTGGGCTTCTCCCACGGCGCCAATGAAGAAGTGGCCCAAGAGAGCCGCTATCTCTTCCTGGGGGTCAAGCCCCATCTGATGGCGGATATGCTGGGGGCCATCCGCACTACACTGGCTGCCAGAGCAGAGCCCCCCGTCCTGGTCTCGATGGCTGCCGGCCTTACCATCGCCCAGATTCAGGAGATGGCCGGCCAGGATTACCCTGTCATCCGGATCATGCCAAACACCCCCGTGGCCGTGGGCCAGGGCGTGGTCCTTTATAAGGCCAGCGCCAACGCAACCCAGGAAATGGTGAACGGCTTCCTGGGGCTCATGTCCAAAGCCGGTAAGCTCTTCCCCATTGATGAGTCCCTGATGGATGTGGGCGCAGCCGTCTCCGGCTGCGGGCCCGCCTACGCCTATCTGGTGCTGGACGCCATGGCGGACGGCGGGGTGGCCTGCGGTCTCCCCCGCCCGGACGCCGTTCGTTACGCCGCCCAAACCCTTCTGGGAGCCGCGCAAATGGTTTTGGAGACCGGTAAGCATCCTGACCAGCTGAAAAACGAGGTATGCAGCCCCGGCGGAAGTACCATCCAGGGCGTGCGTACCCTGGAACAGCACGGGGTTCGGGCCGCCGTTATGGACGCGGTGATCGCCGCCTGCGAGAAAAACGCCGCTTTAGGAAAGTAAACAGACAGGGCCGGGGGCTTCAAACAACAGCACCCCGGCCCTTCTCTTATCTCTCATTTTTTAGATTTATCCCGCTTTTTTCCCAGGCTCATCCCATGGCTTTCGGGGGCGGCAGCCTTCGAGAGGATTCCCATTTTCGCCAGAGGATAACCGCCAGCCAGCCGCTCAGCAGCCCGGTCAGAAGTCCGCCCAAAACGTCCGTGGGAAAATGGACGTAGAGATACAGGCGGGAAAACGCGATTAGGATTGCCAGAACCAAGGCAACCCACCGCCCTTTCCAACAGTTCCGAAAGAGGACCGTTACCGCGGCAAAAGAAGCCGAGGTGTGTCCCGAAGGAAAGGAAGGATCTGGCGGCCGCTGCACCAGCAGCGCCACCGCTGTGTTCAGGTCACAGGGTCGAATCCGGTCCACCGCGTTTTTTAGGATCAGATTGCAAATCACAAAACTGAATACCAAAGACAGCAGCAGTTGGCCGCCGGTAGACCGCTCCTTCCTCGCAAAGATCAAAAGGAGCACACCCAGCAGAATCCAAAGGAAACCGTTGTCTCCCAAACTTGTGAAAAAAGGCATCGCAAGGTCAAAAAAGTCGCTGTGGAAATGGAGCTGAATCCAGTCCAGAACGCCAAGCTCCGCCATTGACAGGGGGTTCAAACCACCATCTTCTTTCCGTACCAAATTGTGCCCTATTTTAGCACAGGACCTGGTCGGAAGCAAGGGAATCTTATCCCTGTCGGTCCGGCAGCGCCAGAATTTCCTGCAAAAGCCGCTCTGTCTGCTCCTCCCCATAGTGGAAATCCACGTGGGGGTGGTAGAGCTCCTCCAACACGTCGTGACAGGCTTTGGCCTTGGCCAAATGTTCCAGGCCTTCCTCCATCAGCTCCTCTGCCACCCGGTTGGACAGCCGCAGGAAGCTGCGGTTTTCCTGCCAGACCGATTTTTCCACCAAGCTCTCGGTGCGAATGGTACGGAAGCCTTCCTTTTCTGCCAGGGGGCCGGTCACAAAGGCCAGGGATTTTTCCGGAATTAGCAGATGCTCTAAGCGGCTGGGCCACTCCGGACAGGGGCAGGAGATGACATCATAGCCGCCTGCCAGAAAGCCTTTCTCCAAATCCGCCAGGAGGACGCCGGAGAGCCCGCAGTCATCCCGGATTTCATAACCCCGTTCACACAGGGAACCAATGGTGTTCTCCAAAAGGATTCGCCCCTGACAGGTCGGTCCGCCCAGAAAGCGGCGTCTCCGTCTGCCCGGCAGAGGTCGTTGGGTTTTCAGCTCCTTGGCCAGAATTCCGGCCGCCCTTTTTTCGGTTTTCACCAGCGTTTCCTCGGTGTGAAGCAGGGCGCTTCCCCGGCGCCGGCTCTCCATGGCGCCGCCAATGCAGCGGTATGCCTCAGGATAGCAGGCCCGATAGGCTTTGCATGCGGCGATGATCTCTCCCCGCATGGCAAACAAAGCCTTTCGGTCATAGCCAATCCCAAGGTCTACATAGTGACCTGTGGCCCCGGTGTACTCGGGGTCCAACACGTGAGGTGAAGTGCCGTCGGCCAGAGCCACGTCCTTCCCGGGAATATAGATGCCGTCCAAAGAATCGGGATCTCCCGAGCAGCGGATGTACTCCACGGAATAGCCTGCCGCCTCCACGCCCTGGGCCACCCGACTCATCAGCGTGGATTTTCCGCAGCCAGCGCCTCCTTTGATGGCGTAAAAGGCCTGAAGCTCTGCCTGGTCCACCCATTGTTTATAAAGCGACGAAAATCCGCTGGCGGAATTCGCCCCTAAAAAAAACTGGATCCCATGTGCGAAGTCTGACATATCCTGTCCTCCCAGCATAAAGATTGGTCTGATCCAGTTTACGCGTTTGTGTTCCGTTCGGTCACTTCCTTTCCCGCTCTTTTTCTTACAGCCAGTCTTCCACAATCTCTCTCAATGTGCAAGGTGTCACGGCTCCATTCACCAGCAGGCGCGCCAAATGCTCAATTCTTTCTGCTTGGACCGTGATGTCTGGGATGTCTTCCCGCTCCCCTGTCTGTGCCATCGTGACGCTGATGCCATAGCTTTCGCAGCATACAGGCGGTGGAAGCGTTCGGATCAAAATCCGATACTCGCAAGTCATTGGTCGGCCGATCTGGTTACTGAGATCTATTTGACCACAGAAAAGCTCTCTCATTTCTCTTGCCTCCTAAATATTTCATTTTGTAACCTTTTGTAGTTTTATTGTAATGTCAAAAATCTTCCTTGCAAAGAAAAATCGTTCGTCATATTTCGACAATACTCTACATTTTTGTTTGCTTTTACTCTAAAAACGGTTATTTTCCGTATAAAATGCGCGAAATAAGGTCGAAAAGTTTAATTTCTTTTTTCCATAAAATATCTGTGTTCCGACTGGAATTCCAGTATCTTCCATCGTTCAAACCCAAGAATGCCAGCGATTTCCTAAATTATCCAGATATTGTAATTTCTGCGTCTCCTGTCCTAAAAATTTTCTATTAAACTTTTTTGGTTTTATGGTTGACAATATAGATTTCGTGTGATAATATAATTAACGCATCTAACCGGGGCCTACTTCACACGGAGAGATGTCCGAGCGGTTTAAGGAGCTGGTCTTGAAAACCAGTGACCCGAAAGGGCCGTGGGTTCGAATCCCACTCTCTCCGCCATTTTTTCTATCGAACCGATTCATTCGGACTTGGAGAAGTACCCAAGTGGCCGAAGGGGCTCCCCTGCTAAGGGAGTAGGGCGTGTTGAGCGTCGCGAGGGTTCAAATCCCTCCTTCTCCGCCAAACAAAAAAGCCTTGATCCTCAACGGATCAGGGCTTTTTTCTTTGTGTATCAAGGGTTTTCGGCTGTCTTAAACAGTCTTGGGAGGAATCGTGAAAAATAGTGGGAATCCTGTAGAAATCCTGTAAAAAAAGGGAACTCACAGCAGGCCCTTGCGGCCCAGCACGGCCACCACCTCGCAGCGCTTCATGGGTCGCTCCGGGGCGGTGCCGTCCACCACGCCGGCGGCGGTGGCCCGATGCCAGTGACCTTCCTGCTTGCTCCAATCGGGTTCCGCGAGAGAGCCCACGTAGCGCTCGGCTTTCTCCATCAGACGGTAGGCCTGCTCGTCGGTCATCTGCTCGATCAGCTGGTCGATAGTCATGTCCAGTTCCTCCTGTTCAGGTATCCTTGTGCTTGCCTCGGTGAGACGGGCCTTAAATACTTTCCACTTCTCTTCACTGCCGGTGTCGGCGTTCCAGCCGATGATGCCCGGGCACTGCTTGCCGTTGACGTCGTAGTGTCGGATGACGTGGGCGGCGTCGATGTGGTAGAGCTGCATGAGGTACCTGGTCAGCTCTACAGCCCTGTCCACAGCAGCGGCGGTGAAGGACCAGGCCTTATCATTTGCCGGGGCTTTGGCGTTGGTGGTGTTGGTGGAGCAGATCTCAATGCTGACGGTGTTCGCGTTTTTTGCCACGCCGTACAGAGAACCGCCTTTGGTGTTGTACTTGTTGCCACCGACAGCCCAGGTGTATCGGTTCTTGGGATCTGGATTGTACTGGACGATGGTGGTATCATCCACGATAAAGTCTGCGCTGCCGGTCACTGTGCCCCTGCCAAACATGGCGGCCACATTCTTTGCCGAGCCTGCCCTGCTGGTGGTACCTGCGGTGTAGTGGATCACGATGTACCGGATGCTCCGACCTGCCAATGGGGTTGTGTTGGTGGCGGCGGTCGCTTTGATGATGTTGACACCCATGCTCACTTGAACAGGTCCGCCAAGCCCTTGTCCTTGGCGCGCATGTACTTCACGCACAGGGCGTCCCACTCATTCAGTTCCTTCGTGTAGTTGGCCCAACCCCGGTCATGGGCATACATGCGGGAGCCCACGTCCACGGTCACATCCTTCTTGTCGCACAGGGCCTTGATGGCCATCCGGTGCTGGTAAAATCGGTTGTTCTTCATGCTGTTTTCCTCGCTTTCTTATTACAAAACTCAAATTCGCTCACATAACCTTGTTTGAATCTCGATGGGACCTTGACTGAAGTTCACGGATTCAAACAAGGTTTTCACTTGCCGGCCACTTGCTCCACCTCCGGCAGCCCAGCCACGCTGGTCAGCAGAGACAGCACTCCGGCCAGCACCGAGGCCGACACCACCACCGGCCACTCCACCGCCGACAGCACCGCCGCCGCGCCGATGGTGGCCACTGCCGTCTGGGCCATGGTCTTCACCGCCCGCACCCCGGCGGCCTTCCACCACTTCTTTGTCTGTTCGCTCATTCTGTGCTCCTTTCCAGGTCGTCGATCCGATGGTTGGCGACCTTGATTTTTTCCCCGTGGATATGGACCTCCTCCTCCAGGCGGTAGGTCCGCTCCACCAGGTTGTTGTGCTTGTTCACCCGGTCGGTGAGCTCGTCCAGCTTGTATTCCAATAGGGCCCGGGTCTTGCCCTGTTGAAAATAATTGTTCAGCAGGCAAACCGCCAGGCTCACCCCGCCGGTGACGATGGCCACCAAAAGCGTTTCGTGCATGGCACCTCCTCCTTTCTCCCTCCAGCATAGCAGGGCCGGCCACTGTCTTCGCCCCCAGATCCCGGAAAATTTTGAAAAAGAGGGCGGGATCTCTCCCACCCTTTTTCTCACGCCCAGGGGTTGTTTGCATCCGATCTGTATTCCATGCGGTACAGGGCGCTCCGCTGCTCCCGGGTCAGGCCGGGGTAGCTTTGGATCTCCTGGATGATCTTCTTCTGCTTGCTGCCCCGAATGGTCTTCCCGTCGGCACCCACATCGGATGCTACACGTTCCAGAAAACTCTCGTATTTTCGCACCGTCTCCTCATGGCCAGCGCCCAGGGCGGCGTACCGGCTGGGGGCTTGGGCCTGGGCCTGAATCTCCCTCTGGGCCTGGGCCAGTTCCTCGGCGGAATAGCCCCGCACCTCCTGGTTCACTCCCAGGTCCTGGAGCAGACGCTGGCGGGTTGCCTCCGGCAGGTCCAGCCCTAGGGCGTCCACCGCCTGAACGGCAGCCACCGCCTTACTATTTTTAATGGTGTCGCCGTCCACCGTCTTGGTCCCTTCCGCCTGGCCGGCTGCGGTCAGGGCGATTACGTAAGAGGCCACGTCCATTCCCGCCTCCTCTGCCGCCCGGATCTTTTTGAGCTTACTGTTGTCCACAGCATACTTGCCGCCGGACTGGTCCTCCAGGGCATACTCTCCGGCGTATTTCCAAATGGTGTCCACGATCTTGCCCCGGGTCTCCCCGTCCAGCTTGGCCCAGGCGGGGGAGCTGGTCACGCTGCGCTCCAGGTTCCGGTACTGCTCCGCCCGCTGCTTACTGTAGCTGTGATACTGGCTGGCGTTCAGATCTCCCGCGTCAAAGGATGCCTCCTTTTCCTCCTCTTCCCCGCCGAAAGAGGGCAGCACCCCAAGGCGCTCCATCTTTTCCTCGTCCAGCCGGAAGTCGGCGTCCTTTTCCGCCTGCTTGGCATACCGGGTCTTCATGGCCTTTTCGATGGCCGGGCCGTCGGTGTCCATGCGGTCCATCAGGTCCTGGCTGATTTGCAGATAGGTCTCCTCATCCCCGTCCCGCCATGCCAGGTAGGCGATGTCCAGGAAGATCCCCTTGTTGTTGTCTGTGAACTGGTAAAGCCAGCGCGCCATGGCGTACTGCCCCTTGTAATTCTTGGTACCCACCAGCCAGGTATCAAAGGCCGCCAACACATCCCGTTTCAGGTTGCTCACCGGCACGCCCACCAGGCGGGCGGCCTCCGCGAGCAGGACCGTCAAGGCGTTTTGCTTTGTCATCTTCCCCTCGCCACGGAAGGCTTTCAGGCAGTACCCTACAGCGCCCACCACATGGGAGATGCTCTCCATGTCCATCCGCCCGACATCATAGCCCTGGACCAGGGAAACGATATCCTTTACAAAGGGAACATACGTGCCGGGATTCAGCGCCGACCCAGCGTTTCCGCCGATCATAGCCAGGAGCTTTTGGCCCCTCCCCTCCTCGTCCCCTTCCAAACCTGTGAACGCCTGGAAGAACTTCTCCCAGTATTCCTCGTCCTTGTCGTCGTCCCGCAGGGCGTCCACCAAAGACTGAGCCGCCGCGTTGGCCGCAAAGGAGGCCACCAGGGCGACCGTGGTCCGGGCCAGCTTCCGCCGGGCGCGGTTTCGGACCTTGGGGTCCTGGGCCTTGCGTAGGTCATAGGCCGCTGTGGTGAACATGTTATAGATCTTCGTGGGCTCGGCCATAAAGCTGGTGGCCATCTTCGTCACCCCGTCCGCCGAGCGCATGATCTGGGACCGCTGGAGGATGCCGTCCACCACCTGGCTGTGGTCAATCACCTGGTGGAACCGCTGGGCCACTTTCTGGTAAAAGGCCTCGCTGCCGGGGGCCAGGTTCTTGTGCTTCCGGCGGGTCTCCGCCTCCAGAGAATTCCACAGGTGGGACCAAGCCAGGGAATCCATGGCCCCCGCCGGGGCCATGAGGGCATTGTTGACCTTTGCCAGCCGGCTGTCGTCCCCAAAGAGGATGGACTTCATCTGCCGCCCGGTGTCCGCGTCGAAGTAGCCCCAGTCCTTCCAGACGGCGATGGGGGCGTACTGCTTCACTTTTTTCCAGGTAGACGGGCTGGCCTTCCAGATCCCCGCCACAAAGTCCTGGGGCGCGATCTCGTCCAGGGCTCGCAGGATGGAGGTGGGCTGCTGGATGAACACCCGGATGTTCGCCCCGATGGCCGAGGCCTTATAGTTCCCGATGAGCCCCCCGAAGGGGTTGTCGTTGGTGCCGTGGACGCCGTTGTTCAGGTCCTCGGTGAGTTTGCTCCAGTAGGCCGGCCCGTTGGCCCCATAGATCCGGCGGAGCAGGCCCTTCACCGTCCCCGTCACCTGGCCGGCCTCGTCCCGGAACCGGAAGTTGAACACCCGCTGCAAATTCTCCATGGGGCCCAGCCAGGCCCGGTAGGTGGCCATGTCGGTGACGTGGTCAGCGTAGACGGAAAAGATATCCTTCACCAGCACGGCGCTACTGGCGTGAGGCCGGGTGGCCTTGGTGAAGCCCCGGCCGGCGATGGTGGCCTGGGCGGCGTCCTTCACCTGGTCGGTCTTGGTCTGGTTGCTGTCTACCTGGATGGGGAAGTAATTTTTCTCCTTGAACTTTTCATAGCCATAGACCTCCAGGCTGGCCTCGTTGCCCAGCTGGGCCAGGCGTCCGCCCATCAGCTGTTGCAGGCCGTCGGCCAGCTTGACCTCCTCCTGGGTCAGGGTGTCCAGGATCTCCCCGATTTCCTCCGGGGTCAGCTTCACCGCCTCGGCGGGGGCCTTTCGGCGGATGCCCTTGTCCACCCCCTCGGGCCGGATGCCGCCCACGGTGATGTGCTCCGCCGCCTGCTGCCGCTTCATCAGCTCCCGCAGGGACATGATCTGGCCGGTGGTGAGCTCCAGGGTCTTCTCCCCAAAGGTGAATCGGTGGACGGTTTTTTCCAGCTTGCGGATATCCGTCTTGCCCACCAGTTCCTGGGTGCTGCGTTG
Source organism: Clostridiales bacterium (assembly GCA_022764045.1). Classification (GTDB taxonomy): domain Bacteria; phylum Bacillota; class Clostridia; order Oscillospirales; family Oscillospiraceae; genus Evtepia. The sequence continues at coordinate 30,760 of JALERU010000065.1, read as the reverse complement.
TACCTCCTCCATGATCTGGATGTGCTTGTCCTGGGCCCGGCGGAGCATCCGGAAAAGCTCTTCCCCCGTGGGGCCCAGGCGGTGGAAAAAGCTCTCGGGGGTGAGCATATCTGCGTTCATCAGCTTGTCTATGGCCCGCACCGGCCCCCGGTAGTCTCCCCGGTCCCGGCGGCCGGCGTTGTCCTTTTCCAGGCCACGGGCAGCCTCCAGCACGGTTTCAAACCTGGCCTGCCCAAAGAGCTTGTTGGCGCTGGAAATGCTGGCCTCCACCGCCTTGATCGTGTTCCACACGGTGGTAAGCTGGCCGGGGGTCATGTCCGCCAGCTTTACGTCTCCCAGGGCCTCCACCTCCTGGAGGTTGTCCAGCAGGTCGGGGTCGATGACAAGGCCGGCGTCCCCCTCCTGCTGGATGGCTCGGTAGGCCTGCCGGAGCTGGCGGAAGGCCTGGGTCCGCTGGGTGGGGCTGCCGCCGTCGGCCTTGCGGCGCTTCCCGGTTTCGTCATAAGTGTATGGGCTCTCCAGATTGATAGCCTCCAGCAGCCTGGCTGCAGCCCCCCGCAGCCCCTCTGGCACGTGCTGCTGGTCGTTGGGGGAGAGGAGCTTCTTCGACAGGGCCTTGGTGTGCCGCAGGATTTTAGCCCTGAGCTGGCTGACCTGGCGGCGCTCCCGCCCGACGGCGTCTCTGGCCCGATAGGCCGATTTCAGCCTGTCCAGCTCCTTCTCCCGGCGCTGGCGCTCCCGGGCGATGGCGGTCTGGACCCGCTGGCGGTTCTCCTGGCGGAGGGCTTCCAGCTGAGCGTTTTTCTTCTCCCGCTCCGCCGCCAGCCGCTGCCTGCCCTGGGCCTTGGCCCGGTCCAGCTTCCCGGCCTGGCGGTCGGCAAAGGTGGCCTTGGTCTGGGGCAGGTCGAAAAAGCCCTCCATGATCTCATTGGCCGCCCCGGCGATTGCCTGGCGGGTGTACCCCTGAAAGGGGTTTGCCTCGGTGACGGCATAGACCTGGTCCATCACCTGAGCGATGTGCTCCAGCTGGTCCGCCGGGGTGATCTCCCGGGTCTCGTCAAAGAACTCCGGCCAGAGGGCAGACAGCTCCTGGTAGACCTGGTCCACGTTGGTGCTCCCCTTGCTGATCTTCATTCGCCCAAAGTTCCGCTGGCGGAAAGCAGAAAAATCCGGGATGTCGTGGCTCCCCTCTTCCGAAATGGTGAGCGTCGTCTCCCGCAGGTAGGACCGCAGATCCCCATACTGCTGGTACATCCCGTCCTCTTTGGCAACGGCGCTGGACACCAGCCGCTGGGCAATGGCCTCTGCCTGGGCGCGGGCCTGGGTGTAGGTCAGCCCCTTGTCCCCCGCCATGGCGTCGTAGAGGCCCTGGAGGTCCCCCTGGATCTCCGCGGCCTCCAGGTCCGCGCCATACTCCCTCACCAGACGCCGGGCGGCCTTGGCCACGGCTTTTCGGTCGGTGGTGGCCTGGCTGCTCCGCTTGGTCTGCCCCTTCCAGTAATCCACCCGCTCCCGGAGGAGCTTGTTCTCCTCCTGGAGCTTGGCGGAGAGGTAGCCGTCGGCAGTTTTGAGGGAAAATTTCCCGCTGTTTTCTCCTTCCGCAGCCTTGCTATTCTCCTGGTTTTGGGGTATCCTATTGGTAGGATCAGAGGCTGCTACAATGTCCCGCGCTTCGTGCGCCGGCTTGTCAGATGTGGCTTCTGACTGTAACGGTGGCACTGCGTCGCCGGGTAAGCGGGCCGCTTCGGCGGTAGCCCCGGTCTTGAACGTCGCGGTGTCGCCTTTTTCTATTGTGGTCACTTCGTGTAAGTAAAACCGGCTATCACCATTCCTTCGAATGACGACCACGCCAACTGCATTCGGCTGCCCTGCAATGTTGACTTCTCCGGCAAATACATAGGTATCATAGGAGCGGCCCTTCCAGTTTTCCTGACGGTCCACTATAATACCATCTTGGAGCACCTCCGGTACCGCTGCGAAGGCAGCGGCTTTTTTTCTGCCGATCCCATGGGCCATGCTATCCTTGATTCCCCGGCGGGAAAGGCGAATCGTACCAAAGTCTTTTCTGGCCACCTGCCCGCCCATTTGATCGAAGTAGCCGGCAACCTGCTGCACAAGGCTCTGCCCCCCCTTGGAAAACTCTTCTCCTGTTAAATGTTTTAATACGCCGTTGTCCTGCACCGTTTTCAGCTCTTTTTTCACCTTGTCCAGAACTTCACTGTGGATCTCTTTCTTCTCTTTCAGGGAAAACTGCGGCCTGCCTGATGTTTCAGCCTTCCTCCCCTGCTTTGCCAGCCTCTCCGCCTGGGCGCTGGCCTGTCCCACCGCCTGTTCCAGCAGGGCGGCCGCGTCCTCCAGGTTGGCCTTGTGGCGGCCGGTGACCTTGGCGGCCAGGTCCTTCACCGCCTGCCACAGGCGCTGGAGGAGGCTCTGGTCTGCCTTATTTGCCTGGATGAACTGCCCCAGCAGGTCCTGATCCTCTATGAGCATCCCGGCGTAGTCCGCCGTGATCTCGTCCATGGCCGCCTCCTGGGTCAGCTTCATCCCTTGGGCGGCGTAGTCCTGGAGCTTCCGCTGAACCTCTTCCAGATAGACCGGGTCAGCCATCACGAAATCCCGGAAGGCCCGGTAGCTCTCCGGGGCCAGCTCCTGGACCCGGTGGGTGAGCTCATGGCCGAAGAGGGCCCGCACCGGGTTGGGATTGCCCTTCTCCAGGCGGACCACCCCGTCCTGAAGCTCTGCGTTGGCCGCGCCGCCGGCCACGGTCTCCACCATTTCCACCCGGAGGCCCAGCTGCTTGGCCACGGTGTTGATCTCTTGGGCGATCCCCTTGTCCAGGGCCCCGTGCACATAGTCGTCGTAGACCAGCCCGGCGTCCTTTCCCTGCGCCGTGGCGTACTGGACCGCCTCCTTGGCCCTCGCCAGGCTGGCTGCCCGGTCGTTCTGCCCGGCGCTATAGGCCGCCAGCACCTGGGCATCCGTCAGCCCCCGGGGGGCTGGGATTTCCCCGGCGGCCCGCCCGGTCAAGGCCTGGTTATACACCTGGGCAAACCCCTGGAAATAGGCCGCCCGGTCTCCCCGCCCGTCATAGGCCACCCCCAGGGCCTTCCGGCCGCTCTCCCCCAGGGTCTGGCCGGCGCGCGCCAGGCTGAGGGGCCCAGCGGACACAGGGGCTGTCGCCCGCTGGCGCAGGCTGGCAGCCCGCCGGGCCTCTCCCTGCTGGGTCAGCTGCACCGCCTTCGGCTGGGCTGCCGCTGTCTGGGGCGCCGCTGCCGGGGCCGCCGGTTTCGCCTGGGGTGTTCCCTCTGTCCTGGCCGCCGGCGCCTCCTGCACGGGGGCAGCCTGGGCGGAGGCCCTTTGAGAAACCGCCGCCTGGGCCGGTGTCTCACCGGCGGGGGCGCTCCTTCTCTGGATGGGGGTGTTCACCGCCGCCCCCAGGCTGCCCAGGCCGCCAAAGGCGCCGCCGGAAATGGCACCCACAGCGGCGTTTTCCGCCAGCTCTGCCAGGCTGAACTGGGCTTCGGGGTCCCGGGCGGCCTTGTCCGCCAGGAAATTGAGGGCGTAGGAGGCGCTTTCCTCGGTGGCCTCGATCCCCGCCTGTTTGGCGATGTTTTTCAGGAAGGTCGCGCCGCCGGACCCTTTCACGATTTTTAATAGATTTCCAATGGGGATCTTCTCCGTGGCCCCTTCGATCCCCCCGGACACCAGCCCCCGGGCCAGGGCCTGGCCGGCGGAAACGCCGCGGCTGCGGAGCTCTCCCGTCTTGGCCCCGGCCGCCTGCAACCCCATCACCGCCGCGCCGGCGGCAGGAGAGGCCAGGGCGGACACCGCCAGGGCAGGGGCCATCTGGGCCCCGGACAGCACCGCTTGGGCCAGGAGCTTGCCCCCCTTGGTCTGCATGCCGGCCACCACATCTTCCAATTGCCGGGCCGCCTTGGCCAAAAGTTCCTGGGCCGCAGAGTAGGGGTCCTGCCGGTTTGCGTAGTAGTCTGCGTCGGCCGCCGCCTGAATGATCCCGCTTTCATATTGCGCCTGCTTTCGCGGGTCGGTCTCTGTGCGGTTCAGGTATTCCAGGGCACGCTGCCGGTCCTTGGCCCCCTTGACCTTCACCAGGTCCTCCGCTGTCTCCTTCAGGGCCAGGAAGGACCCCGCCAGCTGGTTCCCCACCGCCGGGAAAAAGCTGGCCTGGGCCCGGGTCTCCAGCATGTTGGGGGAGTAGATTGACCGTCCATGGGCGTCATACCGCTTGGGCGTCTGGATGTTAGCCAGCTGGGCGTTGATGGCCGCCCGGTCGTAGTTGGCGGGGTTTTCCCGGATGGCGTTGGCCGCCGCGTGGGCCGCCTCCATCAGCTCCCGGCTCCCCAGCGCCTGGCCGAGCTGGTAATAGCGCTTCTGGGTGCGCAGGCTTTTCTTCCCCTCCTCGGTCATCAGCTGGTGATAGGCTTCCCCGATGTCGGGCAGCAGATAATCCTGCCCGCTGCTCCCGCCGGAGTAGCCGCCCCCGGCCCGGGCAGTCTCCGCAACGTAGTGAGCCGCCTCCTGCAAGGCGTTCCCCCGCTGGGTATCCCCCCGCCGTTTTAAGGCTTCCCCCTGTTCCCATTGCTCCCTGGCCCGCAGGATCTTGTTTTGGTCGTCCTGGGAGAGCTGCTTGTCCGCCAGGCTCAGGGTGTGTTTCGCCTGGCGGAGCTGATGGCTGGCCGCGATTTTAGACCGCCGATCCGTGGCCCGCTTCATCGCCTCTTCCGCCCGCTTGATGTTCGCGTTGCGCTGTGCGGTGTAGGTCCGGTCGATGACATTCTTCACCGAAGAGGGCAGCTTCTGACCAACCTCTTTCGCCGTGTACCCCTTCCGCTGCTGCTGGATTGCTCCTTGCAGCAGGTGGTTTTTGGTGGTCTTCTTGGCGGGGGCGTTCTGGGCGGTGGGGCCTGCGCTGCGCAGGTTTTTTGCCCCCTGGCTCAGGGCGGATGCGGCCTTTTGCACCGTTTCCTTCTTCTCCTGGGCCTTTTGGGCCTGCTGCTGCTCCACCGCCGCCTTCCGGGTGGCGTTTGCTTTTCTTCTGGCCTCAATCTCCTTTTGGCTCATCTTCGTCGGCATAAAACAAACGCCTCCTTACCCGTAGTACCCCATGAGCATCCTCTGCATCATCTGGGCCAGCTGCTGGGCGTCCGCCCGGCTCATGCCCAGCAGAGCCAGCTCCGCCGCCGTGGGCACCACGCCGCTCTGGAGCTTCTTCCAGGCGTTCTCCCGCTGTGTCTCCTGATCCGCCCGCTGCTGCTCCTGGTCATAGCGCCCGTTGTTCAGGGCGTCCTGCTCCCGCTGATAGGCTAGTTCATCCCGGTAGCGGTCGTCGGCCACGGCGTCCTGCTGGGCGTTGTAGTTCCAGTCGTAGGCATAGCGGTCGTCGGATACGCTGTCCCGGTGCTGGCCGTAGGCGAAGCTCCGGTCGGTGTTGTACTGGCCCAAGGCGTTCAGATAGCGGTTGTAGTCCGCGCTCTCCAGGGCCATCAGCAGCTCCACGTCGGACCGGTCGGCTGCCCCCTCGTTGAGATACATCTGGTAGGCCAGCTGCTGGAGCTCCGGAATCTTGTCCGCCAGCTGGTCCATGTAGTTGTTATAACTCTGCTGGGCCGCCGTGGCGGCGTAGGAGCTGGCCAGGCCCCCTGTCCGGGCGGACACCTGCCCCAGCACATCCCGCATGGCCAGGCCCCCGTTTTTGGTGTAACTGTCCTCATACTGCCGGTAGAGGGGGTCGCTGGCCGGGTCGTAGGAAAAGGCTTTCCGGTTCACCACCCGCTGGGTGGCCGTGTCGATGAGATCCTGGTAGCTGTTCACATAGGCCGGGGCCTTTTCATAGGTAAAGTCCTCCGCCGGCGGCATGGAGGCAAAGGGAATGTACTGGGAGCCGTCGTCCCCGCCCAGGTAGCCGTATTTCTTTCGGATGGCCTCCGCCTGCTGGTGGGCCGCGTCCATCCCCTCCTGGTTCCCGGCGGCGCTGGCCTGCTGCCAACTCTGGGTGGCCGCCGCCAGGGCCGCCTTGTCCAGGTCGGTCATGTTCACCATGCCGGCGTAGTCGTTGCCGCTGGTGTCGTAGGGCACATAGGCCCCGTTCTTCTTGGCGGCGGTCTGGATGGCTGCCCCGATCCCAGAGAGCATGGAGGAGGAGCCTCCGGTGGTCCCCCCTGCCTGCTCCGCCAACTGCCACCCGTTCAGGGCCCCGCCGTTGGTGATGCTGTTGCTGGGGGTGTACTCTGTTCCAAAGTCCGTGGGGACCGTCCCGCTGCTGGCCGTCTCCTTCTTCTTCTTTTTCACCTCGCTCCCCGTGCTCTTCACCGCGCTGCCCAGGCCGCTTGCGGTGCTTTTGAAAAGATCTGCAAATCCCATAATAACCTCCTTATTCCGGGCCCTGGGCCCCTTCCAGGGCGGCCACGGCCTCTTTCAGCTTCCCGATGTCCTCCTCCATGGTCTGCACCTGGCTGCCCAGCTTCTCGATGTCTTCCTCCACGGCCCGCACCCGGCTCCCCAGCCCGTTCACCGTGCCGGTGAGCTGGTTCACCGTGGCCGACAGGGCGCTCAGGGAGTTGTTGATGGTGGTCAGCATCATCAGCATAGCCGCATTGGTCACCCCCGTGGTCTGGGCGGCCCGGGTGGTGTTGCGCACGCTGAACTCGATGCGCTCCTGCATGTACCCGATGTAGGCCTCCACCGTCCGCAAGCTCTCCTGGGGGTTTGCCGGGTCCAGCTTGTCCATGCGCTCGGGAAATACCGCCCCTGCCATCAGCCCTCACCTCCCACGGTAAACTCTCGCAATACAGACAGAATGGCGCAAGGCCCCTTCCCCCGTAGGCGGAGTTCAAACTTGTCTCCCCGGTTGGGGCGCAGGGACAGGGCGGCGGCGTCGGACAGCCCGCCGATGCGCTTGGCCGCCTCCTGCCAGGGCCCGCCGTCGGTGCGGGTGTACGCCGTGAGCCAGGCTCCCTGGGCCAGCTCCACCCGCAGCACCAGCCTGCTGTACCGCTTGCGGCCCTGGATGGTCTCGTAAAAGGGGGTGTATACCGCCTCCCATTCCGCATCCGGGTCAGGCTGGCGGCTGTCTGCCTGCCAGACCTCTCCTTCCTGGGTGAGAAAATAGACCTCTTGGCCCATCCGGGCAAAGTCCACGCAACGGGTCTCATCCTCCTGCATCCACACCCCCAGCCGGGGGTCGTAGACCAGCAAGGCGGCCTGGCCGTCCAGCAGAGCGGAGAGGTAATACCGCTCCCCGTCGGTCCCCGCCACCCCCTCCTCCAGGCTGTGGCTGCCGAAGCAGGCGGCGATATTGGATGGGGTCCCCCCGGCATAGGTGTACACCCCGTGAACCCCCACATAGAGCAGCACGTCGTTGAGGATCTGCATGGATCGGCTGCACCCGGCCCGCAGGCCGTCGATGGCATAGTCAAACAGGGCGTACTCCGCCGGATAGTCCCCCAGCATTTTGTGCAGGGTCCGCTCCTTCCAGAAAAGAACCGCCGTGGAGAGCTTGCAGCAGCCGGTGAAGTCCCCCTCTGAGCCCACCGCCACCGCGTAAGCGTCGGTGGAAAGACCCTCGTAGACATAGAAGTTGGTGGGGTCCCCCAGCACCGAGGCGAAGATGGTCTTCTCCCGGTTGGAGCACCCCCACAGCCGGTTGCCGCTCTCGCATATGTAGTCCAGGTCGGGGACCCGCCGCTCCAGGGTGAGGGCTCCTTCTTCCTGCCCTGCCGTGAGACTTTTGGCCGAGAGGGTGAGCTTGTCTTTCGTCAGCTCTTTGATGACCACATCCCCGTTGTTGGCCTTCAGCGTCTCCAGGCCGGACAGGGTCACGCAGTCCCCCACGGAAAAGAGCTGGGTCAGGTCAGGCCCGCCGGTGAGGGTGACGGTGTCAGCGGTAAACACCCCCTTGGCAGCGGTCGCTTTGGCCCCCAGGGGCTTCACCGTCTGGGTGGTCATGTCCAAATAGACCTTGTCAGGCCAAATCACCAGCTTGGTGTTGACCACCGCGAACTGCTTGGCCCCGGGCTTCACCTTGCCCACCTCTTTTCCGTCATAGAGCAGGGCCTCCCCCTCCACCGCAATGAGCTTCCCCCAGGAGGTGATCGCCGTCACCCCGGTGTAATCCGCCAGCCTCTCCCGCTTGTTTCGGGTGGCCAGATAGGGCCAGCGGTGGGAGGACAGGTTTTTGCACCCTGCCAGGTCCCCGTCCTGGGTGTTGTCCGAGAGATTCAGCCCCCGGGTGTTCACCACCTCCCGGCTGGCCTTCTGGCCCTGCCGGGGCAGTCGTGGCAGTTTCATGCCCGCGTCCCCCCTTCTGTGATCTTCGGCAGATGGTGCCGCCGCCACCAGGCCAGGGCTTGGCTGTATGCTGTGTCATACATGGCCTGGTCGGCGGCGTACTGGTCCAGATCCAGGTTGGCAAAGTCGATCATGGCGCACAGATACAGCTCATAGATGTTGTCGTATGGGTGGGGCATCAGCAGCGCCCAGTCCTCCGGCCAGGGATTCTCCGGCGCCTCCCGGTCCATGGTCTCCGCCAGCCGCCCGTCCAGCTGGTGGAGCCACCGGGCCTTGTGCTCCTCCGAAATGGCGTTGGGCCGCAGCTCATCCGCCTGTAAAATGGCCTGTCTTACCGTCATAAAACCTCCTATTGCCTCCCTATTGCCTCGCAGAGTTTTTTCGCCCTGCGGAAAAATAAAGTTAAATCCGTTTTTTTGCTGGCTTTGCCAGCAAAAAAACACTTCTCACCTGCAAGTGTGCCCATAGGGCGCACGCAGCAGGTGCAGGGAGGGTTTCAAAAAGGGAACCATGATCCGGCCCCCAAAGGGGGCGGGCATGGTTCCCTTTTTCCTCCCCCCCCTTCTTGACAAACCGGGGCGGGGATGCTATTCTAAACACAGAAAGGGCGCTGCTACTGCGGTTAGCCCATATCGATCAATATAAACTCAGTTTATACTGACCGCTTGGGTAACGGCCAAGCGGTCAGTAAACCTTTATGGCAAGTATGTAGGTCAAAATGACCAGGCATACCAGAAATCTCCAAAGAAATTTCCCCATATCGGCCTCACCTCCCTTCTCAGGGAAGTGGCTAACCGCCGTTTCTGTAACAGCGCCTTTCTGACCCCCGAAGGGGCAAGCTCAGAATATCACACCGCGCCGTCTTTTGTCAAACCTTGCCGCCCCCGACTTGGGGGCGGTTTTCTTGTTCCCGGACCAGCTCCGCAAGGTCCTTTTTACAGTCCTCCATGTCCTATGCCGTGCTTTTGGTTCGTCATTCGCCGAATGCGATTGCGACTGCACTTCCAGCAGAAGTTTGCTGACTCCCATAAATCCTTGCCGTCTTCCCTTCGAGGGAGAAGGAGTAGTTCGTGCCGCTTATCGTTTCGCCTTGCTCCAACACAGCTGCCAATGCGTTGGCCTTACTTATTCCACTGGTGTAGCCTTTCGCTCCAATGATCACCACTTTTGGCTCAAAGGAAAATGTGACAGAGCTGCCGCCTGTCCCATATTCTATCTTGGGAATGTGCCCCCCCCGCTATATTTCGTCAAAAAAGCCTCTGCCATGGTAAATTCCATCCTTTCTTCAGGTCTTCATAATGTAGCACAGCGCATAATAGGGCGGCCTGTTTTCGTGGGCCTGCCCGTCGCCGGTTTTTGTCGTTGATAGCGTTCCAGCGGTCGCTTCTGTGGTGGGGCTAATGCATTCCGTCCACCCGACATTGCTTGTCTTGACCAAACAACCATGGCTGTGCGCTGGCATCTGCTCGACAGTTAGTGTCACAGCTTCCGCGCCGCCTTTATTGCCGACGCTGTACTGATTTCCCGCCCCCACTACAAACCGATCTCTCAGGTCCGGAGTCCCGTTCTGGCCGTTGCACAAGGCCCATCCATCAGGGATTGCGTTGCTTGCTCCTGACCAGAAGGTGATTATCCCGGAAGGTACCCCCCCCCCCCGCAGGGTATCTCATTAAAAAGGCTTCGCTCATAATAATCCCCTCCTTAAGTTGTTATGAGAATTCTATGGCTAATACGATTTTGGAGACGCACCGCAAATCGAAGTTTACGCTGCCGATATTGCTTTGCGTCGCGGAAAGTGTTTTCCCATTAAAGCTCAATGTTACCGTCCCTATTTTGTCTGCGTCATAGGCATGCCTATAAGTAAATCCGCTGGTGCCGCCTACTGCAAGGACGATGGTTTTGCCTGCTATCAGGCCGCTTCCCGTGTTGGTGTAATAATGCACATTTCCGCCAGCATCGGTGTATGAAAGCTCATTGTCCCCGCTTGAGACGTTCACAATCGCTTTTGTGTAATCACCACCCGAATTGCACATCCCCAAAGATACGGGTGACCCGTTTCTCTTTATTGATGCGAGGTTAAATGCAAGGGATTTGAGCGCAGGAGCGCTGCCCCCCCCCCCGCCTAACCAGGAATGCTTCGCTCATGTTTCTTCTCCTTTGACGCAAAATTAGAATTCGAGCCTTACTTCTGCGTTTATGCTTGACGTTGAAGTGTAGGCGCTTATCGATAATGTTTTACTGCTTTTGTCATAGGTCGCTTTTCCGTTTGTGAAGCTCACTTGTGAACTTCCTGTCTTGAGTCGAGCCGATGTTACCGTTGCCCTCGATATCCCTTCATCACCGGTTTCTCCGCGCCGCGTGATAAATGCTTCGTTCATAGGTCATCCTCCTAACTTGCTTGCACCCGGATGACCTATGGAACGGTCCATGGCCCGGAGTACAAATTTATTCGATTTTGACTAAGGCTGCGTATTTCAAGATGTTGTCCATATATTCCGTGCAGCTGAATTTCTTATTATCAGTAGATAGCGTAAACTGTCCGCCGGAGACGCCGGACGTTCTCGTGGAAGCTATAAACTGATATGTTACGGACCTCCCTGATATATTTTTAGGGATGTACGCAGTTGCATACTCGTGTCCGTTATCAAGCATCAGGTAGATATGTGTCCAATCTTCTTCCCATTCATTATAGAGATACATGTTTACTTCTTGCGTGCGTCTAACAGATGTCCCGTCCATGAATGGCCTTTCGCTTACTACTGTTACCTTGAGGGTGTCCCCCCCCCGGAACGTCTTACTATCAGAGCATCGCTCATTTTTCTCACTCCAATCATTTGATAACTGCCGCTCGTTTCAAAAGCTTTATCGGACAACTTTTATCTTGATGGGGATATTTACGGCTGGTTTCTTGTCGTAGCAATACGCCGTAATGGAATTGGCCGCCGTGGTAATCCTGGACACACAGCCCCACGCCTCCAAGATCAGCTTGCTTGCGGCTGTGTCGCCGGAAAGAACGCAGTCAATGATTGGTTCGTCTGTCGCGAGGATTCCTGTCACGGTTACGGTCATGGAGTGCGGCGCGGAAGAGGACCAACTCGCGGTTGGAAGGGTTACTGTATAGGAGACGGCTTTCGCCGCGCCGAGATTGGTTCTCGCCTGCTCCGCTGTGGCCGCCCCGGTCCCGCCTCTGGCAACGGGCAGGACGCCGCTGTTGATATCTCCGGCCGCGTGATTGTGGCCGTCCGCTGCCTTCCCGTCCAGCAGCTCGTCCAGGCCCTCCACCAGGTGGGCCTTGGTGATGGGGTAGAGGATATAGCAATTCCCGCCCGCGTCTTTATAAATTTGCAGGCCTTCATGCTCTGTCATTGCCATGGTATCCTTCACCCCTCATTCTATCATCTGAAACCACAGGTCCCCGGCTGCCAGGTCGCTGGGCTGGGTCGCCGCCACCAGGACCCGGCTCTTGCCGTTCCATTTGCTCACCACGTCCGCCGTGATCCCCTCCAGGACCGCCGCGTTTGCGTGGGTGTGTTTCTTGTTCACCGCGTCGGCCAGGTTGGCGTTGGTCTGGTTATAGGTGTCCAGCAAGGCCTTGTTGCCATGGCTATGGTTCCCCTCGCTGGCCGCTTTGACTTTTTCCAGCAGGGCGGCGTCCAGGTCGCTCTCGCTGACCGCGTTCTTGCTGGCCAGGCTGCCCAGGGTGTCCACGACGGCCTGGATGGCGTCCACGGCGGTCTGGTTTGCCTTGGTCCCTATGGCGCTGGTTAAGGCGGCGGCCACGTCCTCATGGGCGTCGATATAGTCCGCCAATTCTTTGAAGGTGTCATAGGCTTGGGGGACGCCTTCGCCCATCAGCTCCGTCCGCAAGGCCGCGATGGCGTCAGACAGGGCCGTGGTGGAGGCCTTGCCCGCCAGGGCGGTCTCCAGGCCCGCGATCTCGCTCTGGCCGTGTCCGTGGGTCTTGTCCGCCTTGCCCGCCAGTCCAGAACTCAGGGCCTGGGCGGTTGCTTTGCCATTCAGGGCAACGATAAATTCCGCCAGCTTCGCGGATAGGGTGGTGGAATCGTCCAGCATGACCTGTTCGCCGGTGGTCTTGGGCCACAGGTCCGTGAGAACGCCGTCCAGTAATGCGCGAATAATTGCCTTTTTCGATGTTGCGCTCATTTTGGTATCGCCTCCTCAAGCTTCAATATGAAAGTCATACACGCCGGCGGTGGCGGGCTCCTCGTTTGCTGTGGCGTTATTCACGCCGTACAGCTCGCCGTCCACGTCCGCCAGGACCGTGTCGCCGTCCTCCCCGCCCAGCTCCAGCAGAACCGTCTCCGTCGGGGCGGCGCCGGCGGTATTAAACCAAAGGACCGGGCCGGTCTCAGGTTCCGCGGCGCCAACAGAGACCCAGACGCGGGTGTCCAGGGCAGCCCGGATATCCTGGTGGGCCTCCGGGTTCTGGTCGTGGGCGTCCACATAGCCCTGGGCCTGGGGCCTGGTGGCGTAGTCGCCCCCGACGATGCTCTGGGCCTGATCCTTGTACCACCTGGCGTTGTTCTGATAGGCCGGGTCCTCCGGCCCCACGTCCCGTCCGCCCCGCCGGCCCACCGCCCAGGCCTCGCTGTCTTCTGCGCTGTCCTGGGCCTCTTCCTGGCTGGCTGCCGCTGCCGCCTGGCTGGCTTTCGCGGCCTCCTCACTGGCCTGGGCCGCCTCCTGGCTGGCCGCCGCGCCGGCAGCACTGGCCGCCGCGCTGGCCGCGTCCTGGGCCGCTGAGGCAAACTTGGGCTTGATGGCCTCGATCTGAGCCTGGATCTGCTCGGCCTGGCTGGGGGTGACATCCTGGCTCTCCTCCGCGTCAGGGTCCCACTTTCCGGGCAGCACCCGGAACCGGGCCGTGGCGGCCACGGTGGCCCGGATCTCCACCCCGTCGGCCACCGCCGCGCCCTTGATGGTCAGCTCCATTTCCCCCGCCACGGCCTTGGCTTCTGGGGGGACGGGGACCCGGTAGACCTCCAGCTCCCCCGGCGCCAGCAGATCGGTTCCCAGCACCATCAGGGTGGGGTGCTCCCCCAGGGCGTCAAACCAGGTGATGGTTTTGGCCAGCCCCTCCCACAAGGGGGAGAAGGCCAGCTCCAGCACCACGTCGTGGTGGCTGCCTGCCGCGCCCACCACCACGCCGGCGCCCTTGATGTACTCGTCACACACCTGGCATGGAATGATCCGTGTTCCCACAGACCCACCTCCTTTTTCCAAACAGCGCGGCAAGGATCGGTGCCTCCCCCGTCCCTGCCGCGCTGTCTCTCCCGGTCAAATGTTCAGCTCTCTGGCCTTGGCCCGGTAGCTGGCGCTCTCCCGCTGAATGAGGGCTGCCGTGGCCTGATCCTGGGCCGCCGACTGTTCCAGCACTTGGGCAAACTTCCGCTTGATCTGCACGGGGACCCCCCGCTGGATCTGGCAGCGTTCCCCGTTCACGGCCACAAAGACGTCGTCTTTGTACCGCTCGTTGTCCTTAAACAGCTGCACCGTCACCAGCTCCTCGCCGGGGTCTGCCGCGGCTTTCTTCTTGGCGGGCTTTGTCTCTTCCTGGGCTTCCATCACAACTTCTTCTGCCATCACAATACCTCCTAAGTCTCGCAGAGTTTTTCTGCAAAGCAGAAAAATAAATTCCAATCCATTTTTTTGCTGGCTTTGCCAGTGAAAAAATACTTCTCAGCCCGAGAGTGCCAGCCCCGCTGGCGCGGTTCGGGCTGCTGGGAGGGGTCTAAAAGGGGAACCATCATCCGGCCCCCGAAGGGGGCGGGGATGGTGCCCTTTTTCAGGCGGTAAAGGTCGAAGTGGTTTCGATTCTGACCATGTACGGCTCCACCAGCCGCTCTGCCACCTTGGTGGCCTTCCAGCCGGCGGTGGCCCGCTGGTTCAGGGGGTCGGCGGTGCCGGCGGAGCCCAGCTGCTTCACAATGTGCTGCAAGCCGCCGCCGGCCAGCTCGGTCACGCCGTAGGCGTCCGCCCCCAGGATTAGGGTGGCGTACACGTCCCGGCCGTCGGCCCCCTCGCCGGGGAAGACCTTGGCCTCGCTGGTCTCTACAAAGCGGACCCCCTCGATGCGGCCGATCTCGCCCTCATAGATCCCCTCGGGGTCGGAGTAGGTCTTCACGTTCACCCACTTGGGGTCGCTCATCAGGTCGTAGGCACAGTCCGGGTGGATGATGCCCACATAGTAGCCGTCGATCTTGGGGGCGTTCATCACCTTCAGGAAGCGCACGGCCTTCCGCACGGCGTCCACCGTCAGATAGTGGTTGGCCCCCTCGGTGGCGGAGCCCCCCACCAGGGCACTGCGGGAACTCACCTGCCCCTCGGCATACTGCACGTTGGTGCCGCCGTTGAGGACCTCCCGGGTGATGGTGTCCAGGGTCCGCCCGGCCTGGCTGCCCAGGAGCTTGGTGGCCTGGATCAGGTTGTTGTCGATGGCCGTCAGCAGCAGCACGTCAGAGAGCTCAATGAAGCCGCCGTACTGCTGCACCGTGGCGGTAATGACCCCCATGGACAGCTTCTGGCCGTCGGGGGTCACGCCTTCGGTGAGAGGGGTGAGGGCCTTGGGCAGGGGGTCGTACTTGCGGAACTCGATGGTCTTGCCGCCGTTCTTGGGGATGGGATGCTTCTGACCAAACTGGTCATGGACCAGGTTGGGCTCCGCCATGTCAATAAGATAGTCGGAGTAATAGGTCTTCATCTCCCCACTCAGATCTTGGCGGTCGCCCGTCTGGGTGGTCACGTTGGTGTTGCCGTCAAACAGGTTCAGGTCTACCGGCAACAGAAAAATTTCTCTCAGGTTATCCATTCTTTCTCCTTTCTGTCATTTCTTGCTCAGAAGGAAATGGTTTCGCCTCTGGCAACACGCCGGGCGATCTCCGCCCGGTCTTTCCTGGTGAGCTTGGAAACATCGTCCTTCACGGTAAAGGGGCTCTGGGCGGCGGTGCCATTCTCCTGGGGCCGGGCGCCCTTGGCCCGGATGCCGGAGACCACCTGCTTCTCGGTGGCCTTGGCGGTGAGCTTTGCCACCCCCGCCTTGATCTCGTCCATGTGGACCACCTCATAGGCATGCTGCACCGGCACCCCCGCCCGCAGCATGGCCAGGAACTGGGGGTTCTGGCTCTCGGCCCCCAGGTCGAAGCTGGGGTAATCCCCCTTCATGGCCTCGGCCTGCTGATACCACTGCTGAAGCTGCCGCTGGGCGGCCTCCTGGCCTCTCTGCTGGCGCTGCTGGCGCAGCAGGGCCTCGTTCTGCCGCTGGAGCTGCTGGAACTGCTTGTACTGCTCCACGCTCAGCCCCGCCTCCTCGGCGGCCTCAGACCAATAGGCGTCGTCGTTCTCCACCGCCTGGGCCAGCTTTTGCAGGTCGCCGTCTTGGATACCGTACCGCTGGTTCAGCAGGTCCAGCACCGGCTGGATCTGGCCCAGCTGGGTCTCCAGGGCCTTCACGTCCTTGAACCGGCTGTTGATGATCCGCTGGGTGTCCTCGGTGTAAAACTCCTTGTACTCCCCGTTCACCAGATCCCGGTAAGCCCTGCGCCTGGCCTCCCGTGTGTCAGACGTGGTCTCCACGCCCTGCTTCTCCCGCTCCCCGGCGTCGGGAGCCTGGGTCTGCTGGCCGGCGGGGGCCCCGTCAGAGCCTCCCTGCTTGCCAAAGACCACATCACTATATTCGCCCGATTTGCCCCGGCGGGTGGTTCCGGGGCTTGCCTGGGTCTCGCCCGTCTGGCCGCCGGTCTCACCGCCGCCCTCGCCGTCAAAGAGGGCCAAGTCCGTGTCCAGCAGCTGAATGATTTTTTTCATAGAGTTTCCTCCTCATCGCGGGACAATTTCCCGTGTCGTTCCTCTCCCCAGGCAACCCGCTTCGCTGGGCTTGCCTGGGGGCCCCTTTCCATTTGACTTGCTCCGGGGCAAGTGAATTGCCCCTGCGCCAAGGTTTTGCTACGCAAAACGCTTGTGCGGCGCACCTGCGCCGTCCCGCTGCGCGGGTCCCTTTTTTATGGGAAATGCAAGTCACTGGATCGGAGCCTCTGATGTCTTCCAGGGCAGCGGCAGCACATTGCATACCGCCGCCCCAAAAGGCAATCATAGGGAGGACAGTTTCAGCGTAACAGTATCTTTTTGGGGTTTCGCCCCCAAAATCAAAAAAATTTTTCAAAATTTTTTTCACCTGTCAGCTCCACCTGCTCGGGGTGGGCCTTGGCGATCTGGGCCAGGCCGATTAACGTCATCCGAAAGGCCGCCTGGCCCCCCTGGTCCCCCTGGAAATGGAGCAGGGCCTGCCCGCTGTCTAAGGTCTTATTGTAAAGCAAAACCCCTTCACAGTTCACCAAATACCCCGCCAGGGCATACACCAGCCCGCTCACCGCCGCGCACACCGCCGGACTCCCCGTGGCGTGCCCCCGCACCGACAGCAGGCACCGGCCCCCCTGGGCCTCATAATACACTGTAGTCATGTTTTTCTGTCCTCCTTCGCCTCGCAGAGTTTTTCTGCAAAGCAGAAAAATAAATTCCAATCCATTTTTTTGCTGGCTTTGCCAGTGAAAAAATACTTCTCGCCCCGAGAGTGCCAGCTCCGCTGGCGCGGTTCGGGGCGTATGGAGGGTTCCAAAAAGGGAACCGCTGTCCGGCCCGCCAGGGCGGCAGCGGTGCCCTTTTTCACCTCGGGGAAGCAGAATCACTGGGGTTGTCCATGCTGGGTGCGCTCCGCTTCGCCAACTTCTGGCCGTAGCTGGTCATGTTCCGGGTCTGGGCCTGGGTGGCCTTCTCCCCCATGCTCCCCCCGCGCACGCCGGGCTGGCTCTCCCGCTCCCCGCCGGTTGGCTCCGTCCCTTCCACCGGGGCCAGCTGGCCGCCCCCCAGCTGCTGGAACAGGGCCGCCATCTGGGCCATCTGCTGGCTCATCTGCTGGCAGAGATTCAGCAGGGTTTGGCCCTGGCGGACGTTCTCCTGCACCTTGTCTACCCCCTCAAACTCCATCATCTCCAGGGCGCCCAAGGTCTCCTGGGCCTTTTCGGGGTTAAAGAAGCCCCGCTGGTAGAGCTCCAGGGCCATCTGGTTCTGCTCCAGGCGGCTGTAGGGAGAGCGTTTCTGGGCCTTGACCTTGATGTCGAACACCGGCCGGCGGAAGAGAGGCTCCTGCCCGGGATAGGCCGGGGCCATGGGCTGGTCCCGCAGGGCGGCGTTGGACAGGCTCACAAACCGGTAACCCCCCTGGTTGCCCCCGGTGATCCGAAAGGACCGCTCCTCGTCGTAAAACTGCCGCATGAGCTCGATGACCAGGGTCACGACCTTCACATAGGCCCGGAAGGTGGCCGAGATCATATCCCGGCTGACCTTGTTCCCCGCCTCCTGCAAGGCCGCGATGGCCGCCGCTGCCGTAACCCCACTGGCGCTGCCGGAGTTCACGTCCCGGTTGGCCGCCGTCTCTCGCATCTCGTCGATCTTTAGCTGGGCGATGTTCACATAGATGGCGCTGAGAGGCTGCACCTCGATTTCCTTCAGCCGCCGGTCGTCCAGCTCCCCCTCCACATGGACCAGGGGCTTGGCCCAGTCCAGGTATTCCTCCTCGTTGATGGCCGTGGAGCTGGACACAAAGGCCCGGGGCTTGGTGGCCTTCATGGCGTGGTCCAGGATGTGCCCGAAGAGCTTGTCGATGTAAAGCTGAGGGTCTTTACAGATGGCCACATAGCCAAAGCCCACCGGCATTCCCTTCTCCGGAAAGAGAGTGTCCATGACGATGGGATAGAGCCCGTGGTCATAAAACCCCCGGTCGGCCAGGGTGGGGTCATTCTCGCTGGCGTAGAGGAGGGTGTCCCCCACAAACTTGGCGTAGTGGAGCACCGTCCCTCCCTGGGGGTTCTCCACCTTGTAGTACCAGTCCACCACCACCGCTTTCCGGCTCACGTCAATGGTCTCGTCGTAGTTGTACTGCTTCACGTCAATGGCACGGCCCCCCAGCTTCCCGGCGTGCTCGGGGTACTGCTGGTCCAGCAGGTCCTCGTCAGCCAGCTCCACCACAAAGAGGTTCCGGCTCTTTTGGATGTCCGTGACCCCCGGCTCCCAAAAGAGGTTCAGCAGGTCGAGCTGCCGGATGTCGATGTCCCCCAGGCCATTCTCCTTCTTGGGGTTCCAAAAGACCCCATAGGCCGCCGTGCCGTGCTTGAGCTTCTCCCACCAGCCGTCCGAGGCGGTGCTCTCATACTCGTTCATCTCCATCACCACCGGCAGCACGCTGGAGAGGGTCTTGGCGCTTTCCTCGTCGCTGGCCTCCCTGGGCAGTACCACCGGCTCGGGCAGGTTGTCCATGGCGTCGGCGTGCTTGTTCATGATGCAGTTAAAGAGCCAGGCAGAGGTGGGCTCCACGGTCTCCCCCTGCTTCCTCCGGCGGATGGCCTCCCAGTGGCGCAGCTCCCACCACAGCTCGTCCTCCACCACCCGGGCCTCCAAGTTGGTCTTTCCCTGTTTGTAGCGGGTCAGGGTTTCGATGGCCTTGGCGATTTCCTTCTTGCCGACCCGGTCCCTTCGGGCCTCGCCGCCGGGGTCTAAGGCCCCGGCCAGGGTCTGGCTCCCCCGGCCCTGGCTCTGTCCCAGGGTCACCGCCGGGGGGATCTCCATCCCCTGGGGAAAGGGGGGCGTGCCCAGCTGGTCCTCTCGCCGCAGAAACCGTCTCTCCCATTCTCTTGCCATGGTCAGTACCTCCTGTAGTAGTCATATCGGTCATAGGCTGTCGCTTTCTTGTGCAGGTCCAGGGGATCATCCAGCACCGGGGCCGGGGGCGCAGTCCGGGCCGGCGGGGCGATGGGGTTTTTCATACACACATACCGCAGCTCGTCGTAGATGTGATCCTCCCCGTCGGTGTCGATGTCCTCCACGTTGGTCTCGTCGTAAACCAGGTTGGGCACCGTGCGGATAAAGTGCTTGCAGGTGTCAAAGACATACAGCATGGGCACTCCCGCCTCGTCAAAGGCCAGCCGGTGGTGGACCTGCATCTTGCCGTCGATCCGGGCGTGGTTCCCCCGGTCGAAGTACACCCGCTCCCGCTCCATCAGGGCCCCGATGCTCTCTGTCCCGTCGCTGCCCCAAATGGCGGGGTCCCCCACCCGGTGGATCTGACGCCCTTTCAGGTTGGGGTCCTCGGCCTCGATCTGGCGGATCTTCTGGGCCACCTGGGCCGGCTCCCACTTCACCCCCACGTTGGGGCTGCCTGTGCAGCCGTAAAGCTCCCGGATGCGGTAGAGCCGCCGCTGGCGGTCCACCGCGTACCACCCCACGGAGAAGGGCCGGGAGTACCCCCAGTCCAGCCCGCACCAGATCCCCCAGTGCGCCGGCACCTGGAAGGGGGAGATCACGTGGGTGTTCACCCGGTCGGCGTAGTGGTCCCGGTCGTTGCGCCACTCGGTGAAGACCTGGCCGCTGAAGGTGTCCCAGTTGCCATAGAGCATGGCCTCCCGATCCGCCTGGGGCATGGAGGCCAGGCGGGTCAGGTAGTCCGGGTCGTTTGCCAGCAGGGCGGGGTTGTCGAAGACCGAGGAGGGCACAAAGATCCGGCTTTTCCGCCGCTTCTCCCGGTGGCCGTCGGGGAAGGTGATCCACACCTCCTCCCACAGGGTGGTCATGGGCTTTCCGGCGGTGATGAACCGGGCCTTCACCCACCCGTGGCCCACCCCACCGGGGTTGGCGGTGGCCCGGGTGTACACCCGGGTCCCCGGCCCATTGGGGCGGTTCCTGCCGAAGAGGTAACTGTACTCCTCATAGGTGAAATGGGTCAGCTCGTCAAAGGCAATGTAGTCGTAGGCCTGCCCCTGGTAGTTGGTGCGGTCGCTGGTGTGCTGCAACGAGCGGAACAGGATCTTGGCCCCGCTGGGGAAGGTCCATGTATGCTTGGTGTCGTGATACCGGGCCCCGGGGAAGGCTCTTGGATAATAGCGCTGGGTCTTCTCGATGAGCTCCCCCAGCTGGGGAAAGGTCTTGCGCAGGATGAGCCCCTTGTAGTGGGGAATGTGGACCTGCCGCAGGGCCTCGATCACCAGGGCGTCGGACTTCCCGCCCCCGGCCGCTCCGCCGTATAGGGCCTCGTCCTCTGGCCGGGCCATAAATAGCTGCTGGCGGGGTTGAGGCCGCCAGATTGTGCTTGTTTTCTTCAATCCGTTTCCTCCTCTAAGGGCTGGATCTCAGGCAGGAGGACCACGCCGCTGTCCTGGCTCTCGTCGGCCGCCTCCCTGGGCTTATCCCGCCACCGGTCGGGCCGCCGGTTTTTCAGCCAGAAGATCTGGGCCGTCACGTCGGGGGCCATGTGCTTCCGGGTGACCCGGCGTTTTCCCCCGTCGGGGCCGGTCTCCTCCATGACCTCCTCATAGGCGTATCCCAGGGCCCGCTTCAGCAGGGCGTTTTCCACCTGGAGGTCCACCACCTCCTTCCCCTTTTTTAAGACCTCGTCCAATTCGGGAAAGCGTTTTTTCCATTCATACAACGTCGCCACATGGACCCCCATGTTGTGGGCGATCTGTTCATCGGTCAGCCCCTCCCGGGCCCAGCCCTCCAGCAGCACCAGGCCCTCGGGCGCCAGCCACCGCTGGTACTTGCCCTTGGCGCCCATGGCGCCACCTCCTTTTGTTTGGAAACATTTCTTCACCCTCCATGGTAGCAAGGCTATTCCTGCTTTTCGCCCCCAAACCAGCACTTTTTTGCGCAAAAAAAAGAGGCCCCCCCTTGGGAAGCCCCTTTGCGCCGTTATGTTCTGGGCCGGATGATCAAAAAGGTGTCGTCCCCCCAGGTCTCCTGGG
Organism: Clostridiales bacterium; assembly: GCA_022764045.1. GTDB lineage: Bacteria > Bacillota > Clostridia > Oscillospirales > Oscillospiraceae > Evtepia. The sequence continues at coordinate 9,650 of JALERU010000065.1, read as the reverse complement.
ACAGCTGCCATTTCTCCAGCAGCTGGTCCACCTTCACCCGGGGGATCGCCAGCTCCCAGTGGTCCGACAGCTCCTCCCCTTTGGCTAACACCATCTGGATCAGGATTCCGTCCACCGTCCGGGTCACCTCCCGCAGGCCGGCGGTCAGCTTGTCCAGCTCCGCCCCCTGCTCTGCCACCTTCTTCTTGTACCGCTCCAGCTCTTTTTCCAGTTCCGTCATGGTGTCTCCTCCTCTTTCCGTTTGTAATACTCTAACAGGCCCCGGGCCACCGTGCAGTCCCGCCAGCCCGCCGTGTTGGCGCAGAAGGCGGCGGCATACGCCTTTCCCGCCCTCTGGTCCGGGTGGATGAGCTTCCCTCCCTCACAGTGGACCGCCTGTTTCTCGTCCCACTTAAAAAAGGGGCAAGCCCAACTAAGATGGGAATACCCTGCCATCTCCCCCCTCCTTTCCCCGCCCTTCCGGGCGGCCTGGTAGCACTTCCTGCCGCAATACTTGTCCTTTCTGCTGATGGGGAGAAAGGACACCCCGCAGACGGGGCAGACTTTAGGCTTCATGGCCGCCTCCCGCAATCTCCCCGCCGCAGGCGGCGTACCCGGCCAGATCCACCCAGCTGTCCAGGTGTTCGGGGCTTTTGATGAGCCGCGCCACCTTCAGCAAGGCCATCATCAGTGCCACCGTCTCCGGCAGGATGCAGACGTCCGCGCCCGGAGGCACACAAGACTTGATGACCGGCGTCCACAGCTCCGCGATCAGCCCGAAGCTGTCTTCCGGGGTGCCGTAATCCTCTTCCCGCTGGCCGCAGACACACTTCTCAGCGGCGGCTAAAATTTCCTTTCTGGTCATTGGTTTCCTCCTATCTCCTGCCACAGCCTACTCCCCACCGCGTCGGTGGCTCCCTGGTACTTGCCGTGGTATTCCTTGGTGATGGCTCCCACTGGGGAACAGTAATAGATCTGGCAGATCTCCATGCCCGGATACACCCGCACCGGCTGGACACAGTGGATCTCCATGGTCCAGTTACCGGCGTAGCCGATATCGCCGAAGCCGGCGGTGACGTGGATGGAGATCCCCAGCCGGCCCACCGAGGACCGCCCCTCCAGCATGGGAATGAAGTTGTGGGTCTCGGTGTATTCCAGGGTTTTGGCCAGGTAGAGCCGCCCAGGCTGCAGCACGATCCCTTCCGGCGGAATCGCAAGGGAAGCCGTGGGGTTATTCTCTCTCGCGTCCAGGATCGGGCTGGGATAGATCAAAAGCTCCGGCGCCAGACGCAGGTTGTAGCTGTTGGGCCCCAGCCGGGCCTCGTCAAAGTCCTCGATGTAGATCGTTCCAGCCTCCCGCTGGATCTTAATTTCGTTTCCGGTCAGGATCATGTCCTCTCCTCCCTCTTTTTCCCCCCCACCCCATACACCGCCTGCACAAAGGCGTCGGCGTTTTCCAGGGTGCGCTCGGTTCTGTACCGGTTGGCGGCTGCCTCGATCTGCTTCCACATCTGGGCGTTTTCCAGGTTGTTCCGGCGGTTGGTCTCAAAATCCGCCTTGGCGATCTCATACTGGGCCCGGAGCTTTTTCTTCTCCCGGGCCGCCTCTTCTCGGGGGATGGCCTTGCGGTGGTACATGGCGTACAGGTGGCGCAGGGCCAGATAGGCGCACTGCTCATAGATCCGCAGGCCGTCGGGCATGGCCTCGCCCCCCATGGCGGCGCGCTCAAAGGGAAACTCCATGTCAGTCCCCCTTTGGCAGGGAGAGATACCACTCCAGCATCTTGGCGGCGGCCTGCCAGCCCTTGCAGACACAGGCGAAGGCGCCGGCATCCCCCAGGGCCTTGATCCACCATTCCTGGGCCTGGCTGGTCTTCCCTCTCTCGGTCTTCATCTCGATGTACAGGGCGTGGTACTTCCCCCGAGCCACCGGCAGGCAGAGGTCCGGGACCCCCTTCTTCACCCCCATGGCCCGGTCCACCGCCACCTGGGCGGGGCCCTCCTTGGTCTCGTTCTTGATGTGATACAGCAGCTTCAGCTCCGGCAAAGCGGCCCGGATCTTCGGCTGTCGGGTCCACTTGAAAAGGGTTGTCTGGTGTTGATTCTCCGTCATATTCGCTCCTTTCCCCCGCCTCGCAAAGTCTCACAGAGTTTTTCCGCAAGGCGGAAAAATAAAGTTCAATCCATTTTTTTGCTGGCTTCGCCAGTGAAAAAATACTTCTCAGCCCGAGAGTACCAGCTCCGATGGCGCGGTTCGGGCTGCTGGGAGGGGTCCAAAAGGGGAACCATGATCCGGCCCCCAAAGGGGGCGGGCATGGTGCCCCTTTTCCTTTGGCGAACCGTATACCCGTTCCGGCAGAGGATCACGCACAGGGTGTCCCGGTCCTCAGCTTTTGCGACGTTCAGTTTCATGCGCTTTTCCCTCCGTTGAATAGTCTGTTTAATATCTGGCTGGCCTGGCCCTTGGTCAGCCCTGTGGTGTCAAAGCCCTTGCACTTTCTGCGGATGCTGTTCAGCTGTCTTTCCGTGGCCGGCTGTCTCCCCCAGCGCTTGGCCGCGTTCAGGTCCCAGAGATACCGGGCCTCGGCGTGTTCCTCCCGCAGGGTCTGGTAGGCCATGTCCAGCGCCTCCTGCATGGGCGTCCTCTGGCCGTCCAGATCCACCATACCCAAAGCGTCGGGGCAGGGAATGGTCATCTTATTTCGGTTTGGCAGGGAGCAGACCAAAGAGCCGTCGGGCATCTTGAACCAGTTCACGTCATGGGTCTGGTACTTCTGCTCCTTGGCCCACAGGTCCACAATCTCTACGTTGCGGACCCAGCTCTCGGGCACGTCCGAAGCCGCGGCGGCCCGGAAGGGCAGGTCGAAGAGCATCCCCTCCAGTTCCTTTTGCTTCCGCCGGGGCACGTTGGATACGTCCAGCCCCAGCAGGGAGGGGGCCGTGCACAGGCTGGCCCGCCCCGTGGCCCCCACGCAGTCAATGAGGAGGAGCTTTTCCTTCCCCGGCCACAGCCGCAGCCCCCGCCCCACCATCTGGGCGTACAGAGAATCGGACTGGGTGGGCCGGGCCAGGATGACGGTCTCCACCCGGGGGATATCGGTCCCCTCGGTGAAGACCATTACATTCACCAGGCAGGGGATTTCCCCGGCGGTAAACCGGCGGAGGATCTCCCCCCGGTCCTTGGTCTGGCCGGTCACCGCCACCGCCCCGGGGATCTTCCCGGCGATCTCCTGGGCCTGGGCCACGTTCACCGCAAAGATCAGGGTGGGGCCCCGGGCGTGCTCCCGATAGGTCTGGGCGATGGCGTCCGCCGTGCCTTCCATGGCCTCTGCCAGTTCACCGGGTGCGTAGTCCCCCAGGCGGGTGTGGACTGCCGACAGGTCATAGCCGATGTCCACCCGCTTGCAGAGAATGTCGCAGAGGTAGCCCTGCTTGATCCCCCAGCGCAGGTCCCGGGAGAAGATGATCTTTTGGAAGATATCATCCAGCCGGACCTTATCCCCCCGGTTTGGGGTGGCAGTGAAGCCCAGGGTCAGCCGGGGGCGGAAGTGGTCCAGGATCTTCCGATAAGTCCCTGCCGCCGCGTGGTGGGCCTCGTCCACGATAACCAGGTCAAAGGCATCCGATTGGAAGCGATCCAGCCGCCGCACCAGGCTCTGGACCGAGGCGCTCACCACCTCTTCCCCGTGGCTGCGCTGGCCGGCCCCTTCGATGCCGAAGGAGCAACCATAATACTTCCTGGGCTGATGGACTAACTCCTCCCGGTGGGAAAGCAGAAGCACCCGCCCCTGCCGGGGAATGCTGGCAAAGGTCACCGTCTTCCCCAATCCCGTAGCCATCTGGACCAGATACCGCCCGGGGGGCTGGGCCTGGATGGTGTCGATGGCCTCCTGCTGGTAGGGTCTTAGCTGCATGAGGCCTCCTCCTGCTTGTCCAGCACCTCCGCCACCAGGTCCAGAATGATATGGGCCTCGCCCCTGGTGTAGTTCACCGTGGGGTCACAGGTGATGAGCTTCACGATCTTCGCGGACAGCTCTGACATCTTCGCCAGGCGATAGGGCGGGATGTGATATCCTAACTTTGTTTCCATAACGTCCTCCTATTTTGTGGGACATGTGGGACCGCGTGGGACAGGCTGTCCCACGCCAAACCCCTTGCGCCCCAAGGCTTTTCCCACTCTGTGGGACGTGTGGGACAAAAAACAACTTTTCTCTTACGCGCGTAAGACAGTTTTTTATCCAACGGTTTCCAGTTTATTCCAATTAGTGAAAAATTTTTTCTTATATATAGGGTGTATCTGCGGTCCCACGTGTCCCACAGTCCCACAACACCCCAAAACCCCTTGGGCCTCAAGGCTTTCCTCCGTGGGACGCTTTTCTCCTTTGTCCCACTTCGTCCCACACTCAAGGCAAAATCCCCTCGTCGGGCTCCTCGCCGCACCCGGGCAGCACCAGGCAGACGCACTCCACGTTGACGCCATTGATCCGCTTCCCCCGGGTGCGGTTCCGCCCCCTGGTGATGATAAGCTCATTCTGTTTTAGCCAGCTCAGCAGCGCCGCCGGGGAAAAGCCCGCGTCACTTGCCGTTCGCTCAAAGACAGAACGAATAATAAACGCCTCGTTATCCTCCAAAACACCAAGGACTTCTCCAGATTTGAAATTTGCATCGCAAGAATTTGATAAAGTAAGAAAACGAACTGAGTTCTGGGCCACCCAGTCGCAGAGGTACTGGTACCCCCGCTCCCCCGCCGACACCGCCGCCTTGGAGGCCAGAAAGGCCGCCATTTCCTCCAGGGTGAGCTCCCGCCCGTCCTGGAAGAACCACCCCGAGGCCAGCTTATCCGCCACTAAAATGGCCGCGGCCGCCATGGCCTGCTTCTCCGTGGTGTCCCGCTGAGAGAGTTCCTTGAACAGCGCCCGGTAGGTGGTCCGCACTCCCTCCAGGGCCCCGGGGATGCCATACAGACGCTCCACAAAGGCCCGTCCGGCGTGGCCGAAGTGGTTCTTCAAGGCCCCCGCCACCTTCATGCCGTCGGTGATGACTGCTTGGTCGGCCTTGCACTCAATGTCGATCACCCGGTTCACCGCCCCCGCCCCGGCGCTGGAGGAGGTCAGGGGGCTCTCCCCGGTGGTGAGGATGCAGTTGCGCCAGGTGGGGGTCAGGTCCACGCCCCCGGCCTTGTTGCCCCGGGTGCGACCCACCCCCTGGGCCAGCTTGTACACGTCAAACTGGGTCCGTCCCCGCCCGTCCTTGGCCAGCTGGAGCTCGTCCAGGCACAGGGGCAGGTGGTTGAGAAAGGCCGCCGTCTTCTCGTGGCCCACCACGGTGGCGTCGAAGGTCTTCACATAGGCCCCCACCGCCGGGTCCCCCCACACCGAGGCCGCCAGCATCAGGGCCACGGTCTTGCCGGTGCCGGAATCTACCCCCCACAGGTGGACGAAAAAGGGCAGGGCCCCCAGCACCTCCAGCAGGGGCGAGGCGAAGGAGGCCGCCAGGATCACCCGGGCCGTGGTGGACATCCCCCGGCAGAGCTTGGCGGTTTTGCGCCATTCCTCCCAGCTCCCCTGCTGGCGCACCGTGGCAAAGAGGTCCCGGAAGCTGGCCTCGCCGTCGAAGATCAGGCCCTCCACATAAGGGGAAAAGCCCTCCCCCGGGATGTACCCCAGCCGCCCGATGCTCTTGCGCTCGGGCAGCAGGTCATAGTTCCGGTTCTCCAGGTCGGAAATGTACTGGACAAAGGCCTTGGCCGTCTCGCTGGTGACGGAGACCCCCCGGTCAGCCAGAGCGGTCACCTTCTGGGCCGAGGCCAGCACGGATTTCTCCACGATGATCTCCCGCCAGTTCTTCCCCTTCCGGTAGGCCAGGCGGAGCTTTTCCACCCCGGTGTCGATGTTCACTAACCGCTCCACCGGCATCACCGGGTGGGGGCAGGCCGTGACGGAAAAGAGCCCGTTCTGCTTGGTGATCCCCAGGTCATCCGCCTCCCAGTCCCCGGCGTCCAGCTCCAGGGGCTGGCCGGAGAAGAGGGTGGTGTTGTCCACGTGGATGGTGTCCGCCGCCTGGCGGAGGCTGTCGCAGTAGCTCTTATAGGTCTTTTTGAAGCCCGTGAACCCCTGGGTCTTGGCGTACTTCACCATGGCCAGCAGCGCCCGTTCGTGGGCAAAGGGGTCCTTGTGGAGCTGGTAGATCTCCTCGTAAGGGGCTGTGGATGTTAAGAAGTCTTCCTCTGTGTAGGTCCATGGTCCGCTGCTTTTTGCAATTTCTCCGATGTTCTCCACCTCCGATCTGCGCAGCAGTCCAGCCGGTAGGCCAGCCAGGGCAGCTCCTGCACCGCCTGGGCATAGAGGGGGTGGATGTACCCGTCCGCCCCCGGAGCAAACTCCCGCCGGACTTCCCACCAGTACCGGTGCTCCGCCAGCAGGGCCAGCTCCTCGGCCTCCTCCCGCGCTCTCTTTTCTTCTGCCTCTCTGGCCCGTCTCTGGGCCGCCTGGAGGGCCTTCCGGTCCGGCTGGTCCCCGGTGAGCCCCAGGCCAAAGTCCGTGTTCAGGCGCAGGCAGGCTTGGGAGAAGGTCAGGCCGAAGAGGGCCATGACAAAGTCGATCACCGAGCCCCCCTTCCCGCACCCAAAGCAGTGCCAGCCCCCCTGGCCGGGGTAGAGCTTCAAGGAGGCCGTCCGGTCCCCGCTGTGAAAGGGGCACCTTAGAAACCCGCTCCGCCCCGGTTCGTACCCATACCGCCGGGCCACCTCCTCCATGGTCAGCCGGTCCTTGATCCCGGCGGCCAGGTCAGAACGGCAGGTCACCGTCGTCCTCCAGGTCGGTGAAGTCGGCGGCGCTCACGTTGGGGGCGGCCGACTGATGGGACCCCTCGCCGCTGTCGGACTTGCTGCCCACAAAGTGGACCCGCTCCGCCGTCAGCTCCGTGGCCTGGCGGTTGTTGCCTTCCTGATCCTGCCAGGACCGGGTGGAGAGCTCTCCTTCCACCAGGATCTCCTTGCCCTTGCAGAAATGCTTGGCCACCAGCTCCCCCGTCCCCCGCCAGGCAGTGCAGGACAGAAAGAGCTTGGTCTCCGTCTCCTTGTACCGTTTCGACCAGGCCACCCGGAAGGAACACACCGGCACCCCGCTCTGGGTGTGGCGCAGCTCCGGGTCAGCCACCAGGCGGCCTTGCAGCACGAGATGGTTTACCATGTGCCCACCTCCCGATAGTCCAGGATCTTCTCCAGTTTCCGGGTGGCCCGGCAGTAGGGGCACTTCCCGCAGCGGCGGGGCGGGAGCTTCCCCTCTTTGATGGCCTGATACCGGGGGGCCCGGTCCTCCACCTCCGCCAGTTTGGCGGCCAGCTGGCCGTCGGGGATGTACACCGCCTCCAGGGCCGGGGGGCTCTGCTTGGTCCCCACCGCCAGGACAAAGGGGAGCATGTGCCCCTCAATGGCCTGGTAGATGGCCCCCTGGAGGTCATAGCCCCAACGGGCCGCGAAGGGGACCCGGCTGTGGGTCTCCGGGTCCCAGAGGTCCTCGGTGTCCTTCATCACCTTCTGGTCCACGATGGCCCCATCGCAAAAGCCCAGGGCCGCCCCCGCGCCGGGAAATTTTTGGACAATGGCCCGGCAGGTGGCCCCGTCCAACAGGCTGTCGATCTTGATCTTAAAAGGGACCCCGGCGATCTGGCCGGTGCGGACCACCTGCTTTTCCCCTGACAGCAGCAGGGTGTAAAGGAGGTCCCCTTGCATCCGTTCCACCAGCTCCTCCGCCCGGAGGAAGTCCGCCTTGAGGGCGCCGTCCCGCTTGAACAGGCCGGGGTGGCTCTGTCGAAAGGAATCGATCTCCTTGGCAAAGACGGCGTCCACATAGCTACCCACCAGCAGGGCCGTGGTCTCCGCCGGGGGAAACTCCCCCCGGAGCTGGGCCAGGGCCCCGGCCTCGCACTGGTCAAAGGCCTTGAACTGGCTGGCGCTCAGGTAGGCCATCTGGATCTCTTGGGAGAAATAGTTCTCCTTGGTCACCGTGGGCAGGGCCATCACAGCACCTCCCCGTCCGCTGGGACGTCATCCGGGGGCGTGTCTTCCTCTGCCGGGGCACGCTCCCCCGCTTCGGCCCGTTTCTGGGCGCAGGCGGCGCACAGGGGGGTCCCGTACTTTTTCTCGGTGTAGGCCGCAAGCCACCTTGCGTCCTTCCCCATAGCCGGGGCGATCTGGCCGCCGCAATCGGCGCAGGGTGGCGGCGCCGCCGATTGCTGGAGACGGGGCTGAAAGGGCCGCACCCGCACCGCCGAGACCACCTCCCCAAAGGCCTTGATCCCGTGCTCGATGTAAAGCTGCACCGCCACCCCGGGCCAGTCCTCCATGTACCCGCTGCCGGCCACCTTCTCGATGGCCTTGGACCGGGCCACGTTGAGGATCATGGGCTTGTGCCCCGGCTCCTTCCAGTGGACCACGGCCTTCTGGCTCTTCCCTTCCGCCGTGGTCACGGTCTCCTTCTGGTTGATCCGTTGGATGGTGAGGACCTTCTCCTCCCCTTCCTGGAAGTCTCCCTCCCCCATAAAGTTGGGGTCGGAGACGATCTTTTTCCAATGGGTCTTGCTCATTCCGCCGCACCTCCCGCCAGGACAAATTCCGAGAAGAGCTCCATTTGACTGTCAATGTACTCGCTCATGGTGTACGCATGGGACCGGAACATCCAGTCCAGAAAGGCCTCCAGGCTCTCCTCGCTCTCCCCGATAAAGGCCCGGACCTCCTTCTCCGTGATCTCGATCCGCACCTGCTTGGGGAACCACTGGATCTTCTTTTCTTCCATCTCACTGCCCTCCCCTCACAGCGCCACCACCACAACGCCGTCCCGAATCTCCGCCGCGAAGGCCTCCTCCAGGTACGCCTTGATGGTCTCTCTGGCCTTGAGCTTCCACATGCCCCCGTCGGCCTCAATAAACGAGATCCCCCGGTCGCTGACCCGGATCAGGAACTGGGAGGCCGGCTGCTCCACCTCCTGGAAGGTCCGGTAAGGTTTCAGGGTGATGATGGGCCGGATGGCCTGGTTGGACTGAAGGTCGATGCCCTTCTTGGTGACAACGCTCGTGGCCACGCCGTTGTCATTGAAGGTGATCTTGGCCCCGGTGGTGATCTCGCTGAGCAGTTTCAGGGCGTACTCGGTGTCGGGAGTGGGCTGGAAGCGGGTCCGCAGGGCGATCATGGCCTCCTCAAAGGAGAGCTGGGTCCGGGCCTCCCAACCGGGGACGTCGGTGGCGTGGGCGGTGTAATAGGTCAGGCGCGTGTACCGGTCGCTGGCGTCGCCGGGCTGGGCGAAGCAGTCCACGGCCTCGTGGTTGGGGACGGTGAGGTAAAGGGGGGTGCTGTACCGCTGGAGGGCTTCGGTCTTCACCAGCTTCACCAGGGCGTCCAGGCTGTTCAGGACCAGCTCGTGGGGGAAGTCCAGGGTGGGGCGGATCTCCTGGACAGCGTTCGGGGAGACGGCAAAGATGCGGCCCTCCACGTTCTGGATCATGGGCTTGGTCATCTCCTGGATCTTCTCAATAGCAGCTTTCAACATGATAGGTTCCTCCTTATGCAAACTGGATGATTTTCAAGGTGGACGGCGCTTCCTGTTCCGTGCCGTCCAGGGAAGTCTGGCCGGGGATCTGGGGGACCATCTCCACCGCCTGGACCTCCCCGGTGCC
>JALERU010000064.1 GCA_022764045.1 Clostridiales bacterium | reverse complement strand
GGGGAAGGCGATTGGCAAGCCCTGAGAGGCTTACTGTAGAAACCTACCGTAGCAAAAACCACAACGTAGCCTAATAGCGTAGGCTTCCCCTTGGGGGGAAGCTGTCAGCGCAGCTGACTGATGAGGGGGCGATGTGGAGTATCAGTGGGTAGAAGAACATCGTTGCCACTTCACCCAACAAGCGTCGCAGACTTCCGCTTTCCGCAGAAAGCGGAACAAAATCCAATCATTTTTTCGCCGGCTCCGCCGGTGAAAAAATTCTTCCTCCCAAATTTCACAGTTTTTCTTTCAGCTCACTCAAAAGATTCAGCGCCTGCAAGGGCGTTAAACTCTCCACCGTAGTATTCCGCAGGGTAGCAAGAACCTCTTCCTCCCCCAGGGCGGTGAGAGAGACCTGCCGCTCCTGGCGGGCGCCGGGCTTCTTGGGGGCAGCCTCCTGGCTCTCCAGCTCCTTGAGGATCTCCCGGGCCCGGCGGATGACCTTGGGGGGGAGCCCCGCCAGGTTTGCCACCTCGATGCCGTAGCTCTGGTCGGCGCCGCCGGGGACGATTTTGCGCAGGAAGATGATCTCGTCCTTCTTCTTTCGGGCGGCGCTGTTGAAGTTTTTCACCCCGGGCAGCTGGCCCTCCAGCACTGTCAGCTCGTGGTAGTGGGTGGCGAAGAGGGTCTTGGCCCCCAGGCGCTTGGGGTCGGCGCACCACTCCAGCACCGCCCGGGCGATGGACATGCCGTCGTAGGTGGAGGTCCCCCGGCCGATCTCGTCTAAGATCAGCAGGCTGCGGGAGGTGGCGTGCTTGAGGAGCTCAGCCACCTCGGTCATCTCCACCATGAAGGTGGACTGGCCCCCGGCCAGGTCGTCCGAGGCGCCGATGCGGGTGAAGATCCGGTCCACCACGCCGATGTGGGCCGACCGGGCGGGGACGAAGGAACCCATCTGGGCCATGAGGACCATGAGGGCCACCTGGCGCATGTAGGTGGATTTACCGGCCATGTTGGGGCCGGTGATGATGGCGGCCAGGTTGTCCTTGCCGTCCATGTAGGTGTCGTTGGGGACAAAGAGGGTGTCCCGGCGCATTTTCTCCACCACCGGGTGGCGGCCCTCGGTGATCTCCAGCTTGTCGGAGTTATCCACCCGGGGCATGCAGTAGTGGTTCTCCGCCGCCACGGCGGCGAAGGAGACCAGCACGTCTACCCGGGCCACCGCCCCGGCGATCTCCTGGATTCGGGGGGCCTGGGCCGCCACCTGGTCCCGGAGCTGGCAGAAGAGTTGATACTCCAAAGCCACGATCCGGTCCTGGGCGGAGAGGATGGTGTGCTCCATGTCTTTCAGGTCCTGGGTGATGTACCGCTCGCAGTTGACGAGGGTCTGCTTGCGGATGTAGGTGGGAGGGACCTGGTCGTAATAGGACTTGGAGACCTCGATGTAATAGCCAAAGACCTTATTAAAGCCCACCTTCAGGGACTTGATGCCGGTCTTCTCCTTCTCCTCGGCCTCCAGCCGGGCGATGACCCCCTTGGTGTCGGTGAGGAGCTCCCGGAGCTGGTCCACGTCGGCGTTGTAGCCCGCCCGGATGAAGCCGCCCTCCCGGACGGAAAAGGGGGGCTCGTCCACAATGCCCCGGGCGATGAGGTCGGTGAGCTCCGGCAGGCCCTCCAGCTCCTGCCGGAGCTTGTCCAGCAGGGAGGGGGCCTTTTCGGGCAGATGGTTTTGCAGGAGGGGGAGCCTGTCCAGCCCGGCGGCCAGGGAGACCAGGTCCCGGGCCCCGGCGGTGCCGTAGACCACCCGGGAGATCAGGCGCTCCAGGTCGGTGATCTCCCGGAGGACCTGAGCCAGCTCCTCCCGCTCCACAGAGTGGTCCACCAGCCAGCCCACGGCCTCCAGCCGGCGGGAGATGGCCACGGGGTCCACCAGGGGGCGCTCCAGCCAACTGCGCAGCAGGCGGCCCCCCATGGCGGTTTTGGTTTTATCCAGCACCCACAGCAGGGAGCCCTTTTTCTCCTTGCCCCGCAGGGTCTCGGTGAGCTCCAGGTTCCGCCGGGCCACCGGGTCCAGCTCCAAAAAGCGGCTGGCAGAGTAATAGCGGAGGGTGCGCAGGTAGGACAGGTCGGTTTTCTGGGTCTCATACAGATAGGACATGAGCCCCCCGGCGGCCTGGATAGCAGCCTCGGCCTGCTGGGGTACCTGGTCCAGACCCACGGTAAACTGCTGGCGGGCCCGGGCCAGAGCGGCCTCCCGGTCAAACCGGGCCTGGCCGGCGTACTCGATCCGGCAGGGGAGCTTATTGGTCAGATAGTCCAGCAGGCCCTCGTCACAGGCCCCGGGGGAGAGGATGACCTCCCGGGGCGAGAACCGGGCCAGCTCGCTCACGGCGTGCTCCACCCACCCCTCGGCGGGGAAAAAGGTGGCGAAGACCTCCCCGGTGGAGATGTCCCCAAAGGAGAGGCCCGCCCCGTCCACATCGGCGCAGAGGGCGGCCAGGAAGTTGTTCTTCCCCTCCTCCAGCATGTTCTCCTCGATAAGGGTGCCGGGGGTAACCACCCGGATGATCTCCCGGTCCACCAGGCCCTTGGCTTGGGCGGGGTCCTCGGTCTGCTCGCAGATGGCCACCTTATAGCCCTTGGCGATGAGCCGGGCGATGTAAGCCTCCGCGGAATGATAAGGCACCCCGCACATGGGGGTGCGCTCCTCGGGGGGCTTGTTCCGGTCCCGGGTGGTGAGGGTCAGGTTGAGCTCCGCCGCCGCGGTTTTGGCGTCGTCGTCGAACATTTCGTAAAAATCCCCCAGACGGAAGAAGAGCAGGCAGTCGGGGTGCTGGTCCTTGATGGCCAGGTATTGTTTTTTCATGGGGGTGAGTTCTGCCATGGGGATTCGTCCTTTCGTTTTGGGAGTGGCCCAATGGGGGCGGGGATGGGGCCCCATTTCTTCCGAAGAAATGGGGGAAAGAAGGCCAGGAAGGAAGAGGTTCCTATGGTTTAAGGAACTTCGCATTGGATTTGACCGAACTGAACCCCATTCTCTGGTTTGGGGAAACTTTTAGGGGAGTGGGCCTGGCGGAATTGACTGGCCTGGGACTCGCTAAGAGCCGGGCTGCGCCCGGTTGCTCCCTTCCATGGCGCCTGCGGGCGCTCATGCGGCCCATACCCTTTCAGCACTACGGGCCCGCCCACCGGCGTGGGCGGGCTGGGGGAGGTTTGCTGGGCCCTTCGGGAGGGGTGGGTGCGTCTATTACCAACGCCGTGGGGCCCTCAAGGCTCGCCCTCATCCGACCCGGCCCGCAGGGCCGGCCCACCTTCCCCCCCAGGGGAAGGCGATTGGCATATCCTGTATGGCTTACTGTAGAAAACTACCGTAGCTAATAACTCCAACGTAGCGTAGTAGCGTAGGCTTCCCCTCGGGGGGAAGCTGTCAGCGGAGCTGACTGATGAGGGGGCGATTTCGTCGTAACGGAGGGTAGAGGGATATCGCTGCCACCTTTTGCTGCGGCAGGCTTCCAACCCACCTCCCCCTCGCGCTGCGAACCGCCCATTCGATGATAGAGAAGAAGTGTGGTTCCACAGAGGGTGCAAGTTTTCAAGATCCCAAAAATGAGTGAGTGATAGCCGGGGGCCGGACCCACGCCCCAGGGTAAGACATTACCCCTCCACAACCTCTCCAAACAAAGCCCAGGTAGAGGCGTCCGTAATCCGCGCCATCTGCCAGGTTCCAACGAGGTCAGCCCTCCCCGCCAAGTGGATCAGCCGCCCCCCTGCCGTCCGGGCGGTGAGCCGGCCGTCGGCGCCTTCCCCGTCCACCAGACAGCGATAGGTCTTGCCAATGTATTCCCGGTGCTTTTCCCCGGAAATCTCATTCTGCCGCTGAAGCAGCCGCTGGAAGTTGGCGCTCTTTTGCTCCTTGGGCATGGGGTCGGCCAGTTTTTCCGCCGGGGTGCCCCGGCGGGGGGAGAAAATAAAGGTAAAGAGGGCGTCGTAGCGCACTTCTTCGATGAGGCGCATGGTCTCCTCAAACTCCTCCTGGGTTTCCCCGGGAAATCCCACGATCACGTCGGAGGTGAGGACGATGTCCGGGATGCGCGCCCGGAGCTGGTCCACCAGCTCCAGATAGTGCGCCCGGGTGTAGCCCCGGTTCATGGCCTTCAGCACCCGGCTGCTCCCCGACTGGAAGGGGAGGTGGAGGGCGGGAGCCACCTTTTCACAGGCGGCCATCACGTCAAAGAGCCGCTGGCCGGCGTCCTTGGGGTGGCTGGTCATAAAGCGGATGAGGAAGTCCCCGGGGATGGCGTTTACCTGCTCTAAGAGCCAGGCGAAGTCCACCCCCAGGTCCAGGTCCTTTCCGTAAGAGTTCACATTTTGGCCCAGGAGGGTGATGTCCTTGTACCCCTCCGCCGCCAGTTGACGGATCTCAGCCAGGATATCCTCCGGCCGGCGGCTGCGCTCCCGGCCTCGGACGTAGGGGACGACGCAATAGGTGCAGAAGTTGTTGCAGCCGTACATAATGGATACCCAGGCCTTCAAACGGTTCTGCCGCACCACGGGGATGCCCTCGGCCACGGCGCCGGGCACGTCGTCGGTGGCGAAGACCCGTTTGCCCTCGGTGAGCTTGCGCAGCAGCAGCTGGGGAAACTGCCACAGCAGCTGGGGGCCAAAGACCAGGTCTACATAGGGGAAGGAGCGGCGCAGGCGCGTTGCCACGTGGTCCTGCCGGGCCATGCAGCCGCACACGCAGATGATCTGCCCCGGGTGCCGGCGCTTGGTGTGGGACAGGGCCCCCACGTTGCCAAAGACCCGCTGCTCGGCGTGCTCCCGAATGGCGCAGGTGTTCAGCAGGACCAGGTCGGCCCCCTCCTCGGTGTCGGTAAATGCATACCCCATCCGGGCCAGGTAGCCCCGGAGGCGTTCGGAATCGGCTTCGTTTTGCTGGCAGCCGTAGGTGTCTACAAAGGCCAGCTTCTGGCCGGGGCGCTGGTCCAGCAGGGCGCGGATCTGGTCACACAGGGCCAGCTGGCGGTGGATTTCCGCCTGGGAAATGGTCAGGGTCTTACTCAATGGTCGATTCCTCCGGGTCGTTGGATTTGGGATGGGGATACTGATGGATAGAGATAACGATACAGGGTACAGTATAGCATAGTTCGACGGGTTTTTCAAGGAAGGAAGGGGGCAAAAAACAGGACCGGAACAGCCTTGGCCGCTCCGGTCCCGTCGGGGAAATCCAGGTTATGAGATGGCCTCCGCCCCCACGGTGTAGTCCCCCCAGCTGCCGTCGGCGGCTCGCCGGGCGGTGCAGCCGGTGAAGAAGTAGGCCCCCGTGCCGCTGCGCCACTTTTGGGCGGTGAAGGTGAGCTGGTCCACCTCGGGGTCATCCTCGACGATGGAGAAGAAAAGGCCGTCGGTCCACTGGAGGTTCTCCCGGTCAATGAGGCCCTGGTCGGCCAGCTCCTCCCAGGTGTTTTGCAGCACCTCCAGCTTCCGCTCTCCCCACAGCACATAGGCCACGGCGCTCTGCTCGGCGGGGGCCAGGCGGGTTTGGGAGAGGTCCAGGCCCAGTTGGGTGATGTCGCTATTCAGCCCGGGGTCCACCTCCCACAGGTCGGAGAGCACCTGGAGATAGAGGGAACACAGGTCGTCCCGGCCCTGGGCCTGGACCTGGAGGGCTTCCACCCCGCACAGCCGGGCGGGGAAGGTCTCCTCCACCAGGCCGTTGTAGCCGATCTTCACCAGGTCTCCCGGCTGGATGGCGGTCTGGTCGGGGTTGGCATAGGTCACGGGGGTCTCCCCCAGGGGGAGGATGTACACGTCGCTGGCCCGGCCCTCTGTGGCCGCCAGCAGGAGTTCGTTTTCCTTCACGGTCACCACCCGGCAGGGAATCACTTCCTCACCGGGAAGGGGCTGGGAAGCGGGCTCGTCTCCACAGGCCCGCCCGCCGCAGGCGGCCAGGAGCGCCAAGCTCAGGACCAGCGCCAGGAGTAAGGGGATTCTTTTCATGGGATGTCCCTCCTTTGGGTTTGGCTTCCTTCCCCCGGGTGGGGGAGGCTTCTATCTTCTTTAGACGCAGCCACTGGGAAAAAGTTCCCTCTCTCCGCAAAAAGCCGCGCCGGGTTGACGCGCCGGCGCGGCTTGGGTGCTGAGAAGGTTATTTCAGGTTTTCCACCATCCGCACGGCGATGGCCAGGGCCTGCTCCCGGGTGGCGTTGGCATACTTGGCCGCCTGCTGGGCGGTGGTCACGTTGGTGGGGGCGAATCTGTTGTTCCCCACGCCGCCGATGATGCCGTTGGCGGCCATGAAGTACACGCTGTCCTTGGCCCAGAGGGCGATCTGGGCGTCGTCGGCAAAGGGGGCGGGTTTGGTGTAGCTGAGGGGATAGCTGGCATCCTGCTCCATGGTCCAACCGGGCATGGTGGCCCGCTTGAAGGTCCGGGCCAGCATGGTGGCGGCCTCCTGGCGGTCCAGCAGCTTATTGGGGCTGAAGGTGGTGGAGCCGGCGGAGGTGCCGTTGGTGATGCCCAGGTTATAGGCCTTGAGGACCTCGGTGTCCTTGCAGTCGGTAAAGGGGTTGATGACGGCGGGCAGGGCCTTGGTCCCCGCCAGGTTTTCGTAGGTCTTCACCGCCACGGCGGCGAACTCCTGCCGGGTGATGGTCTGGGTCATGTCCGCCTCATACAGGATTTCCGGGATCAGGTCCAGCTCCTGGGCCTTTTGCAGCTCGGGGGAGGACCAGGGGGAGGAGTTGCTCCAGACGGGCTTGAAGTCCCACTCGCAGAGATAGCGGTAGCTGCTGTTGGTGTCGTCGTCCCACTGGCCGAAGTCGATCTTATAGCCGCCGTTGCCGTAGCCGATGGTGCCGCCGTTGTTAAAGATCACCATGTCCTGACGGTTGCCCAGATTGTCGGGCTCTTTTTCTCCCCAGTTGGTGTAGGTGACCGGCTCCCCGGTGACCCATGTGTCAAAGCCGGTGACCTGCCGGTGCAGGCCGATGAGGTATTTCCCACGGAGACTGCTGTTGTTCTGATAAGACAGATAGTTCTCCAGGAAGGTCTGCTCCGCCTGGGAGTTGATGGCCACCAGGTGGCCGCCCATAGCCTGGCAGGCCGCCTGGGCCTTTTCCCAGGACAGGGACTTGGTGTAATACTGGTAGTAATGGCCGTTAAATTCCACCGCGGTGTCCGGGATCTGCACGGACGGGGCAGCAGAGGCCGCAGGAACTAAACTCAGGGCCATCAGCAGCGCCAGCGCCAGGGCGCTCCATCTCTTTTTCATGTTTTTCTCCCCTTCTCTCTTCTCTTCGGCGTAACGCCGTGATATGGTTTCAGTATACCACGCTGGAGCCCCCCGCGCAAGGAAAAACCGGAGCCCGCCCCCGCGCGGAACCCATTGACGTTTTCCCGCCTGGCATGCTATACTGAGTGAAAAATATTCTGCTCTTTTTTTGCAAAATTTTGATCATTCCAGGAGGAAACACCATGCGCGCAGTGGTTACAAGAGTGTCCTCGGCCTCCGTCGCCATCGACGGGGAGACCGTGGGCCAGATCGGCACCGGCTTTCTGGTGCTGCTGGGGGTCGGCCCCGACGACACCGAGGCCCAGGCGGAAAAGCTGGCCGATAAAATCTGCGGCCTGCGGATTTTTTCCGATGAGGCCGGAAAAATGAATTTGAATCTGGCCGCCGCAGGGGGCGCCCTGCTGGTGGTCTCTCAGTTTACCCTTTACGCCGACATCAAAAGCCGCCGCCCCGGCTTTACCAAGGCCGCGCCGCCGGCGGTGGCCATTCCCCTGTATGAGAAGTTTATGGCCCTGTGCCGGGACCGTGGGTTCCAGGTGGCCCACGGGGAGTTTGGGGCGGATATGGCGGTGAGCTCTGTGAATGATGGGCCGGTGACGATTTGGATGGATACGGAAACGATGTGAAATTTGGGGGATTGCACCTCCCTGCGCGCACGGCCCCGTTGGGGCCGCACACTTGTGAGGTGAGAAGAATTTTTTCGCCGGCAGAGCCGGCGAAAAAATGATTTGATTTTATTCCGCTTTTTGCGAAAAGCGGAAGTCTGCGACGCTGGGGGTGGGGTGGGTGCGTCTATTCCCGACGCTTTGGAATCCTCAAGGCTCACCCTCATCCGACCCGGCCTACGGCCGGCCCACCTTCCCCCCCAGGGGAAGGCGTTGGCATATCCTATATGGCCTATTGCAGAAAAATACCGTAGCAATTACCCCAACGTAGCATAGCACGTAGGCTTCCCCTCGGGGGGAAGCTGTCAGCGGAGCTGACTGATGAGGGGGCGATGTGGAGTATCGGTGGATAGAATGATATCGTTACCACCTTTTGCCATAGCAGGTTCCTAAACCACCTCCCCCTTGCGCTGCGAACCGCCCATTCGATTTTAGAGAAGAAGTGTGGTTCCACAGAGGACGCACGTTTTCTCGATCCTAAAAATGAGCGAGCGGCAGCCAGCGGCCCATAAAAAGCCCCCGGGGTCCAGGGGCCGCAGCCCCTGGTGCTCTTTCGTCCATTTCTCCAGAGAAATGGACCCCCAGCCGGGCAGGCTGCCCGTCCGGCGAGGACACCCCACGGCGCAGTATGCGCCAAGGCCCCGTCCCGGCCTCCAAGGCCGGCCCCCCTGGTGGAACCCTTCCACCAACCCAACAACCCCCTCCGGGGAGTAAATTCGAGGTGACTTTATGCTACAAATCAAACGCATGCCCGTGGGCCAGATCGGCACCAACTGCTACCTTCTGGAAGACCCCGAGGCCAAAACCTGCATCGCCATTGATCCCGGCGACCAGCCCAACGACATCGACCGGGAGATCCGCAAGGCCGGGCTCTCCCTGACCATGATCCTCATCACCCACGGCCATTTTGACCACGTGCTGGGGGTGCCCGGCCTGCTGGAAAAGTGGCCGGGGATTCCCGTCTATGTCCACGAGAAGGAGGTCAACTGGACCGGCGCCGGGGACCAGTATATGCTCTTGGCCCCTCTGGACGAAATTAAGACCGTAAAGGAAGGGGACGTCATCGACTTTGGCGGCACCTCGATCCAGGTGCTCCACACCCCCGGCCACTCCCCTGGGTCGGTGACCTATCGGGTGGGGGACGTCCTCTTCTGCGGGGACACCCTTTTTGCTGGGTCCTGCGGCCGGACAGACTTCGTGGGGGGGAGCTACGGTCAGATCCTCCAATCCCTGAAGCGGCTGGTGCGCCTGGAGGGCGACCTGCGGGTCTGCCCCGGCCACGAGGGGACCACCACCCTGGCCCGGGAGCGGCAGTATAACCCCTTCGTCCGGGAAGCCCTGCGATGAACCTCTTTTTCACCGGCCACCAGGAGAAGTACGCCGTGGAGCAGACCCTGCTCACCCTCTTTCCCCAGGAACGGCCGGTCTATCCCGACGCCAAGCCAGGGGGGGACAATGAGCTGGAGCTCACCTTTTCCCGGGGGCCCCAGTGGTGCACCGCCCGTGCAGTCCTCCGCCGGGCAGGGGAGACCTACACCCGCCAGTGCCGGGTGCGCACCGAGCAGCTCCCCGCAGACGACCCCGTGGTGGCCACCCGGCTCACCCGGCGGACCCTCCAGCGGGCCTTTTACCTGGCCGCCGTGGACTGTTTGGGGACAGAACCCCCCTGGGGGATGCTCTCAGGGGTCCGCCCCGTAAAGCTCCCCACCCGGGCCATGGAGGAGGGGGCCACTCCCCGCCAGGCCGAGGCCATGCTCCGGGACCGGTACCGGGTCTCTCCCAGCCGCCGGCGGCTGGCCATGGACTGCGCCCAGGCCAGCTTGGCGTTAAAACGGGATCTGAAACCCCAGGAGGTCTCCCTGTATGTGGGCATCCCCTTTTGCCCCACCCGGTGTGCCTATTGCTCCTTTATCTCCTCTTCGGGGTCGGCCAACCGGCTCATCCCCGACTATCTCCAGGGGCTGCACCGGGAGATTGCCGCCGCCGGAAAGGCCCTGCGGGAAGCGGGGAAGACCGTCCGCACAGTGTACATCGGCGGCGGCACCCCCACCACCTTGTCGGCAGAGCAGTTAAGCCAGCTGCTGGACCAGCTCCACACCGCCTTTCAGCTGGCTCCCGGCACAGAGTTTACCGTGGAGGCCGGCCGGCCGGACACCATCACCCAGGAAAAGCTCCTGGCCATCCGGAACGGGGGCGGCAACCGGATCTCCGTGAACCCCCAGACCATGTCCGATCAGGTCCTGGCGGCCATCGGCCGCAGCCACCGGGCCCAGGAGATCCGCCGGGCCTATGCCCTGGCCCGCCAGGTAGGGGTGGGGGCCATCAACATGGACCTCATCGCCGGCCTGCCGGGGGACACGGCAGCGGGCTTCCGGGCCACCCTGGAAGAGGTCATGGCCATGGCCCCGGAGAACATCACCGTCCACACCCTGGCCCTGAAACGGGGCGCCCGGCTGCGCCAGGAGGAGGCCCCCCTGCCCCCCGGGGAGGAAGTGGCCCAGATGCTGGACTTCGCCTGGACGGCCCTGCGCCAGGAGGGTTACCTGCCCTACTACCTCTACCGGCAAAAATTCATGTCGGGCTCCTTTGAAAACGTGGGCTGGTGCAAACCGGGCTTTCAAAACGAGTATAATATCTGCATGATGGAGGAGCTCCACACCGTCCTCTCCCTGGGGGCGGGGGGTGTGACCAAATCCATCGGGTCAGGCTCCGTGCGCCGGGCGGCCAACCCCAAGTATCCCCAGGAATACATCCAGAACATCGACGCCATCCAGGCGGAAAAGGCCGCCTGGAGTTGGTAACCGGCAACAAGTGTGCAAGTTTGGGGGAGATTTTCCCCCTTTTGTGACTTTGTTCCTTGACGTGCCGGAAAGGAGGCATTAGAATGTCCTATCAGCTACAAGAAATCAACCGAAAAATCGACCAGGACGTGAAAGGCTTTTTGGAGGAATGCGACGCCCAGTACGCCCAGAAGGTGAGCCAGGCTGCCGACACCATCCTGGACAACCTGCCCCACAGCCCCATCGTGCTCCTGTCGGGCCCCTCGGGCTCGGGCAAGACCACCACAGCCCTGAAGATCGAAGAGGAGCTGGAGAAACGAGGGGTCCTCACCCACACCATCTCCATGGACAACTACTTTAAGACCCTGGACCCCAAAACCGCCCCCCGGACCAAAGAGGGGCTGGTGGACTTCGAATCCCCCCTGTGCATGGATATGGACCTGCTCAACACCCACTTCGCCAAGCTCTCCAAGGGGGAGACCATTGTGGTGCCCAAGTTTGAGTTCGCCCGTCAGATGCGCAACGACAACCGGGGCACCCCCCTGCGCCTGAAGAAAAATGAAATCGCCATCTTCGAGGGCATCCACGCCCTCAACGACGACTGCGCCGGGCGAAATCCCGCCGCCACCTGCCTGTACATCTCCGCCCGGTCCGACGTGCTGGAAGGGAAAGACCTGCGCTTTAAGGGCACCTGGATGCGCCTGACCCGCCGGGCCGTGCGGGACTACAACTTCCGGGGCACGGGCGTGGCCGAGACCTTGGATATGTGGGCCAACGTCCGCCGGGGGGAAAAGCTGTACATCTCCCCCTATAAGCACCGGGCCAATTACATCTTCGACTCCTCCCTGCCTTACGAGGTCTCGGTGATGAAGTACTATGCCATGCCCCTGCTGGAGGCGGTGCCCCAGGAGAACACCCGCCGGCGGGAGCTGCTGGACCTGATCCACGGCTTTGAGCACTTCCTGCCCATCGACCCCTCCCTGGTCCCCCCCGCCTCCCTCATCCGGGAGTTTATCGGCGGCGGCAGCTATGAATACACCTGATCCTAACCTCTGAGGAACGGGGGCGGATGGCCGCCCCTCCACAGGGTAACAATAGGATATGTACCCCCTCAGGCCCTTTTCGGCTTGTTATCTCAAATAAGAAAGGAAGTTCATCCATCATGTCTGAAGAATGTACCCATGACTGCAGCACCTGCGGCTCCAGCTGCGGGCCCGTGAACGAAAAAGATCTGATCGCCCCCCTGAACAAGGACTCCGCCATCAAGCACGTCTACGCCGTCATGTCCGGCAAGGGCGGCGTGGGTAAGAGCTCCACCACCGCCTCCCTGGCCACCGCCATGGCCAAGCGGGGCTACAAAGTGGGCATTATGGACGCCGACATCACCGGCCCCTCCATCCCCACAGCCTTTGGCCTGAATACCCGGGCCGTGGGCGACGGGGAGAGCATCTTCCCCGAGCTCACCAACACCGGCATCAAGGTCATCTCCCTGAACCTGCTGCTGGAGAACAAGGGCGATCCCGTGGTGTGGCGGGGCAGCCTGCTGGGCGGCGTGGTCAAACAGTTCTGGTCTGACGTGCGCTGGGGTGAGCTGGACTATCTGTTCATCGACATGCCCCCCGGAACGGGCGACGTGCCCCTGACCGTCTTCCAGTCCATCCCCGTGGACGGCATTGTGGTGGTCACCTCTCCCCAGGACCTGGTCTCCCTCATCGTCACCAAGGCCGTGCGCATGGCCGATATGATGCACAAGCCCATCCTGGGTGTGGTGGAAAACTACAGCTATTTCCAGTGCCCCAACTGCGGCGAGAAGCACTATATCTTCGGCAAGAGCAACCTGGAGCAGGTGGCCGCCGACCTGAACGTGAAAGTGCTGGCCCAGATCCCCATGGACCCCGCTATGGCCACCGCCATGGACCAGGGCGCCGTGGAGACCATGGAGAAAAACTACCTGGAGCCCGTGGCCGATGCCATTCTGGCCCACGAGGGCAAGTAACAGAGCTCCATAACCAAACCGCGCCGGCGGGGCGAGACAGGCTCGCCCCGCCGGTTTCTTATATTGAAAGGTTTTGATCAAGTTCTAATATTAGAAAGAGAGGACCGCTTACGATGAAACTCATTTCCTGGAACGTCAACGGCCTGCGGGCCTGCCTGAAAAAGGACTTTATGGCCTCCTTCGAGGCCCTGGACGCGGACATCTTCTGCCTGCAGGAGACCAAGCTCCAGCACCACGCAGGGCAGATCGAGCTGGAGCTGCCGGGGTACCACCAGTTCTGGAACAGCGCCGAGAAGAAGGGCTACTCCGGGGTGGCGGTCTTTACCAAAACCGAGCCCCTGTCGGTGTCCTATGGCCTGGGGATCGAGGAACATGACCGGGAGGGGCGGGTGATCACCGCCGAGTATCCCGGCTTTTATCTGGTGTGCTGCTACACCCCCAATGCCCAGAACGAGCTCAAGCGCCTGGACTACCGGATGACCTGGGAGGACGCCTTCCGGGCCCACCTGCAAAAACTGGATGAGACCAAGCCCGTCATCCTCTGCGGGGACCTGAACGTGGCCCACCAGGAGATCGACCTGAAAAACCCCAAGACCAACCGTCGCAACGCCGGCTTCACCGACGAGGAACGGGAAAAGATGACCCAGCTCCTGACAGCCGGCTTTACCGATACCTTCCGGGCCTTTTACCCCGACCTGGAGGGGGCCTATTCCTGGTGGAGCTACCGCTTCCACGCCCGGGAGAAGAACGCGGGATGGCGGATCGACTACTTCATCGTCTCCAACCGCCTGATGGCCCAGGTGAAGGGCGCCGCCATCCACAGCGAAATCTACGGCAGCGACCACTGCCCGGTGGAACTGGTGCTGGAGGAGGTATCAAAACACCCCCGGTCCTCTTCTTGACAACCGGGGGATGGGATGGTATCATACAGACAAAGGGGTACCGCTGCAACGGCGGTTAGCCCGAGGTTATTTGAAAAAGATCAAGCTAACCACTCGGGTCCAGCCGGGTGGTTAGCAAACTTTCAGGGTAAGTATGTAGGCGAAAAACGCCAAACAAATCAAAAACCGCAGAAATTGCTTTCCGAAGTCTCCCATCAGCGGCACCTCCCTTCTCAGGGAAGTGGCTAACCACCGGATGCAGCGATACCTTGTCAAAAGTGTACCATAACCCGCCGAACCCTGTCAACTGGCAGGCTTCGGCGGGTTTTGTTGTTTTGGGCTTAAAAGACCTTCTTTTTTCGTAAGTACAGGTACATCCCCAGGCAGATCAGGGCGGAGAACAGAGACCCCGCCGGGGCGGCCAGGCCCATGGGGTAGAGGGTATCGGGGTAGAACACCGAGGCCAGGTAGGCTCCGGGGATGCGGACCAGGACAATGGAGGCCAGGTTGTGGAGGAAGGAGAGGATGGACTTCTCATAGGCACAGAAATAGCCGCTGAAGCAGAAGTGAATCCCCGCAAAGGCGCAGTCGAAGACATAGGACCGCAGGTATTGGCCCCCCATGACCACCACGGCGGGGGAGTCTTTGGCGAAAAGGGCGATGATGGGCTCGGCCCACACCTGGCAGATGGCCGAGAAGATCAGGCCCACAGCCACGGTGATGGCGATGCCGTAGCCCAGGGTCTGGCGGCCCCGCTGGTGGAGGCCCGCCCCGGCGTTTTGGGCGGCCATGGCCGAGACGGTGGAGAGCATCGCTGAGGGCACCAGGAAGAGGAAACCGATGATCTTCTCCACAATCCCCACAGCGGCGGCCACGTCCACGCCCCGGCCGTTGGCGATGGCGGTGATGACCAGAAAGGCGATCTGGACAAAGCCGTCCTGGACGGCGATGGGAAAGCCGATGCGCAGGATCACCGACAGGCGATTTTTCGTGGGCCGCAGGTCCTGGCGGCGGAGGGAGACCCCCATGTCCTTCTTCCGCAGCCACAGCAGGGCCAGCAGGACGCTGCACCCCTGGGCGATCACCGTGGCCAGAGCCGCACCGGCGGCCCCCAGGGACAGGGGACCGATGAAAAGATAGTCCAAGGCCACGTTGATGACCCCCGCGGCGGCCACAAAGTACATGGGGCTCTTGGAGTCCCCCAGGCCCCGGAAAATGGAACTGATGACATTATAGGCCGTAATGAAGGGGACCCCCGCAAAGCAGATGAGCAGGTAGCTCCGGGCCTGGGTGAAGGCCTCCGCCGGAGTGGAGAGGAGGGAGAGGATGCCGTTCACCGACAGAACCAGGATTACCGTGGCCCCCAGGGCGAAGACCGCGAAAATGGTGATGGTGCTGCCGATGGTCTGCTCGGCCCCCCGCTTGTCCCGGGCCCCCACCGCCCGGCTGATGGTAACCGTGGCCCCCATAGCAAGGCCCACGATGATGACCGTGAGCATGTGGGTCACCTGGCTACCCACGGAGACGGCGGTGATGGCGTCGGCCCCGTTGAACTGGCCGGTGATGAAGAGGTCCGCCAGACCGTAAAAGGTTTGCAGAAAGCAGGCCAGAAGGTAGGGGAGGGAGAAGCGGAGCATATTTTTGATGACGCTTCCCTCGGTGAGCTTGTTTTCCATGGTGCTTCCTCCTGTCCTGGGCCTGGGATGGGTGGCCCCGTGATTTGTCGAACAGGTTTAGATTATAGCACGATAAGGAAACTGTGGCAAGTTTTCTGGAAAAATCGCCGGGCCAGCGGCAGTTAACCTTGGGATTCCTGGATGGGTGCAGGAGGATTCTTCTATTCGCCGATATACCATATCGCTCCCTCATCCGTCAGCTGCGCTGACAGCTATGGTTTAAGGTGCTTCGCATTGGATTAAATCGAACTGTCCCCCGGACAGTTCGACCCCCGAGGGGAAGCCTGCGTGCTATGCTACCTTGGGGGGATTGATACGGTATTTTTCTACAATAAGCCATACAGGCTTTGCCAATCGCCTTCCCCTGGGGGGGAAGGTGGGCCGGCCGAAGGCCGGGTCGGATGAGGGCGGGCCTGGAGGATTCCTCGGCGTGGGTAATAGACCCACCGGGGTAAGGTGGCAACGGGATTCCTCTACCCACCGTCACTACGAAATCGCCCCCTCATCAGTCACCTTCGGTGCCAGCTTCCCCCCAAGGGGAAGCCTACGTGCTATGCTACGTTGGGGTGATTACTACAATAATTTTCTGCATAAGCCCCACAGGGCTTGCCAATCGCCTTTCCCTGGGGGTCCAACTGTCCCCCGGACAGTTGGAGATCAAATCAATTCTTCCTCAGCTCTGAAGGTGGGCCGGTCGAAGGCCGAATCGGATGAGGGTGAGCCCGGAGGATTCCACAGCGCAGGGAATAGACGCACCCACCTATCCTCCGGCGCGCTTTGGACAGTCTTTCCTCTGTCCGTCTTTTAGGGAATGCAATTTTATGCAATCTCCAATAATTTCTGGTTGATTCGGTTGCTTACCTCCAGATAATAGGCGAGATCCGCTGTGGACAGTTCACCTTCCTCATATTGGTCCGCTTTTTCCGCAAACTCTGCGTATTGCTTCATCATTTTTGTGTAATCGGCAAGCATCCCTGCCGTGTCATCTGACTCGGCATACTTTTTCATAAACTCGACATACTGATCCATGAATGCCTCATATTCATCCAAGAATGCTTTCAGGTCGGGATCAACTGCGCTCTCATTGCCGCTGCTCTCCGGGGATTTTTCTGGTTTCGGCTTCTCTGTCTCCTCGGGTTCTTTCATTTCCTCTTCAAGGCTTCCGCTGGTTCGGTCTCCATAAAGTTCAATCTTCATGGTATTATAGCCCTCATATTTCAAGGAGAGAGAATATCCCCCTGCATTTTTGGCATGGTAGTAATCATCGTCCCTGCTATAGCCTTCCGTAAAGCCCTTTTCTGCACAGGCTTCAACATAGGCCTCGTAGTCGCCCTGAGAAGTTTCTCCCACATAAATAGACAACTGGCTTGCGCTCTCTATCTTGATGTTCCCAACCTTAGATTTTGGCACAGGAAGCTGTTTCCCGATCTCGCTGGATGGCCACTTGAGCTCACTCATTTCTATGGGTGCGCTCAGGTCAATGGTCATTTCATTATCGTAATCGCTGAAAAATAACTGAAGGCGATATCCATCCTCGGTGTAAGCGCTATACTGATTGTTTTCCTTTTTCACATCCGTGGTAAATCCCACTTCTTCGCATTTTTCAAAGTAGGTTTCCTGTTTTTCTTGTGAATACTTTTTTACATCCACACGAAAGCTTTCCTCACTATCTATGCGGATATCCATTTTCTTTGGTCCGGGATAAGGCAGCATCCGCCCAATTTTTGTTTCGTTCCACTCGGAGTTCGATACAAGCTTCCCCTTGTTGCCGCCACCAGAGCACTTTACAAGCATAACCGCTATGATGACAACAAGCACGATTAAGAATACTTTCTTCTTTTTCATGGAACATCCTCCTCTTTTCTACCAAACCCGCTGACAAGCGATGCGTGGTTTCCTCCAGTTTATAACAATTTGTTTTATATGTCAATAGAACAAATTGTTATACGTATACTTTTGTGTATCAACGACCCAGCAGGAGGGTACACAGCTATGTACAACAGACTTCGGGACCTGCGGGAGGATCGAGACCTTCGGCAGAAGGATTTGGCGGACTATTTGAATTGCTCCCAGGTGTGCTATTCCTATTACGAATTGGGCCGGCGGGACATTCCCACAGAGGTTTTGGTCCAGCTGGCCCGGTATTACCACACCAGTGTGGATTATTTGCTGGGTTTGACGGATGTCTGTACCCCCTATCCGCCTGGCGTTAGGGGGAAGTAGATATGAAAAATCCCCCCTCTTGACAGAGGGAGGCACGGGATGCTATCATATTCATAAGGGGACACCGCTGCAACGGCGGTCAGCCCTAAACCATCAACAAAAACTACTTATGCTGACCGCTTGGATGTCCGCCGAGCGGTCAGCACGCTTTTTGGGTGAATATGTAGGCCAAAAAGACCAGGCATATTACAAACCGCAGAAATTGCTTTCCGAAGTCGCCCATTCGCAGCACCTCCCTTCAAAAGGGAAGTGGCCAACCACCGAATGCAACGGTGCCCTTGCGCAAAGTTTATCATACCCTGTCATAGCCTGTCAATCACAGGCTGTGGCAGGGAAAAGCCGGCCCTCCGAGATAATCGGGGAGCCGGCTTTTCGCTTACTCTGTTTTTCCGCCTGCGGCAAGGTTTTACCGTAGGCAAAACGCTTGGGTGGTGGATCAGAAGCCGGGGAAGGTTATTCTTCCTCGGCAGCTTCTTCTTCTACCCGAGTTACCGCAATGGCCAAATCATCCAGCTGCTTCTGATCCGCCCCGCCCGGCTGGCCGGGCGGGGAACCCCGGTGGTCGGGCGGGGAACCCCGGTGGTCGATTTGACTTCCTCGGCGGAAATGAATTCCGCCTGCGGCAAGGTTTTGCCGAAGGCAAAACGCTTGGGTGGTGGATCAGAAGCTGGGGAAGGTTATTCTTCCTCGGCAGCTTCTTCCTCTACTCTCGTCACCGCAATCGCCAAATCGTCCAACTGCTTCTGATCCACCACGTCCGGGCAGTTCATCATCAGGTCGGAGGCGTTTTGGACCTTGGGGAAGGCGATGACGTCGCGGATGGAGCTGGCGCCGGTCATGAGCATGACCAGGCGGTCCAGGCCGTAGGCCAGGCCGCCGTGGGGGGGCGCGCCGTACTGGAAGGCGCCCACCAGGTGGCCGAAGCGCTCCTGGATGTCCTCATCGGAGATGCCCAGGGCTTCGAAGGCCTTGGTCTGCATCTCGGGGGTGTTGATTCGGATGGAGCCGCCGCCCAGCTCGGTGCCGTTGAGGACGATATCGTAGGCCCGGGCCCGGCAGTTTGCCTTGTCGGTGAGCATCTTGTCCTCGTCCTCGACCATGGGGGCGGTGAAGGGGTGGTGCATGGCCTGGTAGCGGCCCTCCTCTTCGGACCACTCGAACATGGGGAACTCGGTGACCCACAGGAACTTGAAGTCCATGGGGTCCAGGATGTCCAGCTGCTTGGCGCACTCGATGCGCAGGGCGCCCAGGGAGGCGAAGACCACCTCGTCCTTTACGTCGCCCACGATAAGGATCAGGTCCCCGTCCTTGGCGCCAGCCCGCGCCAGGATGGCGGCGTTTTCCTCCTCGGTGAGGAACTTCTGATAGGAGGAGGTCACCTTGCCGTCCAGCATCCGGGCCCAGGCCAGGCCCTTGGCCTTGTAGGTCTTGACGAAGTCCCCCAGCTTGTCGATCTTCTTCCGGGGGAAGTCCTTGGCGTGGCCGTCCACGTTGATGAGGCGGACGGAGCCGCCCCCCTGGACGGCGCTGGAGAAGACGCCAAAGCCGCAGTCCTTCACGATGTCGGAGATATCCTTCAGCTCAAAGCCGAAGCGCATGTCGGGCTTGTCCGAGCCGAAGCGGTCCATGGCTTCCCGCCAGGGCATGCGCAGGAAGGGGGTCTGGACCTCCACATTCAGGATCTCCCGGAAGACCCGCTTCAGGAAGCCCTCTTGGATGGTCTGAATCTGCTCCTCGTCCAAGAAGGACATTTCCAGGTCGATCTGGGTGAACTCGGGCTGGCGGTCGGCCCGGAGGTCCTCGTCCCGGAAGCAGCGGGCGATCTGGAAATAGCGGTCGAAGCCTGAGAGCATTAGCAACTGCTTATACTGCTGGGGGGACTGGGGCAGGGCATAGAACTTGCCGGGGTGGACCCGGGAGGGAACCAGATAGTCCCGGGCGCCCTCGGGGGTGGATTTGGTGAGGATGGGGGTTTCGATCTCCAAAAAGCCCTCCTCGTCGAAGTAGTCCCGGCAGATTTTCACGATCTTGTGGCGCAGGGCGATCATCCGCTGCATGTCGGGGCGGCGGAGGTCCAGGTAGCGGTATTTCAGGCGGACGGCGTCCTTCACGTCGGAGTTCTCCACGATCTCGAAGGGGGGCGTCTCGGCCTTGGCCAGCAGGCGGAGCTCGGTGACCTTCACCTCAATGTCGCCGGTGGGCAGGTCGGGGTTCTTGGACTCCCGCTCCCGGACCAGGCCCTTGGCGGCGATGACGTATTCCCCCCGGAGGGAGGCGGCCTTTTCAAAGATGTCCTTGGGGGTGCTGTCGTCAAAGGACAGCTGGAGCAGGCCGGTGCGGTCCCGCAGGTCCACGAAGATCAGGCCGCCCAGGTTCCGCTGGCGCTGGACCCAGCCGCAGACGGAGATCTCCTGGCCGATGTTGGCGGCGGTGAAGGTGCCGCAGTAGTTGGTGCGGCGGAAGTTTTGCAGATTGTCCTTTTGATTCACTCCTAAAAGGTATGAATTTTGGGACCCGCTTCGCTGGGCTCCCAAAATTGGGGGATGCAGTCCGAACCGCGCCTGGCGGAGCCAGGCACTCCCGGACTGAGAAGAATTTTTTCACCGGCGGAGCCGGCGAAAAAATGATTTGATTTTGTTCCGCCGCCTGCGGGCGGTGGAAGTCTGCGACGCTTTTGAGGGGGTGGTAACGATATCCTTCTACCCGCCGTCACGACGAGATTGCCCCATCATCAGTCAGCTTCCCACCGAGGGGAAGCCTTTCGTAAATGAAAGGATATCTTTCAGGTCTTGCCAATCGCCTTCCCCTGGGGGTCCAACTGTCCGGGGGACAGTTGGATATCAAATCAATTCTACCTTAGCTCTGAAGGTGGGCCGGACCCGTAGGGGCCGGGTCGGATGAGGGCGAGCGTTGAGGATTCCTCAGCGTGGGTAATAGTCGCACCGGCGTAAGGTGGCAACGGGATTCGTCTACCCTCCGTCATTACGAAATCGCCCCCTCATCAGTCAGCTGCGCTGACAGCTTCCCCCCAAGGGGAAGCCTACGTGCTATGCTGCGTTGGGATTTTTGCTACGGTAGTTTTCTACATAAGCCACACATGGTTTGTCAATCCCTTCCCTCACTCCCCAGTAGTGTACTCCTGTTCCAGCAAAAAGTCCAGCACCCCTTGCTGGAATGCCAGGCCGTCGCTGAGCTGGAAGGAGCGGTCTCGGGTGTCCTCTCCGGCGGTGTCGATGGCGCGGGAGCCGGAGAAGGCATAGGTGCGCACGCCCTTGCCGTCGGGCTGGGTGAAGAGGATGGTCACCCAGTAGTCCAGGGTGACGTCACGGGTTGTGCTGTCGGTATAATAGGGGAAATAGAGCTTGTCCTCCAGCATCCCCGCAAGGGTCTCATAGGCCGGCTGGCCGGGGGTGAGGGTGATGGTGCGGTCGTCCCCGGCCTTCTCGCCGGTGCCCTGGAGCAGGACCTGGGCCTGGACCATCTCCGCCGGGTCAAAGGACCCGCCCATGGCCCCGCTGAAGGTACGGGGGCAGAAGAAGGCCAGGCCGATGGCCAGGGCGATGGCCAGCTCCGCGATGGCAAGTTTATGTCGTCTGGTCAGCTTTCTCTTCATTGGGTTTGCTCCTCATAGGGCTGTTTCAGCAGCAGGTCCAGCAATTCCTGCTGGGCGGCTTCGCTGAGCTTGTAGGTCCCCGCGCTGGTGGTGCCAAAGACGAAAATTTGGATCTGGGGATTGCCGGTAAAGGACAGGAATGCGGCGGAGCCCGTTTCCTCTTGGAATGGGATGAACAACGTAACCTTGTAGTCCAGGGTCACAGGATGCCCCCCTACATCAGAATAAACAGGTGGATAGGTGTGGCTTTCCAGCAGGGTCAGGAATTCTTTCGTTGCCGGGTCCCCTGGGGCAAGGATGACGTGCCGGCTTGGTTCGTCCCTTTTGACCGGGCTAAGGGAGGCCGTGATCTCCTGGATTTGCCTTGGATCGTAGTCCGGGCCCATGGTCTGGGCGAAGGTGCGGGGACGGAAAAGGAGGAAAAGTACCGCCGTCGCCGCCACGGCCAGCAGGATCACAACGCATAGGCGCTTCTTGGTCTTGGGGGTCATAGGGACCTCCTTTCGGGGTCAGTCCTCCTCCATCAGGGTCAGGCAGTAGTCCAAAATCTTCTGCTGGGTGGCCTGGCCGCCGGAGATCTGGTAGGTTTTCGGCTTGCCGGAGGGGCCGGCTTGGATGAGCTTGCCCCCTTGGAATTGGTAGCGCCAGGCCCAGGCTTCGTCGTTGGCGAAGCTAATGTACACCTGGTACTCCAGGGTGATCTGGTCGTCCTTGGCGTTGGTGCGGGAGTAGGAGGGCTCCTGAAGGACGGCCAGCAGCTTGGGGAACTCCTCGTCGGTGGCGAGGACCTCCGTGGAGATCTGATCTCCGCTCGCGGGAACCAGCACCACACCGATCTTGGTCACCTCAGCGGTGTCAAAGCCGCCCCCCAGGGCCGCCTCCAGCCCCTTGGGCCGGAAAGCCAGAACGGCCACCACGATGATGATGGCGATGAGGATGAGGCCCACAGCCCCCTCTTTTTTCATACCTTGTCTTGCCATGGCAGTTCTCCTTTTTCATACTATGATTCCATAAAAACAAAGTTTTTATGGAATCAGCAACGCGAACGCGTTGCTCTTTTCAGCGGCTTTGCCGCTGAAAAGACGTCTCATACATCATTCGACGCACCTGTGGTGCTATAAAAAGTAGCCTTTTGCAAAGCCTACTTTTTAACGAATGATAGTATCAGTAGGTTTCCCGGATGGGCTTGCCCTGGGCCCGCTGGGCCATGGCGGCGGCGATGGTCTGGACCGCCTGGTCGGGGGCCAGGGCCTGCTGGTCGCCGGTGGCCATATCCTTGACCTTGACCACCCCTTGGGCAATCTCGTCCTCCCCCAGGAAGACCACATAGGGGATTTTCAGCTTGTCGGCGTAGCTCATCTTGGCCTTGAACTTCTTCTGCTCCCCATAGATCTGGGCCCGGACCCCGGCCTGGCGGAGCTGGGTGGCAAAGGAAATGGCGGAGGTGAGGTCCTCGGTCATGGGGAGAATGAGGGCGTCGGCAGGGGCCGTTACCAGCTCATCGTTGAGGTAGCCCTGCTCCCCCAGCACATAGAACAGGCGGGTCAGGCCGATGGAAATGCCCACCCCGGGGAGCTTTTTGTCGGTGTAATACTCGGCCAGGTTGTCGTACCGGCCGCCGGAGCAGATGGAACCGATTTCCGGGTGGTCCAGCATGACGGTTTCGTAGACGGTGCCGGTGTAGTAATCCAGACCCCGGGCGATGGTGAGGTCCACGGCGAAGTGGTCCTCGGGCACCCCGAAGGAGCCCAGGTATTTCACCACGGCCCCCAGCTCCTCCAGGCCCTGGTCAAAGATCTCGCTGCGGCCCCGGTAGGCCTCCAGGGCGGAGAGCACCTCTGCGTTGGAGCCGGTGATGGCGATGAACTTCAAAATTTCGGCGGCGGCGTCTTCGGCCACGCCCCCTTCTATGAGAAGGGCCTTCACCTTGTCCGCACCGATCTTATCCAGCTTGTCCACCGTGCGCATGATCTCCCCGGCCTGGCCGGCCAGGCCCTGCATGTCGTAAAAGCCGGTGAGAATCTTCCGGTTGTTCACCCGGATCTTGAACTTCTCCAGGCCCAGGGAGGTGAAGGCCTGGTAGATGATGGCGGGGATCTCCGCCTCGTTGGAGATATCCAGCTTGCCGTCGCCGATGACGTCGATGTCGCACTGGTAAAACTCCCGGAACCGGCCCCGCTGGGCCCGCTCGCCCCGGTAGACCTTGCCGATTTGATACCGGCGGAAGGGGAAGGCCAGGTCGGCGTAGTGGAGGGCCACATACTTGGCCAGGGGGACGGTCAGGTCAAAGCGGAGGGCCAGGTCGCTGTCCCCCTTGGTGAAGCGATAGATCTGCTTCTCGGTCTCGCCGCCCCCCTTTGCCAGCAGGATCTCCGCCGACTCGATGACGGGAGTGTCCAGGGGGGTGAAGCCGTAGAGGCTGTAGGTGGCCCGGAGCTTTTCCAGCATCCGCTCAAACTGGGTTTGGGGGGCGGGGAGGAGCTCCATAAAACCGGACAGGGTCCGGGGTTTCATGCGGGTGGTTTTTTCTTTGGGTTCCATGGGAGAAACCTCGCTTTCTTTGTAGTGTCTATGGGGGGTGGGGTTGGTGGGGCTATTTCCTACGCTGTGGAATCCTCCAGGCTCGCCCTCATCCGACCCGGCCCGAAGGGCCGGCCCACCTTCCCCCCCAGGGGAAGGCTTTTGGCAAAGCCCTGTGTGGCTTATGTAGAAAAATATCGTAGCAATCACCCCAACGTACCGTAGTAGCGTAGGCTTCCCCTTGGGGGGAAGCTGTCACCGAAGGTGACTGATGAGGGGGCGATTTCGTAGTAACGGGGGGTAGAGGAATCCCGTTGCCACCTTACGCCAGTGCGTCTATTACCGACGCCGTGGGGGACCTCGACGCTCGCCCTCATCCGACCCGGCCCGAAGGGCCGGCCCACCTTCCCCCCCAGGGGAAGGCTTTTGGCAAGCCCTGGAAGGCTTATGTAGAAAACTACCGTAGCAAAAACCGCAACGTAGCATAGCACGTAGGCTTCCCCTTGGGGGGAAGCTGGCGCCGGAGGCGTCTGATAAGGGGGCGATGTGGTGCATCGGCGGGTAGATGGGCATCGTTGCCACCTTTTTCCGTGGCAGGGTTCTCCGATCCCAACCTCCACAAAAAATGCGCCTTCGTCCCTGGCCAAGCCGGAACGAGGACGCATTTTTGCTCTTAACCTTTGGGCCTCAGACGGTAACCGGCTTGAGGGCGGGGTTGATGATCTCTCTCCAATCCAGATCCCCTCGCTCCAGACCGTGAATCAGAATCTCTGCCGTGGCAGCGTTGGTGGCGAAAGGAATGTTGTACTGGTCGCACATCTGGTTGATATATTTCAGGTCAGGATCTAAGTCGCTGGACTGGGGGTCGGAGAAGAACAGCACCATGTCGATCTCGTTATAGGCGATCCGGGCGCCGATCTGCTGGCTGCCGCCGTGGGCGTGGGAGAGGAACAGACGGACGGGAAGTCCCGTTGCCTCGGCCACCAAGCGGCCGGTGGTATTGGTGGCGCATACGGTGTGTTTGGACAACACGCCGCAGTAGGCAATGCAGAACTGGACCATCAGCTCTTTCTTGTGATCATGACTCATCAAAGCGATATTCATATGACTCATCCTTTCGCTGTGGGTGACGTCCCTGCTTTGGTCTTCTTGGGGAGAGGTCACCGGGAAAACTAATGGGAGAACTGGGGGGTCCCTCCCCTCTGTTTCAGTAGATCTTCATCAACGGCGTCTGCTGGCCGGTTAAGCGGCGGGCGATGTTGGCGTAGGCCTGGGCGGCCCCCCGCTGGGTAAGCTGGGAGACCAGGCGTCCGCCGCTGGCAGCCAGGACCACCTTGGCATCCTCGGGCACCAGGCCCAAAAGGGGGAGGCCGGCGGTGTCCATGGCGTCGTCAATGGTGGCCCCCTGCCGGCGCAGCAGCCGGGGGCGGACCCGATTGACCACCAGATGAACCTGCTCCAACTGGGAAAGCTGGCTGACCACCCGCTGGGCGTCCCGCAGAGAGGAGGGGTCGCTCACCGCCACCACAATGGCCCGGTCCGCGCCGCAGACCGCCATGCGGAAGCCCGCGCCGAGGCCGGCGGGGGAGTCGATGAGAATGAAATCGTAGGCCGGACGGGCCTGCTCCAGCAGGGCCTGCCAGCCCCTCTCTCCGGGGAAATCCTCCGGCAGGGTGAGAGGCGCGGTGAGAAGATACAAATTGGAAACAGAGGGGTGGGGCGCGACCGCCCGGTGCAGCTGGCACCGGCCGGCGATCACGTCGCTGAAATCCATCAGCGCCGCGTCGGTCATTCCCAGGGTGATATCCAGGTTGCGCAGGCCCACATCGGCGTCGATGCAGAGGACCTTTTGCCCCTGGCTTGCCAGAGCGGCGGCGAGACCCCCTGTGAGAGAGGTCTTTCCCGTGCCGCCCTTCCCGGATGTGATGACGATTACGCTGCCCACAGCCATTCCTCCTGAAACTTCTGCTTTATTGTATCATAATCCCACAATCCTTGCAACCACTTTTTGTGCAAAGACACTAAATTTTTGTTTCCTTCATCTTCGCCCATTTTCGGGGGTAAGTCCCGGGGGTGGGACGGCTTTTGAAAACGGTGACCACCCGGTGGTAGACCTCGGTGCCGGGGATGAGATAGTCCATCACAAAGGGCTTTTCGCCCCCCAGGGTGTGGACGATGTCTTCGGCGGCGGCGATCTCCTCGTCGGTCTTGTTGCTCTTCATGGCCAAAAACAGGCCGCCGGGCTTCACGTAAGGCAGGCAGAGCTCCGAGAGCACAGGCATGGAAGCCAGGGCCCGGGAGACGGCCACGTCGTAGGCCTCCCGGTGGGTCTTCCGGTGGGAGAGCTCCTCCGCCCGGCCCTTGATGAGGACCACGTCGGGCAGGGCCAGCTCCTGGCACAACTGGGTGAGCCAGGTGATCCGCTTGCCCAGGCTGTCCAGCAGGGTCAGGCGGATGGTGGGGTCCAGGAGCTTGAGCACCAGGCCGGGGAAGCCCGCGCCGGTGCCCACGTCGATGATCTTCCGCCCTCCCAGGGCCTTGGTGGGCAGCAGGGCGGCGCTGTCCAAAAAGTGGAGCTTCACCACCTCCGCCGGGTCGGTGATGGCCGTTAGGTTCATCACCTGGTTTTTCTCCAGCAGGCGGTGGCAGTAGAGGGCCAGCTTGTCCTCGGCCTCCTGGGTGTAAGCCACCCCCAGGCGGTCCAGACCTTGGCGCAAACGGTCTCTGTCTTGCTCTGTCAATGGGATCACCTCAAACATTCAGAATCGAGCCGGAAGCAAAGGCGTAGGCATACATAATGGTCAGGAAGATCATAAAGGCGATCCCGATCCAGGCCCACATCCGGGCCTTGGGGCTGTATGGCTGATAGGGCTTCTCTTCCGGGGCAGGGGGCTCCTCCTGGGAAAGGGCTTCGTCTTTGCGTTCTTCTGGTTCCATTGGAGGTCTCCTTACTGTTTCTTCTGCTCCCGCAGCAGGTCGCGGATCTCGGTGAGCAGGACTTCCTCCTTGGAGGGGGCGGGGGGCTCTTCGGCGGCGGCTTCCTCTTCCTTCTTCCGGTGGGCCAGAGCCTCGGCCTTATCCTTGGCGGTGTTCATGGCCTTAATCACCAGGAAGACCACCAGGGCCACCAGCAGGAAGTCGATGATGGTGCCGATAAAGGTGCCGATGCCGATGGTGATGGCCTCGCTGATGACCTCGCCGTTTTCCACTACGGCGGGCTGGAGGACGATGTTCATGGAACTGGTGTCTGCCGAGCCGATGAAATACTGGATGGCGGGCATAACCACATCGTTGACCAGGGAGGTAGTGATCTTGCCAAAGGCGGTGGCGATGATGACGCCGACGGCCATATCTATCACGTTGCCCCGGCTGATGAATGCCTTGAATTCACCGATCAGACCCCGGGCTTTCTTGGTGGCGGATTTCTTTTCGTCTGACATGATTGCTGCTCCTTCATTCTCATTCTCTTTTTGTTTTTGGATGGGGATGTGGGGGATTGCTCACTTTTTCCGGCTGATGATCTCCATACCGCCCAGATACTTCTGAAGCACCTCCGGTACCTTGATGCTGCCGTCCTTTAACTGATTTTGCTCCATTCCCCAACCAGGCTTTGCCTGGCCGGGGAACCCCCGGCGGACAGATTTTACTTCCTCGGGCGAAATGAATTCGCCCTGCGGCAAGATTTCCTCCGGAAATGCTTGGTATGGTTCCGCAAAATCAGCGGCTGATGATCTCCATACCACCCAGATACTTCTGAAGCACCTCCGGCACCTTGATGCTGCCGTCCTTCAGCTGATTTTGCTCCACCATGGCCGGGAAGATGCGGCTGGTGGCCAGGCCCGAGCCGTTGAGGGTGTGGAGGAACTCAGGCTTTCCGGTGCTCTCCCGGCGGAAGCGGATGTTGCCCCGGCGGGCCTGGTAGTCCCGGGCGTTGGAGACGGAAGAGACCTCTTTATAGCCCTGCATAGAGGGGATCTGGATCTCGATGTCATAGGTCCGTGCCATGGAGGCGGAGCAGTCGCCGGCGGCCAGCTTCACGGTGCGGAAGTGGAAGCCCAGGCCCTTGACCAGGTTTTCGGCCTTGGTGACCAGCTCGTCGAAGGCGTCGTTGGAGTCCTCGGGGCGGGTGAACTGGAACATCTCTACCTTATTAAACTGATGGCCCCGGACCATGCCCCGCTCCTCGGCCCGGGCGGAACCGGCCTCCCGGCGGAAGCAGGGGGTGTAGGCGAAGAACTTCTTGGGCAGGTCGGCCTCGGCCAGGATCTCGTCCCGGTAGACGCTGGCCAGGGCGGCCTCGGCGGTGGGGAGCATGTAGTGGACCCGGTCGTCGGTGGGGTTCTGGATCTTATAGACCTCGTCGGCGAACTTGGGGAACTGGCCAGCGGTCTCGCCGCACTGGTACTCCAGCATGTGGGGGGGCAGGATGAACTCATAGCCATCGGCCAGGTGGGTGTCGATGAAATAGTTCAGCAGGGCCCACTCCAGGCGGGCGCCCAGGCCGGTGTACATCCAGAAGCCGGAGCCGGCCAGCTTTACCCCTCGGGTGTAGTCGATGAAGCCCAGGTCGGTGCACAGGTCCACATGGTGCTTGGGCTCGAAGTCAAACTTGTGGGGCTCACCGAAGTAGCGCAGGGGCTCGTTGTTTTCCTTGCCGCCGGGCTTCAGGTCGTCGTCGGGCAGGTTGGGCAGGGAGAGCATCAGGGTGCGGTACTCGGCCTCCACGGTGCGCAGCTCCTCGTCCTTGGCGGCGATCTGGGCTTTCAGCTCACCCATGCGCTTGAAGACGGGGGCGGTGTCCTCCCCGGCCTTTTTTAGCTGGGGGATGGTCTTGGAAACCTTATTCTGCTCGGCCTTCATCTGCTCGGTGGCAAAGATGATGTCCCGGCGGGCCTTGTCCAGCTCCAGGATGCGGTCCACCTCCTGGTCGCAGTCTACTTCCTTGGCCCGTAGGCCGGCCTTGACCTTTTCCGGGTCTTCCTTGATGCGCTTGATGTCCAGCATAGGTATCACCTCATAGATAATTTGAAAATGAATGTTTCACGTGAAACATAAAAAGCGGATTTCTCTCTGGCTTCCTTAAAAGAGCATGTTGTGAATGTTCTCATAGGTCTCGGCAGGGGAGTCGGCTCCCTCCACCACAGACTCTGTGGGAAGGCTCTCCTGCAGGCCCGTGGCCTCAAAGGCCTCGGCCAGTTCCCGGGCGGTGGTGTAAGACCGGCGGGTGGCTCCCTCGATCTGGCGGAGCCATTCCAGGGCTTGGGCCTCCTTGTCCTTTTCCTCCGCCTGTTTTTCCAGGTTGGCCTTGGCCTCCAGCTCATATTTCAGCCGCTGGTTCTCCAGTTGGAGACCGGCCACGTCCTGGGTTTGGGTGATGGATTCATTCAGGTCCTGCAAGGCAATGTGATTGCGCTGCTGCATGACAAAGGAGATCAGCAGCAGCAGCAGGGCCACGCAGAACAGAACAGAGAGGTAGATCGTCACCGGCCGGCTCTTGCTTTTGGGCTTGTCCGGCTGGGACGGAATCTTGGTTTCTTCTTGGCTCACGGCTCGGCCTGCTCCTTTCTGCCGCCCAGGGTGGACAGGGCCTGCATCAGCAGCTCCAGGTCCTCCTGGTCATAGTACTCCAGGGCGATTTTCCCCTTTTTCTTCCCCTGGGTGATGGTCACCCGCCGGCCCAATCCGGCGGTGAGCTGCCGCTCGGCCTCCTTATAATAGATGCGGAGGGGGGAGGGCTCTCGCTCTGCCTGGGGCTTTTCCTCCTCCTGGAGGCGCTGGCGGATCTTCTCCTCGGTCTCCCGGACGGAGTAGCTCTTTGCCATGATCTCCTGAGCAAAGGCCATCTGCCCCTCGGGGGAAGGGAGGGCCAACAGGGCCCGGCCATGGCCGGCGGAGAGGTTGCCCTGCTCGATGAGCCACTGGACCTCCTGGGGCAGGGCCAGCAGCCGCATGGCGTTGGCCACCGCGGGGCGGGATTTGCTCACCCGTTTGGCGGCCTCCTCCTGGGTCAGGCCGTAGTCCTGGACCAGGGCCCGGTAGCCGGCGGCCTCTTCCATGGGGTTCAGGTCCTCCCGCTGGAGGTTTTCGATGAGGCCCAGTTCCATGACCTTCCGGTCGTCGGCCTCGATGATGATGGCGGGGACCTCTTCCAGGCCCGCCAGCCGGGCGGCCCGCCAGCGGCGCTCCCCGGCGATGATCTGGTAATAGCCCGAGGCCAGCCGGCGCACCGTCAGGGGCTGTAAAATGCCGTGCTGGCGGATGGACTCGGCCAGGTCGGCCAGGGCCTCGTCGTCAAAATGCTTTCTGGGCTGGTTCAGCCCCGGCTCTACCTGGGCGATGGGGAGGCTCACGGACCCCCCGGTCTGGGCGCGGAGGGAACTGTCCCCCAGCAGGGCGTCCAGCCCTCTTCCTAAGGCCATGTTATCCTTCCTTTCTGGGTGACAGAGGGTTCCTGGCCAGCAGTTCCTCTGTCAATCGCTTGTAGGCCACCGACCCCCGGGAGGAACCGTCGTAGACGTTCACCGGTTTGCCGTGGCTGGGGGCCTCGGAGAGCCGGACGTTGCGGGGAATGACGGTGGCAAAAACCTTTCCAGGGAAATGGCGTTTGACTTCCTCGGCCACCTGGAGGGAGAGGTTGGTCCGCCCGTCGTACATGGTCAGCAGCAGCCCCTCCAGGTCGATAGGGGGGTTCAGGCGGCTTTTGACAATGCGGATGGTGGACAGCAGGTCGCTCAGGCCCTCCAAGGCGTAATACTCGCATTGGACGGGCACCAGAACGGTGTCCGCCGCGCAGAGGCAGTTGAGGGTGAGCAGCTCCAGGGAGGGCGGGCAGTCGATGAGGATGAAGTCATAGCGGCCAGCCACCTTGGCCAGGGCGTCTTTCAGGAGATATTCCCGGCGGTCCAGGGCGATCATCTCCACCGAGGCCCCGGCCAGGGCCTTGTTGGCGGGAAGGACGTCGCTGTATTTGGTGTGGACGATGGCGTTTTCCACCGGAGCCCCGGCGATGAGCACATCGTAAATGGTGGGGAACACCGCCCCCTTGTCCACCCCAAAGCCGGAGGTGGCGTTGCCTTGGGGGTCAAAATCGCAGACCAATACCTTGGCCCCGGCGGCCTGAAGGCAGGAGCCCAAATTGACACAGCTTGTGGTCTTGCCCACGCCCCCCTTTTGGTTGACGAAGGCGATGGTTTTCGCCATGCTGGCAAAGCCCCCTTTCCTGGGTTAACATCCAAAATATTCTTGTAAAAACCGTTGATCCCCTGGGGTTTCCGCCGGTTTCACAGACTGGTTAGGTTTTCTATTATATGCGCTTTATCGGGGTTTTGCAAGATATATTTGCAGGAAAGGTGGGGGAAAGGGGGTCCTAAAAAAGGATGGATGTTTCACGTGAAACATCCATCAAGCTGAAAAGGATATGCAAGGAAAACGCAGGCTTAGGCAGACTCGTTCGAGGCCTTTGCCTTCGGGATCCGTATGGTGAGCAGGATGTCGTCCCCCTCCTCTTCCCGCTTGCACTGGGCGTCCACCCCCGCCGACCGCATGACGGTGAGGCTGTGGTCCAGGGAGTTGAGGAAGAAGCGCACATCCCGGATGAACAAAGGCCGCCGGGCCTTCTTCTCCTTGGTTTGGGCTTTGAGGACCTCCTCCACGTACTTCTCCGTGCGGGAGACGGTCCAACCCTCCTTCACCAGGAGCTCCGCCCCTTCCTTTTGGGCTTCCGGGGTGGGCAGGCGAAGGAGGGCCCGGGCGTGACGCTCGGTAAAGCCGTTTTTCCGCAGGAGGGACAGAACCTCCTGGGGCAGACGAAGGAGCCGCAGCTTATTGGCCACCGCCGACTGGGATTTTCCCACCTTGGCGGCGGCCTCTTCCTGGGACAGGCCATAGACAGAGATGAGCCGCTCCAAGGCTTTGGCCTCCTCCCAGAAATCCAGGTCACGCCGCTGGAGGTTTTCAATGAGGGAGAGCAGACAGGAACTTTCCCTGGAAACCTCCAGCACCAGACAGGGGACTTGCTCCAGGCCGCAGATCATGGCGGCCCGCAGCCGGCGCTCCCCGGCGATGAGCTCATAGCGCCCACCGCCCTTGCGCCGGACGGAAAGGGGCTGAAGAATCCCGTGAACGCGGATGCTCTCCGCAAGCTCCGTGAGCCCCTCGGGATCGAAGTAGCGGCGGGGCTGGTCGGGGTTGGGGGAGATGTAATCCGGCGCGATCATGGTCACCCGGGTGCTCTCCAAAAGCCCGCGTTTGTATAAAACCGGCATTTCTCTGGCCTCCTTTCTAAGAACAGCTAAAGTTTACCATTTTCTGGAAGAGAAGTCTTGGGAAGGGTGTCGAAGAGGGCATGAAATCCTTTTTTGGGGTGGGGTGGGTGCGTCTATTACCCACGCCGTGGAATCCTCAACGCTCGCCCTCATCCGACCCGGCCTGCGGCCGGCCCACCTCCCCCCCCAGGGGAGCCCTGGAGGGCTTATGAAGAAAAATGCGCAGTCAATAACCCCAACGTACCGAAGTAGCGTAGGCTTCCCCTTGGGGGGAAGCTGGCGCCGAAGGCGTCTGATGAGGGGGCGATGTGGAGTACCGGCGGGTAGAAGGATACCGCTGCCACCTTCTGCCGTGGCAGGTTTCCAACCCACCTACCCCTCCCTGCGAATCGCCCACGCCCCAGGACACAGAAAAAAAACACCCCCCGGACGAATCCAGGGGGTGCTGTCAACACAGAAAACAGAAGATTACCGCTTGTTGGAACGTCTCCAAATGTGCATCTTCTCTGCGTCCTGAATCAACTGATCGCGGAACTGAGGATGGGCGATGGAGATGATCTTCTCCGCGCGCTCCCAAGTGTTCAGGCCCTTCAGGTTGATCATGCCGTACTCAGTGACCAGATACTGCACGGTGGAACGGGGGTCGGTGCAGATGGAGCCGTTGGTCAGGGTGGGGACGATCCGGGACTTCAGCTCGCCGTCCTTGCCCTTCATGGAGGAGGACAGGCAGATGAAGGACTTACCGCCCTTGGACAGGTAAGCGCCCATGACGAAGTCCAGCTGGCCGCCGGTGCCGGAGATGTGCTTGATGCCGGCGGACTCGGCGTTCACCTGGCCGAAGAGGTCCAGGTCCACAATGTTGTTGATGGAGATGAACTTATCCAACTGGGAGATCACGTGGACATCGTTGGTGTAGTCCACGGGAGCGCCCATAACGTCGGGGTTTTTGTTCACGTAGTCATAGAGCTTCTTGGTGCCGGCGGCGAAGGCGAAGACCTGGCGGCCATAGTCCACGGTCTTGTTCTTGCCGTTGATCTTGCCGGCCTTGGCGATGTCCACGAAGGCGTCCACGTACATCTCGGTGTGCACGCCCAGATCCTTCAGGTCGGACTCGGCGATGAGGGCGCCCACGGTGTTGGGCATGCCGCCGATGCCCAGCTGCAGGCAGGCGCCGTTGGGGATCTCGGGCACGATCAAGTTAGCCACGGTGCGGTCCACGTCGGTGGGGGGCACGGAGCCCAGCTCGGGGATGGAGGGGTTGTTGCCCTCGACCACGTAGGTGACCTGCTGGATGTTCACCTCGGTCTTGTGCAGGCCGTAGACCACGGGCATGTTCTCGTTGACCTCCACGATGATGTGCTTGGCGCGGGCGCACATGTCATACAGGTGGGAGGGGGCCAGGGACAGGGAGAAGTTGCCGTGCTCGTCCATGGGGGGGCACTGCATCATCACCACGTCCACGGGGTCCAGGTTTTCCCGGTAAAAGCGGGGCAGCTCGGAGTAGCGCATGGGGGAGAACCAGCCCATGCCCTTGCCGATGATCTTACGGTCGATGCCGGAGCAGTGCCAGGAGTGCCAGGCGAAGTGCTCGCCGGCGTCGTCGGCCTTGGCAATCTCGGGCATCCACATGGTCACGCCGCCGCGGATCTTGACGTCTTCCAGCTCGTTCTGGCGGGCGGCCAGGGCCTTGTCCAGCTCCACGGGGTGGTTGGTGCACCAGGTGTAGTCCACCCAGTCGCCGGACTTGACCAGCTTGACGGCCTCAGCGGCGGTGGTCAGCTTGCTGTTGTACAGTGCCTGAAAATCCATCGTTCGTATCTCCTTTTCTAATAAAAAGAATAAAATAGAGTACCTCCCAGAGGTCATGCCCCTGGAAGGCATCCTCTTCGCCGGCCCGGCCGGGCCGAAAGGGAAGAGGGATAAACAATCAGATACAGTTTATCGGGGAAAGTGCAAAAAGTCAAGCAAAACCTTGCATTTTCCCCCCTGTCCCCTTGCAAAAATCTGGCAAAAAAACCAGGCCGTGAAAACCGCTAAAAAAGGATAGAATTTCGCCAAATTTTCAGTCGTTTTTTTGGAGGACTTCCCATCTTGCCAGGGCCGTGGGCATCCAGTACAATAATATATTAAAGTGGTACTTCATACAGAAAAAATTTGCGGAAGGGGCGTTCTTTTGTGGAAGAATTGAAGCAGCGTATTTGCCGGGACGGCAAGATCCGGGGGAGCAACGAGGTGCTCAAGGTAGACAGCTTTCTGAACCATCAGATGGACGTGGCCTTCCTCCAGGCCATCGGGCAGGAGTTCCGCCGGCGGTTTGAAGGCTGCCAGGTGGACCGCATCCTCACCATCGAGGCCTCGGGCATCGGCATCGCCTGCCTGGCAGCCCCGTCCTTTGACAACGCGCCGGTGGTCTTTGCCAAAAAAAACAAAACCAAGAACATCGCCGGGGACGTGTACATCAGCACCGTGGAGTCCTTCACCCAGGGCAAACGGCCCTATAACATTTTTGTGTCCAAGGAGTTTTTGAAGGCGGGGGAGAAGGTTCTGCTCATCGACGACTTCCTGGCCAACGGCAGCGCCCTGAGCGCCCTCATCGACATCGTCCATCAGGCGGGCGCCGAGGTGGTGGGTGCCGGGATTGTAATTGAAAAGGCCTTCCAGCCCGGGGGAGAGATTATCCGGGGGAAGGGGGTCCGGGTGGAGGCCTTGGCCCGGATTGAACGCATGAGCGAAGAGACGGGGGTTGTCTTTTGTGAGTGAGGAGACAGCCTCCTTTGGTGGTTTGTCCGGCCCTTGGGGCCGGGACGGGCGTCGGAGCAGTCTGCTCCGATAGGGCGCCTACCCGGCGGGGGCCCCATTTCTTCCAAAGAAATGGGGGAAAGAGGTTCTTTCCCCTTGGAACCCCATTCTCTGGTTTATAAAAAACCT
This sequence comes from Clostridiales bacterium, assembly GCA_022764045.1. Taxonomy (GTDB): domain Bacteria; phylum Bacillota; class Clostridia; order Oscillospirales; family Oscillospiraceae; genus Evtepia. The sequence goes on along the minus strand of JALERU010000064.1, from coordinate 1,142 downwards.
TTGGGTGGGTGTTCTTGAAGAATTAAGCGGCCTGTGGCCCTCCCATTGAAACGCCGTCCAAAGCGCGCCCACCGGCTGGGCGCGCAGGGGCGTGGGTGAGTACCCTTTGGGAGGGGGTGGGTGCGTCTATTCCCCACGCCGAGGAACCCTCAAGGCTCGCCCTCATCCGACCCGGCCTTTGGCCGGCCCACCTTCCCCCCCAGGGGAAGGCTTTGGCAAACCCTTAGGGTTTGTGTAGAAAAATACCGTAGCAATCACCCCAACGTAGCAAAGCACGTAGGCTTCCCCTTGGGGGGAAGCTGTCAGCGGAGCTGACGGATGAGGGGGCGATGCGGAGTACCGGCGGGTAGAAGGATACCGTCACCACCTTTCGCCGTGACAGGTTTCCAACCCAGCCCCCAAGGCCGGCCTCCCACGCCGCAGTCTACCACACCCCCCGGCCCCCAGAGGGCCACCCAACCCCATTCACTTCGGTTTTCTCAAAAACCGTTTTGGAAACATATTTTTAAGGAGGAACACAAATGAAGAAGCGTATTCTTGCCCTGCTGCTGGCTGGCGTGATGGCCATCGGCCTGACCGCCTGCGGCGGCGACGACACCACCCCCGCAGAGAACGAGGGCGACGCCGAGCAGACTGCCGGCATTGCCGCGGCTGATCTGAAGGTCGGTCTGATCCTGGTGGGTGAGGCCGCCGACGCCTACAACAAGAACCACATCGAGGGCATGCAGGCCGCCTGCGAAAAGCTGGGCCTGGACTATGACACCCAGGTGGTGGTGAAGGCCAACATCGGCGAGGACTCCACCTGTGCCGACGCCATCGGTGAGCTCATCGACGCCGGCTGCCACGCCATCTTTGCCGACTCCTTCGGCCACGAGCAGTACATGGTGGAGGCCGCCCCCGACTATCCCGAGGTGCAGTTCTGCCACGCCACCGGCTATCAGGGCGCTTCCGACACCCTGGACAACACCCACAACTACTTCGCCAAGATCTATGAGGCCCGCTATCTGGCCGGCATCGCCGCCGGTCTGAAGACCGAGACCAACAAGCTGGGCTATGTGGCCGCCAAGCCCTTTGCCGAGGTCATCTCCGGCTACACCGCCTTCTATCTGGGCGCCAAGAGCGTCAACCCCGACGTGACCATG